>DASZJQ010000166.1:0-46865 GCA_035947875.1 Acidimicrobiales bacterium
TCAGACACGCATCTTCTCGTGCGGTGCATCTCTCCGAAACCGCTTGGGATGATACCTCGGGTCTGACGGCTGCGCCCGAAGACACGTGCACCGGTATCGATGCGTTGACGTGGGCACCGGCCGCAACTACGGACTCGTCTGGCCGAGCGACTTCCAAAGCCAAGGACACGTCCGAAGGCTCACTCAGGCAACGCCGCCCTCGCGGGGACTCTGTGCAAGACGCGGAGGGTTCTCCGCTTCGTTCGCGCAAGCAAACTCCCCACCCCCAGGTGTGGCAGTCACCCGGGGGGTCTCATCGGAACAATTATCAGGCACATTCGGTCGCTGGGGTGTACGGGTTGAGACAGATTCCGACGATGACCTACGCGCCTTCTGCACCCTCTGGCACGTGGCGAATAGGCCGTGACGATATCGAACGATCTAGGACAATTTCCCCCGATAAGCAACTGGCAGTCAGGAGGTTCGTAGGTTCAAGTCCCATCGCCTCCACCAACCATCCAAACCAAGCAACGACGTGATGTGTCGAGACATCGGAGACCAGCAGTGCTGTTCGAGATTGTCTGGGGAAATCACACACTCCGTCGGGCGGCCCTCGGACGCATCGAACTGCGGTTACTGCACACGAAGCGGAGATACACCCAACTTGAGGGCAGAAATTTAGCTTTCGAGCTCCTACGGAGTCGGACTAACCGGGCCTAGCCCTTTGGGCCCGAGCGTTTGGGTTCGGATTTTTGCCAGCTCCATTCGGTGATCCCAATTGGCCTATGGCACGAAGTCCTTTGCGCATAATGCGCGTACAGGATCTCCTTAGCTCGTAAGGCAGTTTCCGGCCCGACGACTACCGACGCGGTAAGTATTATTGAAATATTTTGCTAGTTTTTGATATCCATAGTAGATTGGATACGTGGGGCCTGGCAGGACTCCTCATTCGACTACGAATTCGAGGTGTTCCTCATGCGCAACAGGCGAAAGATCACAACCATCCTTGCAATCGGCATTGCACTGGCCATCGGAGGCGGGGCCTACGCGTTCACGGCGTCGAACACCGTTCCCGCGACAACCGCCGGCGCCGGCGCCGGCGCCGTGTCGGGCTTTACCGTGACCGCCCTCCATTACTCGCTCGATGCCACCACGCCGGCGAACATCGACTCGTTGACCTTCACGATCAGCCCGGTAGTGCCGAGCGCGGGGGCCGGCAAGGTCACCATCTCGGCTGCGTTGAGCACCGGCGGCCCCACCAACTACACGTGCTCGACCGATGCCGCCGGCGCAACCGTTACCTGTGCGACAACGAGCCCGCAGCTCAGCGCCGCGCTGTTGACCGGTGTGACCGTCGTCGCGGCCCAGTAGCCGAGTGGTGCCAGCGCACCCGGTCGAGTCGAGGCGGGCGGACCGAACCGGGCGTCAAGCGCGAAACCTCGTCTGCTTCGGCCTAATCGGAGGGGAGCTGGAGAAGCACGATGAAGTGGTCGCCAATGAAGATCATCGGCGCAGTCATCGGCGCTGCGATGGTGGCTGGACTGTGGGTCTTCTTCGCCCCGACGAATCTTGGCGGGTCCACGACCTATTCGGTCACCTCGGGCATCAGCATGCAGCCGATGCTCTACAAGAACGACCTGGCGCTCGTCCGAGCCGCGTCCTCGTATCACGTCGGCGACGTAGTGCTCTATCAGAATCAATTGCTGCACAGGCCGGTTCTGCACAGGATCATCTTGATCCAGAATGGCAACTACTTCTTCAAGGGCGACAACAACAATTTCGTCGACCCCGGCTATGCGACGCGGGCCGAGCTCACCGGCAAGCTCTGGTTTCACATAGGGGGAGTCGGCGCAGCGCTCGGCTGGTTCGGCAAACCGCTGCATGCCGCACCACTCGCTGGAATTGCCGCGATGGTCGTCGTCCTTACCGGTGCCACGACGACCAAGCGCAAACGGAGTCGGCGTCGCAGATCCCGCACGTCCAAGAAGCACTTCGAGAGTTCGACGGTCGCTGACAAGGTGCCTACCGACAACCCAAAGCCATCGACCGACGCAGAACCGCCAGTCGGCGATCGCCGTGCCAGGGCGGCGCAGCCACAAGACCTAGCTTCGGATGGTACGAGGTCGCCGGCCCGTGAACGGCGATCGGGGATCGCGATGACCCCCCAGCAGCTGAGCGCCCGTCACGCCCCTGCATTTCTTGACGGTCCTACGCCAATGCTGGCATTGATCGGCGGCTTCCTCGTGATCGCGCTGATTCTTCTCGGAGTGGGCTTCGGGCGACCGCAGCAGAAGGTGGCCCCCCTGCCCGGTGCCTATCAGCAACTTGGGAGTTTCTCCTACACAGCCGCCGTGAACGCCCCAACCCCCGTCTACCCGTCAGGATTCGTAACAACCGGTCAGCCCATCTATTCGAGCCTCGTCAACGACGTTGTCGTGCACTTCAAGTACCAGTTCGCCTCGGCGCTCGGCCATCACATCAAGGGGACGATCAAGCTTGATGCGCTCCTCTTGTCCCAGGCTGATACCTGGCAGCGGCTCTCGACAGTGAAGGCGATCACCGCCTTCAGCGGCGATCGCACCTCGGTGACGAGCTCACTCGCCTTGCAGGACCTGTACACCCTCATAGCGAACGTGTCGAACCACTCGGGCGACGCTAGTCAAACCTACTCGGCCGATATTCAACCCATCATCCACATCACCGGCACAGTCGACAACAAGCCAATTAATGCGACCTTCTCGCCCGTACTTCCCTTTACGGTCACACAGACAACGATCACGCTCAACGCCGCCGTTGCTCCTGCCCCTCCGGGGGCGACCTACGTCGCGCCCTCCGCCAGCACCGCGCTTGCCGCCACGGTGAGCCCCACGCAGACAGGGAGCATTCCGCACCTCGTCTCCAACGAGATATCCGTAGCCAAGTACGACGTTCCGGTTCCCCTACTCCGGGTGCTTGGCTTTGTCTTCGGTGCCTTCGCCCTCATCCTTGCGGGGATTCACGAACTCACTCGCCGTCGAAAGTCGGTGCGAAGCGACGAAGAATTGATCGCGAGCCGACTCCACTCACTCATCGTACCGGTCGTCTCGCTGTCGGCACCGGGGGCTGCCGTCGACGTACCGAGTTTCGCGCACCTGGCGGGACTCGCCCAGTTTCTCGAACAGCCGATCCTCTATGAGATCAGCGATGGGAATCGGACCTATGCCATCGACGATGATGCGCACCGCTACGTCTACCGGCCCTCAGTGGACCTTGACGCCGCACCATCGCCAGCCGCGGTACCAAGGGACGCCAAGGAGCCTTCCAGGCGGACGTCGAGCGGATCTTCGTTGCATCGCCGGTCGAAGCGCGCGACGGCGGCGCGTGCCGGCGCCGGGCTCCTTACACTGATCGTGGCGGCAACGCTCGTCACGAGTTTCACCGCGAGTACGAGCGTTCCGGTGAGCCACGTCGGAACGTCATTGAATGTCCGACAAATCTCCCAACTCACACCGGCTGGCTGCAGCTCACTCGGCGTCACCGCGATCCTCGCCGGATCGGGCCACTTCTCGAACACGATCTCGCATACCCTCATTCTCGGGAGCGCAGGCGACGACCACATCAATGACTCAGGCCAAGACGATTGCATCGTCGGTGGAGCAGGAGGGGATATCGTCAACGCCACTTCAACGGACGTCTGCATCATCGGTCCAACGCCTGGAGCGGCCTACCACCTGTGCACAACCAGAACGTCATGACCCTCTAAAACGCTTCTGTTGAGCGGTCGTCGATCCTTGGAGCGCCTGGTCAAGGGTGTCCGTTGTCGACCATGTCTCACCGGAGCCGCCGAAAAGACTTCGAAATCGCAAGACGGCCACGGGTCGAGAGGTGCTCGGTAGAAACTTCGATGCCCCATGGCATCGACGCACAAAGGCGCTGAAACTGCTCCGTCGTCCTCTGCCATGTTGGGGCGTGTGTGGGCACTGGGCTTTAAGACCATGGGAGACGCGTGACCGAGTACCTCATTGGCTACTTTGGTCGCGACACCTGACGTCGCGCCAAGATTGCGAGTCCGGTGCTATGCCTGCCCGTTGAGCCAGGAGGTAGTGGATGTCACAACCAGTAGTGCACTTTGAGGTCGTGGGCAAGGATCCGACGCGCCTCCGGAAGTACTTCAGCGAACTCTTCGGCTGGGAATTCGACGTGCCCTCACCGGTAGCGCGGGAGGTATCAGAACCGGAGAGCTATGGGTTTCTGAACCTGGTTACCTCCGAAGGTGGGACAGGCATCCCCGGTGGTGTCGGAGGCGGCCCGGGTTTTGAAAGTCATGCTGTCTTCTACGTTGGCGTGCCGGACGTTGAGGCTGCGTTGCTGCGCGCCGAAGAGCTCGGAGGTACACGGGTCATGGGTCCGGCGACATCACCGAATGGCCTCGTCGTCGGTCATTTCACAGACCCAGAAGGCACGCTTATGGGCGTTGCCGGGGTCGCATGACAACTCGCCTGGCGCGACGCAATCCCTCGACATGGAGCATCAGCGAGGCATTGGAAGCAATCTGCCCTCGACTCTATTCAGTAGAAGGTGCGTCAGCCCCGTGATACCGAAGAGCTTCAGCGCCATCGGTGAGGCGTTGAACACGACCAGCGAGCCGCCCGAGTCATTCAAGTCTCTCCAGTGTTGGACGAGCACGGACATACCAGCGGAGTCGAGATAGGTGAGCTCAGCCATGTCGATCTCGACATCAGCCGTGCCATGCAGTAGGGGACTGTCGAGAGACGCCCTGAGCATCGGTGCAGTTGCGAGATCGAGTTCGCCAGAAAGTGCCACGACGACGCGGCTGTCGAACTCGAACTGGATGACCTCCGCCCGGAACTGGATACATTCGGTCGGGAATGCCTCACGACGGTGAGGATTTGAGGACATAGCTGTACTTCACAATCAGGCCCCGAGCCAGAGTTGGCGGAAGCTACCGGGGTCTGGGGCAACAAAGGACCGAACGAAGGCTGGCTGTTCGGCTGCAATGAGCGTAGCGCCTCCACGTTGCGACTGGATGAGGATTCGCCTCGCGCCCAACAGCAGGAGTGCCTGCAGACCCGACCCAGGGAGGTCCGCCATGGGGATCCAGGCCGTAAGGACCGGAGTGCGATATCAATCGTGAAACGGAAACGTAGGTCCGTCAAACCGAAACGTACGTCCACATTCACCCACGGCATCGGCGCCCAGCACCTGAGTTTTCAACGGAGCCGTACGTCAGACCTTGATCGCCGGCGACGTGGCCAGCACGGCCCCGGAAGCATCGAGGGCACGGGCCGCCACGTAGGAGGCGCTGCCCACCCCCCGGATCAACGTCTCGAACCCGGTCCGCGGCGCGGCCGCGACAGGGGCCAGCTCCGAGGGGCCCCCACCCGCGAGGGCCTGCCAGGTGGCGGTCTCGGTGGACCCGTTCCAGCTGGCGTAGACGGTCAGGTGCCCTACCCCATCGCGGCTCACGGCCACCGCCGGAGCCTCGGTGGGCGTACCGATCCAGGGGAAGCGGAAAGCTCGGTAGGACTGGCCCTCGGCAAACTCCGCGTCGAGGACTAGCGTGCCGTCGTTTCTGAACTCGGTGTAATACGGCTCGGACCCCCAGCCCACCAGCACGTCGCCGTTGGGCAGCACCTGGAGGCTGCCCTGGCTTCCGGCAAGGAGCTTGTTGGCTGGGTGGTGGTACTGCGCAACCAGCTGCGCCGTCATCGCCGTCTCGTCGACGTTCAGTGTGAGGCCGCGAGACTGTTTCGCCTCGGGCGGGTCGCCCTCGTCGTCGAAGAGCGTGATGATGTCATCGGGGTGCCCCCGGGCGTCGTGCTGCCAGGCAAAGCGCACCCCGTCGCCCAGGGTGAAGTCGTTCTTCTTACCGGCGAGCCGCCAAATGATCCGGCCAGTTACCGGGTCCAGTTTGTAGATTGTCCACGTGTTGCGGGCCGAGACGAGCAGCTTGCCGTCAGCCGTTGTGTCGATCGAGTTGACGTGAACCGGGTCGAAGGGGGCGGTTGAGGAGGCGGAGTAGGCCGAGTAGGACTCGGACAGGGCGATGTGGTCCCTGCTGCGCCAGTTGAATACCAGGTCGCCGGTGGCGAGGTCGAGACCCTGGATCGTGGCGTCGAGAGCTCTGCCACTTTTCGGGCCGCTCACGCTCCGGAGGTCGGTGGTGAACGTCTCATACGCGGTGAAGTAGGCCGTGCCGTCTCCGGTGATAAGGAACTCGTGGAGGTCGGCGGGCAGCCCGTGGCGCGCCGTCACCCGCATGAGCTGGCGATAGGAGCTGTCCATGACGATATACTCGCCTTCCTGGCCGACCCCGTACGAAGCGACCTCACCCTGCCACCACGAGAGCACGGGTAGGCCTCGGTACCGCTGCACCCGGAGGTTGGTGCTGGCATGGGGCACCGGATGGATCCAGATCGGCTCGCCGACGTTGTCGACGATCAACGGGCCCCCCGGGGTGACGAAAAGGTAACCCGGAGCCGGGAGCCCGGCCGGACCGGTGACTGTGATGAGAGGGGCCTTGAGGTCCGGCCGAGTCCGGTAGGAAGCGGTCACGGGTTTGGCCGTTTTGGCCGTTTTGGCCGTTTTGGCCGTTTTAGCAGTTTGCGACGGCGCCCCACAGCCGGCCAGAGCGGCAGCGCCTAGCGTCCCGGCGGCACACGCCAGGAACTGACGGCGCGAGTACGGAGAGCTCTGGATCACAATCAAGGGAGATGCTATCGACTGGCGCAAATCAATCGACAGGTTGTACCTCCCGCGGAGTATCGATCGCCGACTTCCGCACCTACGCCTCGAGGACAATGAGGATGTCCCGCACGGGACCGCGGGTGAGGAAGACGAGGCACGAGAAGGCGGTCGGGAGTCGAACCTGGCTGGGTCTCGTCGGGCCCCATAGGACCCGAACCTCGGATTCAAGCTTGAACCAGGTCCACCCGGCGCTTCGTCTCACGAATCACGACGACTCCTGAAGACCGTAGTGTGGACTCGTGCGCGACGAGGCACTCCACGATGTGGTCGTGATCGGAGCCGGCGCGGCGGGCGTGAGCGCGGCGATCGAGTGCTTCGACATTCAGCTCGACGTGGTGGTGCTCGAGGCCACCAGCAAGGTTGGGGGCCAGATCGACCAGATCCCCCACACCGTGCGCAACGTCGCGACGGCGCTCGAAGGCAACGATGCACTCGTCGACGCACTGGCGCGCCATGCCTCAATCGTGGGTGAACGCCTGAAGTTCGAACAGACGGTGACTCGAATCGATCTTGCCGCCGGGCTCGTCGACGCTGGTGCGCACCGATACCGAACCAGGAGTGTCCTGGTGGCAACCGGGTCGTGCCGACGAGAGCTCGAGAATGCACCCGACGGTTCATTCGGAGGGGACGTGACCTACCTGGTGGAGCCCCATCTGGCACGATTCGCCGGCCTGCCGATGGCGGTTTTCGGCGGTGGGGACAGCGCCGCGCTCGACGCTTTGGCGCTGGCCGCGACGGGATCGCCGGTGACGCTTGTTCATCGCTCGCCCCTCCTCACGGCGAGGCGGGACCTCGTCGAACGCGTCCAAGCGGAGGGTCGAATCACCGAGTTGGCAGGGTGGACTCTCGACAGGCTCGTTGGGTCGGACCGCCTTCAAGGGATCGACGTGTCGGACTCCGGCACCGGCGAGCACCATCGGCTCGACGTCCGTGGGGTTGTCTTCAAGCTCGGACGAGAGCAACGTGTCGACCTGGTGCGCGACCAATTGAACCTCGGCGTACGCGGCGGAATCGCAGTCGACGCCGAACTCCGCACTTCGGATCCGCGGACGTTCGCTGCCGGGGATGTGGTTGAAGGCGCGTACGAACGCATCGCCACGGCGGTGGGCCAGGGTTCGCTCGCGGCCCGTTCGATCGTCACGTACCTTAAGTCTTCTCCATGACGGCGTCTGGCCTCCCTACGGCGGAGACGATCCTCGGCGCTCTCCTGCACCCGCCGGTACCAAGAACTACAAATCCATCCGACGAGGAACTTGCCGTAATCATGCAACCGATTCTCGCCCTGCACCGCAGCAACCGCGACCAGTGGGATCGCGAAGATGACGCCCGCCGAGATCAGGCGGACGCCATCATGGTTGCCGCCGCCAAACGCGACATTGACCAGCTGAACGGCGCCCGTCACGGTTACATCGAAGCGATCGACCGGGCGATCGCGGGCGCGATCAGACCATGTGAAGACGCACCGTTGGTGACCGAGAGCCCGGGCATGGCCATCGACCGCTTATCGGTGCTCGTGATCCGACTCGCATCGACCGAGGCCAGGGTGGCTGCGGGAACAATCGAGGCCGGCCTCTACACCGCACGCCTACCCCAATTGCGGCGTCAACTCGAGGCACTCGAGGAGGCGATAGCCACCTTGCTCGACGACCTGGCCAAGGGCACCCGGCGGTTCCTTGCGCACGAGAGCCTCAAACTCTACGGTCCGGAAGACTCCGGACGAGCTGGCTGACGGTGCGTAGCGAGATCGTGTGGAGCTGGTAGCCGCCGCGATTGAACCCCACGACGAGCTGGCCGGCTACGACGGCCGCGTGGGCGATGCCGAGCGGGTGTGGGGCCAGCTCGGTGGTGAGCCGGGTCGTCACCCGGGCACCCGAAAGCAGCGCGTGCAGCTCGCCGTAGCGGCCCACACCACAGGGCACGCCATCCACAACGACCAGCGCCACGCCGCCGCTTCCCCACGCAAGGTCGTCCCCGAAGCGGGCGGCCGCCACGACGGCTCCGCTGGCTAGGTCGAACTGGGTAAGCCCTCCTCCCCGTAGTTGCTCCCAGTCGTAGTCGTCGAGTCCGGCGCCGTCCAGGGCGCTGCCCGCAGCCCAGAGGGTAGACCCACATGACACCAGCACGGCAGGGACAAAATCGACTGCGGCCTCCCACCGGGTACCACCGAGACGTCCGTGATCCACCTCGACCAGCCGGACATGCCCGTCACCGCCGAGCGCGACCCAGCCAGTGCCATCTGGCGTTGAGCTCGCCTCGAGGGCGGTGACGAAGCCGAAGGATTCTTGTGCAGTGTTCGCGTCGAGGGACTGGCGGGAGGAGGCGATCGGCTGGGTCACGAGCACTCCGCCCAGGCGCCGACCGCGGGGCCGTGACGTCACAAGGCGGTCTCCGAGGCCGATCACCCTTTCGACGTCGTCGATAAACTCGATCTGCCGAGTCTCGTTGAGGTGGGGTCCGACCACGGGCTCGGATCCGATGTACCGTGGTAGCTCGAAGATCCGAACTACACCCAGGTGGTTCAAGACGGCGATCTGCCCGGTGTCAGCCAGTTCCTCGATGGCGTGGATGTCGAGATCGAACTGAGACGCCTCGTCGTCCTCGGGGAACATGGTGTCCCCGAAAATGGCTATCGGGCGAAGCGAGGCATCGGCGAACACGACATTGCGACCCAGGTTGTTCCAAGCGCATCGGCTGCCCAGCGAGACGATCCGGCCGATACCGGCCGGTTGAGAATTCACGGCTCGACTGAGGGGGACCGAATCCATCAAAGGAGCTCATTGAGGGTCTTCAACACCGAGTCGGGCTCAATAGTGTCGAGGCAGCCCGATCCCGCGGGACACACCCGTGGCGGTGGGTGCGTGCCGCTGAGGTTGACGCGCTGGTTATAGGCGTATTCGTTCTCCGCACGCCGGCACGCGGGATCGCACATGGATCCGGCGACCAGGCGAGTGTGGTCCCAGTTCCGGAAGTAGACCGCCGGCGTCCGGCACAAGGTGACCGTGGGTGTCCCCTGCTGGGCTGCAATGTGTGTCAGACCGGTATCGACGCCGACAACGGCGCGACAGGCACTCAGCACGTCAACGGCCTCACCTGGAGTTGCCGCCACGACACTGGCGAGTCCTCGATCCACTAGGGCGTTGCCGCCTTCGCCACGGGTGACGACGGCGACGTCGAGGCCTCGACGTCCGAGCGCGGTTGCAAGATCGACCCAGCGCTCGACCGACCATCGCTTTGTCGTCCCATCGGCGTCGGCGACGAACAAGACCAGACTTTCGGCATCAGGCCGGTGCTTGGACTCGAGAGGAGCCGGTACCGAGAAGTCGCCGACCACTCCAAGATCAGCGCCGATACGGGCGATGATGTCGTTGATCGACAGGGGGCCGAAGGCGGCCGCAAATTCTGGCGACCCCCACCAGTAATCGCGCTGCAGTGGGTGATCGCGCAGGTCGACAAGCGCATCGCTCTCGCAGATGGCGATGTCACACTCGGCGACCGTCCCGGCGAGTCCACTGACGCGTTCGGCGAGGTCCGCTTGGCCCTTCGAGCGCGTCACAAGCCAGGTCTCGGTGCCCGAGCATCTGTCGGCAGCGGCGGCGGCCTGCACCACCGGGAGGGAGATGACGAGATCTCCCAGGCCGAACGACACCGGGGCCACAAATCGGCGACGTGGGGTGTTCATGGCGTGGCGTAGGCAGTGGTGTCGGCCAGGCCCAGCTCTTTGAAGGCAAGTTGACGCTCGGCGCACTTGTTGCAGCGTCCACAATGGCGTTCCGAGCGCGGCGCGATGCAGGAGAATGTGAGATCAAGTGCGAGCGGTCGACCGATCTCAAGGACATCACGCTTGGCCCGACCGGCAAACGGAGTGACCACCTCGAGTGGACGGCCGAGCGCCCGGGTGGCCAATGCCGAGAAAGCGGCAAAGAACTCGCGATCGGCATCGGGAAAGGGGTTGGCCGCCAAAGTGCCGAGCGCGATGGTCGGAATCCCGTTGAGCGAGCACCACACGCTCGACTTGACGAGCAGTAAAAGGTTGCGCCCGGGCAGGTATACGGCCTCGTCCGGTGAGTCTTCGTCAGGAACCTCTTGTCCGGTCACGCTCCAATGTGTTCCGTAGATGTCGGCGACCGGCAGGTCCAGCACGATGAGGGGCTTGACGTCCAGGGTCGGCAGCGAGGCGAGGAAACGCTCGAGATGGCGGGCCTCCACGTCCTCCCACGCAAGACCGAAACGCACGTAGATGGGCGTCACCTCTCGGCCCTCGATCGCCAGCTGTGCGACCAGAATTGCACTGTCGAGGCCGCCGCTCGCCAAGACAGCGACGGCATTCGTTACGGCCACCGCACCTACCCCTCGCCGTGGTAGACGCAGCCCGAATTGCAGGTCTCGCGGACAACAACTTTAGAGAGCTCCGACAAGGTAACGCTCAGCCGTTCCCAGAGCCAGCGAGCGAGCACCTCGCTGGTCGGATTCTCAAGACCATGGATCTCGTTCAGGTAGTAGTGATCGAGCACCTCGAGTAGTGGCGCCATCGCGCAGCTGATGTCGTTGAAGTCGCGGACCCATCCGCTTTGCGCGTCAACGGGCCCCGTCAGGTGAACCGAAACCTGAAACGAGTGCCCATGCAAGCGGGCGCATTTATGGGTGGGTGCGACGTTCGGCAGCCGGTGCGCGGCCTCGAACGTGAACTCCTTGAAGATCTCCACGCTGAGACCCTAATGTCGCCCCCCGCCAGGGGCGAGCGACCAGGCCGGGCGCCCTGCGCTCCTGAAGGCTCTATCTGGTCTTCCGCGTCGACGAGCCCGTGGGGCAAACCGACGCCGGGCGAAATAGAGTGAAGCCAGCGACGAGTCTGGCAATGGGTCGTCGCCATCGAAGTCTGCCAACCAAGGGAGTCCCCACCGTGGTGCAGAGGACCCGTCATCTAACCGGAGCAGCCAAGCCGGGACAACCCAACGATCGACCGCCTGCGCCTGCACCCCCTCCCCCACCACGGTGGCGGATGTGGCTCTTGCCCGTGGGCATCCTCATCACACTGGTCCTGCTCCTTATCCCTCACATGACGAACACACCGAGCAAGAGCTTCAGCTACTCGAAGTTCCTGTCCGAAGTCGATGCCGGCGATGTACATACTGCGTCGATCAATCCCACTGGCGCCATCACCGGGACGTTGAAGGGGGGCGATAACTACACCAGCCAGATCCCGACGGCCATCACCGACAACCAGCTGGCACCCACGTTGAAGGCCCATAATGTGGACGTCACCGGCGTCGGACAAGGGTCGGCTCTCCTTGTCGACCTCCTCTCGTTCCTCCCCTTCTTGTTGCTCATCGGCTTTTTCATCTGGATGGGACGAAGAAGCGCGAGGCAACTCGCCGGAGGGATCAGGGGCATCGGGGGATCGAGGGCCAAGGTCTACGACGAGGACAAGCCTACGACCCGTTTCACCGACGTCGCCGGCTACGAGGGCGCCAAACGCGAGGTCGCCGAGGTGGTCGACTTTCTCAGTCACCCCGAGCGCTACGCACGAGCGGGCGCCATTGGACCCCGAGGGGTGCTGATGGTGGGCCCACCAGGAACTGGCAAAACCCTCATGGCCCGAGCGGTGGCCGGCGAGGCGGGCGTGCCCTTCTTGGCCCTCACCGGGTCGAGCTTCGTCGAGCTGTTCGTTGGAGTGGGGGCGTCCCGGGTCCGGGATCTCTTTGCGGACGCCCGCAAGCGGGCCCCGTCCATTATCTTCATCGATGAGGTAGATGCCATCGGCCAGCGCCGAGGTAGCTCGATTGTCTCCAACGACGAGCGGGAACAGACCCTCAACCAGCTCCTCGCCGAGATGGACGGCTTCGACCCAACCACTGGCGTCGTCGTGATGGCCGCCACCAACCGACCCGAAGTGCTCGACCCTGCCCTGCTCCGACCGGGTCGCTTCGACCGCGAGGTGGAGATCCCCCTGCCCAACCAGGCCGAACGGGCCGCCATTCTGGCCGTGCACGTCGAAGGCAAGCGCCTGGCTCCCGACGTCGACTTCGATAACGTGGCCCGGGCCACCCCGGGCTTCTCGGGGGCGGATCTGGCCAATCTCATCAACGAGGCCGCCATCGTCGCCGTCCGTGACGACCGGGACGTCATCTTCGCTCGAGACATCGACGAGGCGAGGGACCGGGTTCTTCTCGGCCGTCGGGACGCCTCCAATGCCCTCCTCCCCGAGGAGAAGCACTCGGTGGCGGTTCACGAAGCCGGCCATGCGCTCGTCGCGCTCCTGTCCGAGCACGCTGACCCGGTGGCCAAGATCACCATCCTGCCTGCTGGGCGTGCACTCGGGGTCACCGAACAGCTGCCAGTCGACGAGCGGCACCTCTACGCCGAGAGCTACCTCCTCGACTCCTTGGCCATCCGCCTGGGCGGCCGAGCCTCGGAGATCCTGGTGATAGGAGAGGCATCCACCGGAGCGGCGAACGACCTTGCCGGGGCCACCGAGTTGGCCATCAAGATGGTCAGGGAATGGGGATTGTCGCCCCTCCTGGGACCAATCGGGTACGGATCGGACCAGCCCTCGTACTTGAGCGGTCCCCCACTCGGCCAGGAGCGACCCTATGCCGAGGGCACGCAGCAGGTCATCGACCAAGAGGTCAGCCGCCTGCTCTCCGAGGCCGAGGACAAGGCACGGAGACTGCTAAGCGATAACCGAGACGCCCTTGATGCTGTCATCGCTGTCCTCCTCGAGAAGGAGACGATCTCGGGAGAGGACCTCACCGACGTCGTGCGTCAAGTTCGCAGCTCTGGAGACGTGAGCCAGTCCGGCGTTCATGCTTCCCCCTCCAACTCGTGAAAGGAATTCCACACATACCAGCAGGCCAGAGGCGAGGCCGAACGGGGCCGGCGAGCATGAGACGAGGGCGGAGCAAAAACGGGGCGACTTAGCCCAAGGGGAAATGAAAGTAGGTCGTTGGGCGTTTCACTAGGGGCAGACACGATGCAGCAGACGTCATGATTGGAGAAGGAGGCTACGTGACCGAGAGATACAACAAGGACCCTGGAACGATTTCCCAGCTGACCGCCAGGCAGCGCGAGGTTACCCAAGAGGGCGGCACCGAGCCGGCCTTCGACAATGAGTTCTGGGACAAGAAAGACGCGGGGATCTATGTCGACGTGGTGTCAGGTGAGCCCCTATTCGCCTCGAAGCAGAAGTTTGACAGTGGGTGCGGATGGCCAAGCTTTACGGTGCCGCTCGAGCCGGCGAATGTAACCGAGAACGAAGATCGGAGCCACGGAATGATCAGGACCGAAGTCCGCTCGACTCACGGTGACAGTCACCTCGGCCACGTTTTTAATGATGGCCCCGCCGAGGAAGGTGGACTGCGCTACTGCATCAACTCGGCCGCCCTTCGTTTCGTCCCTTATGCGGACCTCGAGGCTGAGGGATACGGCCAGTACCGGAAGGTTCTCGACGGACATCTGGCAGAGAAGGAAGTGGACCAATGAGTGCCACGACCGTGGCCTCAAAGCACATCCCGCTGCTAGCTTGATCGTTGCCGCGACCCGGGACTTGGCATGGACTCTTTACAAACGCCACCAATACCCCCCAACCACACCCCTGAGGGTGGCGTGTTGATTGGTGAGGAGAACGCCCGGCGACGCCTCGTTCTGTTCGAAGACCCACAATGCCCGTATTGCCGACAATTCGAGGCGGCCTCCGGTGACCTTCTGCGCCGCGAAGTGGCAAGAGGAGATGTGGCGGTCGAATACCGGATGCGCTGTTTCCTCGGCATTGAGTCGGTGCGAGCGGACAACGCCTTGGCTCTCGCCGCAGAGTTTGGTCGGTTCGACGAGCTGCGCCGTGAAATATTCGCGGCGCAACCGCCCGAGAACAGCGGGGGCTTCACCGTCGCTGACCTGGCCGAGCTGGGCCGGCGAGCTGGCTTGACCAGCCCCGACTATTTGAGCGGACTCAGTGAAGGACGATACGAAGCGTGGGTGGTCGAGATCGACCAAGCGTTTCAGAAGCAGGATCCACGAGGGACGCCAGCTGCCCTGCTGGATGGGCTGGAGGTGAACCCGCGGTCACTGTTCGACCCCGACTCGCTTGGAGCCTTGCTGCGCGCATGAAGACGGGCCGCATCGGCCAACCGCCTCAGTGCGGGGACCACGCCCCAGCGGGGTTCCCTTTGGCGCCTCAGGCCCAGACTGGTGCGATACGCCGGTTGTAGTCGCGCCCACCGACTCGAACAATGACAAAGAGCACGGGTGGCGGGATCTCTCGCCGCAGGCCAGCTCTGGCGTCAGGATCTGCACCGTCGAGCAGCCAGGTGAAGAAGGTTCCCGTATTGCCCTTGTGGGCCTTGCGCACTGCCTTCTGTGCGGCCTTCATTTGGGGCGAACCAGGGTTTGCCGCCGCGATCGGTTCCAGGTCTCGTTCTTCGTGGTCAAGATGGCTCAGAATGACACCCCCGAGGTCCGTGATCGTGGACTGCGCCGTCGAGGCGTTCTCAGCGCTCGGGTCGCCGTGAAAGGCCTTCATGGCAGCGTCGGACGCATCCAGCGCGCTCAGCATTTGGGCATGTTCACTCTCAAGTTCACCCATGAGTGAGTCGGTGGCGCCGAGTTGGCGGAGTTCGGGCCAGAAGATGGTCTCTTCATCCTCGTGATGATGGTGGAGCTGATAGGAGAAGTTGTCCCAAGCCCCCTTGAGCTGGTCGGCCCGGGTCCGAGATCCGGCGGGAAAGCCACCGAGCGCATCGCCGAAACGGGCGAGGTCGCGGCGGAAGGCTGCGTGGATGACGGTATTCATTGTCTTGTGTTCGGTCATTTCACTCCTTCTTGTCGATGCGGAGCTTGTCGATGCGGAGGGCCGTGCGGACACCTTGCGGACACCTTTCCACGCCTCACTATTCGCAGTCCACCAAGAGCTGCCGTGATTTGAGTTGCAGCCAGCGATGGGGTGTGCGCCCGCAACGCACGTCAGGCAGCGAAGGTGCAGGGGGAGGGGGCCGCCGGGACCCATGGCTGGCAGCATCGAACCGTGTGTGGCGTTGCTCCGCACGGCGTGACCAGTGACGAGCTGACCTTGCCGCATCGGTATGCAATGCCCGCAGGCCCGACCGTGATGTCAAAGGCGAACCGCCAGCACCGGCCCTGTTGAGCAGATCCGTGAGCAACCTGGGTCATGATCCCGAGCCGGCGGCATCAAGGCGGAGCCAATGCGGTGAGCGATGGCGGGGTCCCGAGGGTTATTCTTGCGCTTCGTCTTCGTCTTCTTTTGCAGCGAGACTGATCGCTACCAGGATGAGATTGGACGCGGCGATTGAGACTTGAGCATGCGCCTGTGTGGCCCTGTAGTCGCCGACCTTGATGGCCTGCTCCAAGTTCCACTCGGCACTTTCGAGGTACCGTGCGATCTTCTCTGTGTCTAGTGCCATGGTGTGTCCCCTAGGCCCTTGCCGGCCCGCCTCAACGTCTCCCTTTCGTCACACGTACTCCCGAAATGACCCGGCGTCGGGCACGCCAAGCCGTTCGGGGTACGACTGAATCCCGCCAGGATGGTAGGCATCCTCCGTCCCTGCGCTGTCCCTTTGGTGTTTGGGACGGATGGGCTATTCGCAGACCAACTCGAGCAGGTTCTCACCCGCCGTGGTCGACCTTCTGACTGCACACCGATGGGTCCGTGAGCTGGGCTCCGAACCGGAAGTCCCCCACCGGAGAAGGTAAGGGTACAGGTGACCTCGAACCGCCAGCGACGAAGGCCGCGTGACGAGACGACGGGCCGCATGTCAACAAATCGACTGGCAGTGAGGAGGTGGGCGGGTTCAGGGCCATCGCCTTCACCAACCAATTCGAGTGCATCTTGGGAACCGTGCCCTGATCACGACAATGGAAAGCGAAGCGCGCCATGCACGATTCCGGTGTTCGTCGGTGAAATCAGTTGGCCGTTGCGACGAGCTTCCGACTGCGCCGAAAGCAATCACGCCCTTTGATCGGTCGGTCATTGGGTCCGCCGGATCACGGCTAGGACCGCGGCGCGGTCGCTTCGAACTGGAGTCGCCCTTCGTATTTGATGTGCCGGCCCGATCACATACTGCCTGCCCGATCACATGCTGGGCGCAAGGCATCGCCGACTTGAGGGCGCGTTGATCACGAAGGTGTCACAAAGGTGTCATCCACCAACTGTCTCACGAGTTTCCGTCACTACCATCGCACCGTGGGGAACGAGAGGCAGTTCGAGACAGAGACGGTCGTGTGCGGCGGAAGCGGTCGGAAGGAGAGCGATGTCTCCGACGTCATTGAACAGAAGACGGAAGCTGGGTGGCGCCTTCATTCGTCAGAGAGGTTGGCAAACGGCAGGACGCGACTGACCTTTCGTCGACCGGTGGTTCGTTGACCTCGCTTGGCAAACTCACTCTCGCCCAGCCGGCCGTGCGATGTTCACCACACCCAGTCGATGGCGTGGCGCACACCAGATGCTGCGCTCGACCCGTCAGGCGGACCCCCGTGCCTCGGGAGGCCTCGGCCATCTCGCCGGTCCGCTTGGTTACCCACCCGCGACATTTATTTCCAGTGTCCTGCGTCTCCCCACTGTCTACAGTGACCGCCAGGAACAGGGCCTATGTCGGTGGAGGAAACGTGCAACCAGGGTCGGTACGTGCCGTTGAGTATGAGATTCTGTCGTCCAATCAGGCGGACAGCATTGGGTTGACACCGAGCAAACTGAGAAACGAGCTTGGCGGGCTCTCCCAGCTCGGGGTCCTGAGATGCGTGGATCACCAATCCAGGAAGCTCACCGTCATCGGTGATGCTCGGCATGTGCGGAAGTTGATCGCCAATGGTCAGGCGAGTGATCCCGACGGGTTGAATCTCAACAAGCAGGTGTTCCCAGTGGTGATGGCAGGTTGGCGCACCTCGAAGTGAATTCAGTACTCGGCTCGGACCGAAGAGCGGTTGTGAGTCGATCGTGGCGCTTCCTTGTCCCTCGCCATTGCGGTAACTCCCTTTAGCAAACTCCGAGACGGACGGCTGCGTCTGCGGTCTTCGCAGACGGGAGTTCATCCCACGTGGGGGTGGCCGAAGTGGAGCGGAGCATGCCGGAAGATGATTGTTCCGAGGAGTTCGTTCGACGGCGTCTCCGAGACAACCACGGCGAGTTGGCCCGAAGGTCGGCCCAGCGGTCGATTGACGCTGGTCCTGGTGAACTGACCCACGTACGCGGCCACGCACACCTTTTGCTGGGCCTTTGAGGACAGTGAAAGGTCACGAGAGAGATTGGGTGCTTTCTTGCGCAGTGACGATTCGCTATAGAGCTGAATCCCAACGAGGCGACCCTTCCCGTGCACCGCATGGGAAGCGATGGGTAACGCCAGGTAGCACGAATTGTCTGTCGTGCCCAGGCTGCTCCGGGACGAGGTGCAACCGGCCAGCACGGAGGTCAGCAGAAGTGTCCCGGCCAAGACGACCCCCGGCCGGCGCTTCATGAGCCGACCGCCGGCGGAGCGCCAAGAGGCCGCGAAAATGATTCGTCAAGGGCCGGATCATGGCCAATTCCGGCTTTGGTCGGGGTCGACAGTGCTTCTCGGCTCCACTTTCCCATCCGAACCTCGAGCGCCAATTCTCCCAAGAGAACCCAACCGACGACAAGTACCAACCAGAAGCTAATGAACCGGTACATCAACACGGCGTCAACTGTCGTCACCTGAGACCCCCCGAAGGCAACCAACGCGATCGTGATGCTGCCCTCTACTGCCCCAAGTCCCCCGGGAGTGATAGGCAAAGTGGCAGCCAACTGTCCCGCCCCGTAGGCCAGCAAAAGTCCTTTCCAGGGAACGCTCGATCCGACCGCCAGGAACATCATGGCGAAGCAGGCGCAGTCCAGCAACCAGTTGCTCGCACCCCAGAGCACGATGCCGATGATCTGTCGCCAGCCAAGTCGCACAGAAGTGACCCAATGCAGTAATCGTTTCACCTGAGCCTCGGCGTTTCCCCGTGGCCGACCCACCAGCGCCTGGGACGCTCGGACCGACCACGAGACGAGAACAGCCAGGGGGCGTTCATAGACGAACAGGGCGCCGATCAGAACGATGACGAGGAGGGAACCCACCATGACGGGTATGAGGTCAAGCGTTGCCCCTTCGTCGGTGGCCAATGCCAGGCCGGCAGTGGCCACCAAGGACAGCGAAACGATGGAGGCGACGATCGTGCCCGCCATCGACCAGGCGGCCAACGTGCTGTCGGCACCGAAGCGGCGAAACCACCGGAAGCCGTAAACGGTCGAGACGGCGCCGCCTCCCGGTAGGGAATTCATCAGTGCCTGCGAAGAAACGGTCGTCTTCAGGAGGGTCCACTTCGGGGCGGCGAGGCCCCCGCTCTTCAAGATTGCGTGCTGCATAGCGGCGAAGCAGACGAATGAACCGAACTCGGCGACCAGAGCAGGCAGCACCCACCACCAGTCGAGAGTGTCGAACACGTGTGAGAGGCCGCTGAGTTCATCGGTGTGCGAGGAGAGCACCCACAACGAGATGGCCAAGAGCCCGAGTCCCAACAGGTATTTCAATACCGGCCAAGACCGGCGTACGAACAGCCTCGACGCCTTAAACCCACGCGAGGCCCAGTTCGCCGCTGTCACAGGTGGGTGCTCTGATGTCTGAGCAGCCATGTCACAGGTTTAGCGCAATGCCTCTGATGGACTGGTCATATCAAAATCCTCGGCTCCGTCGAAATGGACCTGAGGTCAAGCAGTATCTGCCAGGACGTCGATGTTCACCGACCGGGGCGGCGACCGCAGGGATGGGTTACCGTTTAGGTGTGGTCGAGATCGAGCGACACGAGGACGCGCAGTGGGCCATGATCTCGATCAATCCTGAAAAGGGCGAGCCGGCCACCGGCTGGGTGCTTGACATTTTCGGCGACGGTGAGCGCCTCATCCAGAAGGCGGTGGAACTCGACGAGCCGCAGAGCCGCGAACAGTGCGTCGTGGACGCCAAGCAGGCTCTATCGGCGCACTACAGCGTGGCGGACGCCGACCCACCGCCATCGGCTCGGGCTGAACACAGATGGTGGCTCACGCCTCAGGGGGATCCGAGCAATCTTGAAACTGATGGCACCGTTCAGGACGGTGAGGAGTGGACGGGCGGCATCATGTCACAGAGGTTTCCGACAAAACCGGTGTATTGATTCACCAGGCGCGGGGGATCGCTATGAATCGATTCGGCGGGCGCTGACGAGCATGAGGCGCGGGATGGTGGCCGCATTGGCGAAGCCACCGGTTTCGAGCAGGACAGCGGGCGGTGGCGAGGGCTCAACCATGTCATCGATGAGCAATCCCTCTTCTCCCATGGCGTGGACGTAACGGCTGAGCGGTCGGTGAGCGAACTGGAATTGAACCCCAGGTGTGACCTCGTCAACCGCTACGTCGTCACGTAAATATTGACCGATCCTCCAGAACTGCTCGGCTCGACTCTCGTCGTCCACCCAGCCGCTGCCCGGGGACTGGAGGAGTGGATGTACGAGGAACAAGAGGAATCGTCCCCCGGGTGCGAGCACACGAGCGATCTCTGCGATAGCCGGCTCAAATGGATCGACATGTTCGAGCGCCATACACACCACCACCGAATCGAAGGCCGCTTCTCGGTACGGGAGTTGCTCCGCCCTTGCGTGCACATAGCAAGCCGATCCGCCTCGGGTGTGAGCGACGCGGATTTGTGACCGTACGGGGTCGACCCCTACCGCGGCGGCTCCGAGCCGGGCGATGCACCGGGTGACCTGGCCCTCCCCGCATCCGACGTCAAGAACTCGTTCCGAACCCCGCAGGTGACGTACAACCAGGGGAAGAACCTGTTCTTCGTACTCGGGGTCGGCTCCTTCGGTGTAGGTCTTTTGCCACCAGTCCGAATGTTGCTCCCACAGCGATTCGCCGAGCATCGGGCGAGGATAACGCCGGTGCCGCGTCGAGCCGACGCAGGCGATCATGCGATGTCTCCCTCCACAGCTTCGCTCCATTGATTCGCTCCATTTCTGCGGAAATTGGCGGTGCTCTAGGCTCACGACCGTGCCCGGCCTGCTCGAGGATCTGCGCGTCCTTGACCTGACCGACGAGCGGTCGCGTCTGGCTGGCCGCGCCTTCGCCGACCTCGGAGCCGACGTGGTCGCATTCGAACCCGACGGCTCGGCTCAGGACGTACGCTGGCGCGTCGAACGGGCCGGCACCACTGTCGTGTCGGCTCTGGACGACGGTCTCTGGTCTGGAGCGGACGTGGTCCTCTCCCACTTCGGCCGTGATGGCCGAGCCCCCCAGGCCATCTGGGTGAGCATCACGCCATTCGGCTTGACCGGCCCCCGCGCCCACTGGCGTGGGAGCGACCTCACCTGCATGGCCGCCGGTACGGGAATGAATGTCACCGGCGACCCCGACCGGGCGCCCCTTCGGTGCTCCGAGCCGGCGTCCTATGCGCACACGGGTGGCGAAGTCGTCATTGCCGCACTCACCGCATTGGCCAGCGGTATGCCCCAAGACGTCGACGTGAGCATGCAGGAACTGTTGCTAGTGACGCAGATGAACGCGCCGGCTCGATGGCCGACCGAAGGCAACAGAGGGAACCGTCGGGGGGCCAGGACGGGCCTGACGACGGAGACGTGGCCGTGCGCCGATGGATACGTCTCCTTCGGGCTGCGCGGCGGCAAGGCACGCGTGAAGAACCTGCGGACCTTTACCGAACTGGCCGAGGCCGACGGCGTCGCGACGGCGGCGGTGAGCCAACGAGACTGGGCTTCGTTCGATCCGGCGGCTCTGACGCCCGAGGAGTTGGCCGAGATCGAGGGTGTGGTGGCCGCGTGCTTCGCCAAGCACACGATGCGCGAACTGTACGACCACGCCGTGGCCACCGGGCTCATGCTGGCCCCCGCCAGCAACGCCGCCGATATCATCAACTCGACCCAGCTCGCCTCTCGCCACGCGCTCGCCGCCCTCGGTGACATCCCCTCCGTCCCCCGCGCCTTCGCCCGTACCGTCCCCGATCGCATGAACCTGCGCGGCGAAGTGGTCATTGGCCCACCGCCGCACTGGGGACCTCGACCCTGCCCCTTCCGATTCGATCGCCAGGGCGGACGGGCCTGGGAAGGTCTCAAGATCGTCGAACTGGGCAGCGGCGCGGCCGGCCCGATCGCCACCCGCTACTTCGCCGACCACGGCGCCACCGTGGTGCGCATTGAGTCACACACCAAACCGGACTTCCTGCGTTCCTACAGCTCTCAACCCTTCAAACAGTACGGGCTCGAGGGCAGCGAGTTCTTCTGCGGCCTCAATGGCGGCAAACTCGACATCTCGCTCAACATGCGCAACCCGGCGGCCATCGAACTGGCGCGACGACTGTGCACGGAATGGGCGGACGCTGTGTTGGAGAACTTCGCCCCCGGGGCCATGGCCAAGTGGGGCCTTGACTTTGAGAGCCTCGCCGCTCGCAAGCCGGACGTCGTGATGGCCTCTGGCTGCATATGGGGTAACACCGGACCGGAGCGGAGCTATCCAGGATTTGGCGGTCAGGGTGCGGCGCTGTCGGGCTACACGCACCTCACTGGCTGGGCCGATCGCCGGCCCGTCGGCCTGTCCGGCACCATTACCGACTCGCTGGCACCGAGATTCGTGGCGGCCGCCCTGGCGTCGGCGATCCTGCACAAGGAGCGTACCGGCGAGGGTACGTATATCGATCTCTCACAGGTCGAGGTGGCGATCTGGACCCTCGGCGCCTGGGTGGCCGAAGAATCAGTGGGCATCACCCGAGGACGCGACGGCAATCGACACCCGCACATGGCCCCCCATGGCGTCTTCGCCTGCGCAGACTCGGGCGACGTCAAGGACCGCTGCTGGGTCGCGCTGGCCGTCCATTCGGATGACCAGTGGCGCACGTTGGCGGGGATCATCGGTGGACCACTCGAGCTGTCGCTGGGACAGCGCTTGGCCGACCAGGACCAGCTCGAACGACTCATCACGGGTTGGACGTCCCAACGGACCAACCTCGATGCGGCAGAGCAGCTTCAGGCGGCCGGTCTCGACGCCCATGAGGTCTCCGATTTCGCCGACGCCCACGTCCATCCACAGCTGGTGTCGCGTCGGCACTTCGTGCCGATCGAACATCCGCTGATGGGCGTCACCACCTATGAGGAGAACGGCTTCAGGTTGTCGAAGAGCGGCGGCGGGATCACCCAACCTGGGCCCTTGATCGGACAACACACCGAACAGGTCCTGATCGAGTTCCTGGGACTCTCGGCCGACGAGGTCAAGGATCTTTCCGAAGGTGGAGCGCTTGACTGATGCCGCTGGCGTTCCTGACCTGGTCGGGTCCGACCTTCGACTGCTCTTTTGCGGCATCAACCCCGGAACATTGTCTGGCCAACTTGGCCTCCACTTTGCCCGATCGGGCAACCGATTTTGGAAGCTCTTGCACGCCGCAGGCTTCACCGACGCTGTTTTGCTTCCCTCCGAACAGCACATTCTCCCCTCGTTGGGCATCGGCATCACGAATCTGGTCGAAAGGACGACGGCGGGGGCCCGTGACCTCCATGACACGGAACTCGGTGACGGCGCTCGTCGTTTGGAAGCCAAGGTGATGACCCTCCGGCCTCGGTGCGTCGCCGTGCTCGGTCTCCAGGCTTACCGGACCGCTTTTGGGCGTCCTCAGGCGACAGTGGGCCGGCAGCCCGAGGAAATCGCCGGCGCCCAACTGTGGTTGTTACCCAATCCAAGTGGCCTGCAGGCCAGGTACCAGATGCCCGAAATGACGACCTTCTTTCGAGCCTTGTACCTGGCTACGTTCGGCGACGACTGAGCCTCAGCCCGGCAGCCTCGAGGCCAATGGTGCCGGGTCTCCTGACTGCGCCCACCGAGGGAGGCGGCCGACCACCGCCGCGTGGAACATTTCCACCGTCCGTTCGAGACACTGGTTGCGATCGTGCGCCCGAGCCACCCGTTGCTCCCCCGCTCTACCCATGGCTCGCAACGCTCCCATCGGGGACGCGGCGAGTGCGCTCAGCCCGGCCACGGCCGATCCGACATCGGAAGGTTCACAGAGCCAGCCGGTGACGCCCGGCTCGATGAGCGTAGGTATGTCCCCCACCCGGGTGGCCAGAACCGGAAGGCCGAAAGCCATGGCTTCGACCAGCGCTGCCGGTAGGGATTCGGATTCGGAAAGCAACACAGCGGCGTCAGCGGCCAACCACGATGGCCGCAGGTCATCGCTGAACGGGAGGATGCGTACCGCATCCTCAAGGCCTCGGTCCGTCACGAATTGGTTGATCGCATCGGTATAGGGACGTTCGGAATGGCCGATGAGCACGCATCGCAGCCGGGGGCAGGCACGGTGGATCCGGTCCAGCGCGCTCACGAGCACGCCTTGGCCTTTGGCCTTCCACATCGTGGCCGCGCACACGATGAGGCGATCATCGGGTCCCACACCGAGCCGCTCCCGGGCCGTCTCGCGGGAGGCCACCGCTCGGTAGGCGCGGGCCGCTGCCACATCAACGCCAGAGCCGAGGACAACGAACCGGCCGGCGTAGCCATCCCCGCGATAGGTGCGCACGGCCGCATCGGAATTGCTCCACACGATGGACGCCCCGCCCACGGCCCGACGTGCCCGCTGTTCCACTCCGGGATGAAGCAGTGGTCCTTGCACCCATCGCACGACCGAACGCAACGGCTCTGCTTCACCGATGCGGAGCACCGAGGGGATGCCGAGCCGCACGGCACTGTCAACTGCCGGGAAGGACGTGACGGTGGGCCCGACCACAAGGTCGAATTTCCCCTCCATCTTCGTGCTCAGATCGGTCACTGCCTTTTCGTAGCCCCTGAGATCGTCGAAGGGCACCAGCGGGATGGGGTGCACCGTGGCCCCTGCGGCTTCCAGCGCCGGACGGAGCGGGCCGTCATGCGCGGCAAAGACGGTGGACGTGAACCCGCCGACGTGACCCAAGTGCGCAATCACCTCAGCCATGCGGAGCTGGGACCCTCCCTTGTCGAGTCCGCGGGCGAGCCACAGGGTACGAATCCCACCACTCGGCGCGACGCTGCCCCGCCGGCGGTGTGCCGCTCCCGGCCTGTTCCTCGCGCCGGCTACGGCAATCGGTGCCCCTGTCTCGGTCGCCACACTCAGGGGGCGCTGCAAGGACAAAGCGCGGGGCAACCACCAATCCGTTGTGCCATCGAGCAGCGAGATCGCAACCTGCAGCGATGCGGCCCTGTCGTGGGGGCGATAGGCCAACGGGACCGCGACAAGCAGCTCAAACCCTGAGAGCACGGCGGCGGGGCGACCCAGGGCCACGGCCACGTCCGGTCGAGGGCGTCCAATGGCGGCCCGACCCAGCAGTCGGCCGTCCAACCACACTTCGACGTGGCAGACCGGATTCTCCTGACTAAACGCCCACCCTTCCACTCGGAGATCGTTGGGATTGGATGGCTCCAGTCCGGTTGGTTCGTCGAGATGGCCCGCAACGTGTCGTACGGGATCACCGCCGAGGGTTTCGTGGAGGACCGAGGGACGCTCCAATACGACGGTGGCCCGACGCTCCTTGGACCGGCGGGCCATGATGGACCACGCCAAGCCGGTTGTACCGAGAAGGGCCACTGACACGAACTTGGCGGGGCGACCAATTGCCGTCATCGGCCCCCCTCCAGCGGCTCGTGTTCCAATTTTCAGGCTACCCAGGTTGGGCACCTTTCTCGTGTCCCAGACTTGAGGGGCAATGCGCTGCACCGCCAGTCGATTCTCGCTGATTGGTCGGGAGGACAGCGTCGAATGGTGGTTGCCCCGCTTCCCGCTGTCACGCCCTTGGTCGTGGAGAGGGCTCATTCGACGAAAGCGGCCGTCACGAATGCCTCGGCGTGTTCCGTTCTTGTTGGGCGCCCGTTCTGCCCGGATTCGGACTCGGAGGCAGTGACCGGTCGGCTTCGAGTCGGTGGCACGGTCACTGGCGTCGGAGGTCGAGCGGACATCGACACCGGGTCCGACCCCCAGGTCGCTCTGCTCAAGGACGGATACGGTGGCACGTCGTACGGATTCGGCGAGGCGAACCAGCGCAGCGCCCGAAGGCGCCACGTGCCGACATAACTGACTTTACGAATTCTGAATTCGCCGCGCTTGACCGTGAACACGAAGCGGGTGACTCCGGTAGCGCCGCCGCCGGCGTGGGCGAACGAGGTCGTCCAGGCGAGGTACTTCCCACCCGCCGGCGGGACCGTGATCCACACTTCCAGGTCCTCGAACGGCGTTGGTTCCCATTTGTCGATCCGGACGCCGCTGACCTGCATCGAGCGCGACGGCCCCTTTCCGTTTTTCACGTCGCGACTGGTGAACTCCTGCGTGGCGCCGTAGCGGGCCACATGCAGACGCACATCCGAAATGGCATGGATGTTGAGCACAATGTCAGCCGCGCTTCGGCGCAGGAAAAGGTGTTTCATGTGTATGCGAAGGCAGAGCGGAAACGCTTCGCCGCAGTGACCCCGAAAGGTGCGGACGCGTGGACCGGCGACGGTCCTGGCCAATTTCACGGTGACCCGCGGCCTGGCCAGAAGTGTGAACGCCCCTCCGACCACGACGACCCCGGCGATGACGGCGATGACGGCGATGAGCATGACCCACGACATCATCAGGGTGGTGCCCTCAACTGACCTCACGCCGAGCCGTTGGTGAACGGAGCGTTCAACACGACTCGGCCATGCCAGGCCACCTCAGATCCTTCCCTGGCGTGACGGCCAGACACCTCCTTGCGGCCTTCAACCTTGCGTCTCGAAGGCGGCTCACCACTCGAATCATACGAATCCGGACCGGGGATTTAGTGGATTCCCCCTTGAGCTGACCTGACCGGGGACACGTTGCGCTTCGGGCGCCGTCAGGCCCACTCCGCTACCGTCGCCCTGAAGGGGGAACCATGCCGATGCGCCGAGGGATCGGGGGAATTCTGACCGCCGGGCTCGCCTGCGTGGTCCTGGTGGCGGGCGAAACCGTGGCTGGCCCGCTGGTGGCGGCTGACGGAGCGACGCGCGTCGTCGCATTGGTCGGCAACCCGAGCAGTTTGGTCAATCCAATGGCGGGAACGGGGGCCGGGGCGGTCAACCCGGGTGCCATTGGTGAGTTCCCCGGCGCCGACCTGCCGTTCGGGATGATCCAGTGGAGCCCGAACACCACGCCCAACGTGGCCATGTCCGGGAGCGGCTACTCCTATGCCGACTCCGCCATTTCCGGCTTCAGTCTGACCAATCTGAGCGGGGTCGGCTGTGCTGCCTACGGCGATGTGCCGATCCTGCCGACCGTGGGCCCGATCGGCGGGACGCCGGAGACAACGACCGCCACGTTCTCCCACTCCAGCGAGCACGCCGCGCCCGGTCGCTACCAGGTCACACTCGGTTCCCCGGCGGTGACGACGCAATTGGCGGTCACGGCCAGGACGGGGCTCTCCAAGATGACGTTTCCGGCCACCGATGAAGCGAATCTCTTATTCAAGGTGGCGGGGAGCGCCAACCCGGTCACGGCGTCGAGCTTTCATCTGGTCGGCCAGGACGCGATCACCGGCCAGGTCACCAGCGGTCAGTTCTGTGGCACCGGCACGAACTACACCTTGTACTTCTCGGCCCAGTTCAGTCGACCATTCGCTTCGGCGGGCAGCTGGCAGGGCGCCGCCGTCACGCCGGGAGCCACCGCGTGTCAGGGCCCAACTTGTGGCGCCTTCGTGACCTTCAATACGGAGACACAACGGTCCGTCCTCATGAAGGTCGGCATCTCCTTCGTCAGCACCGCCGATGCCACCGCCAACCTCAGGGCCGAAGATCCCGGTTGGTCCGTGACCCGGGTCGAAGCTGCGGGCACCAGCCGGTGGAACCGCCTGCTTGGCCGCATCAGCGTCGGTGGCGGTACCCGGAACACGGAGGTGACCTTCTACACCGCGCTCTACCACTCGTTGCTCTCGCCCACGGTGGTCAGCGACGACAACGGTGAGTACACCGGCGATGACGGAAGGACCCATCGCTCGGCCAGACGAGCCCAGTACGCCAACTTCTCCGAATGGGACATCTACCGCTCGCAGATTGAGCTGGTGTCACTGTTGGCTCGGCACCAGGCCGGCGACATGATGCAAAGCCTGGTCAACGACGCCGAACAGGGTGGGTGGCTCCCCAAATTCGCCATTGCCGACGGTGACGCCCTCCAGATGAACGGCGATTCTGCGGACCCCATCATCGCCGCGGCCTATGCCTTCGGCGTCCGTGACTTCGATGTGGCGGCGGCACTCAAAGCCATGGTCAAGGGCGCCACCGAGAACGAGACCGGGCACGGACTCCAGATCGAACGCCAGTACCTGAGCCAGTACCTCACCCAGCACTTCGTCCCGGCCGGGTCTCTCGATCTCTACTCGATCGACTACTCCATTGGAGGTTCGGTCACCCTCGAATACGCCCTCGACGACTTTTCGATTGCGCAGCTCGCCGCCGCCCTGGGAGACCACGCGGTGTACACCAACATGATGCAGCGAGCACACAACTGGCAGTACCTCTTCAATCCCGCCACCGGCTACCTCCAGGCCCGCAATGCCGACGGGAGCTTCACACCCGGACCGGCCTTCCAGACCTCCCTCCTCGAGCCCGGAGGCGAGCTCGGGTTCGAGGAGGGCAACGCCATCCAGTACAGCTGGTCCGTGCCCCAGGACCTGTCGGCACTGGGCACCCTGATGGGTGGAAACTCCCAGGCCGTGGCCAAACTGAACACCTTCTTCACGCAACTCAACGCCACCCGCGACGCCCCCTACGACTGGGCCGGGAATGAGCCGAACCTCTGGACACCGTGGGAGTACGACTACTTCGGCGCGCCCTCCCGGACGCAGCAGGTGGTCCGCAGGATCGTCAACACGCTCTATGCCAACGCCCCGGTCAACGAGCCCGGCAATGACGACCTCGGTGCCATCTCGTCCTGGTACGTCTGGGCGGCGATCGGCCTGTACCCCGTGACCCCGGCGACGGCGAATCTTGCCTTGGGGAGCCCCCTGTTCCCCGCTATCGTGCTGACGCTGCCCGACGGTCAACGGATCGTGATGCACGCACCGGCGGCCTCACCGGCGATGCCCTACGTCCATACCCTGGCGGTCAGCGGCGTCCCCACTCCTAAGGCCACGCCAAGCTGCGCCTCGCCCGCGGCATCGACCTCCAAGGACCCGACGGCCTGGAACCAGCCCTGGCTCCCCTCTTCCATCATCACGACGGGCGGGACCCTCGCCTACGGACTTTCCTCTGTGCCCGATCCCTCGTGGGGGTCAGCGACGGCGGCCAGTCCCCCGTCGTTCGGCACTGGTCGGCTGCCGGCTGTCGGGTTCTCCTTGCCGAGCGGTGGCGTGACTGTGCCGGAGGGGCAGACGACGACGGTGCAGCTGGGACTGCAACCAGCAGAAACCGGTCCTTCGACCGTCCGTTGGAGTGCCCGAGGCACCGGGCTGCTCGCCTCGCCGAGCGACGGCGCCTTCACCGTCACCGCCACCAACGAAACGACGGCCCGAGACGGCCTTTCGAGTTGTGCCGTGACGGCCCCGGCGAGCCAGGTGCTGACCATCGTCGCCCCCACCGTCCCGGGGACCTATGTGCTCGACGTCACCCTGAAGACCACTGCCGGCCAGTCCCTGCCGCCGGTCGTCCTCGACGTCACCGTCACCGCGTAGGCCGGCTACGTCCCATCTCTCTCACGCTCTCTCACGCCTCGAACTGGCGCCAATACGGCAGGGTAGGCGACTCCTTCTCCAGCAAGATGATCACTGTGCCCCACGGGTCCACACACCACGTCGTGCGCAGCCCAGCGACGTCGGCGACGCCCGAGGTGAGGAACTCGACCCCTCGCCCTTCCAGTTCTGCCCGGGTGCGCTCAAGGTCGTCACACAGCAGACCAATGTGCGTGAGCCCGGGGCGCGTGATCGACGCGGCCCCCGGCTGGGACGCCAAAGGGGTCGGGGCCTCGGGGTACTCAATGAGCTCGAGCACATGGTCGCCGGCACCGAACCCCACGATGGACGCCTTGAGGACCACCGGGGAGGGGACCAGTTCGCCCATGTCGCGCTCTATTGCTTCGCCGGCCATCCGGTAGGGCGGCGACAGCACCTGGAGGCCGAGGACGTCGCAATACCAGCGGGTCGCGGCGACCACATCAGGGACGCACACGCCGACGTGGGCGAATCCCGTCAGCATCCGCCTCAGAGCCCGACTTCGGCGGTGATGGTCCCGTTGGCGGCGGCGCGCTGGAGCGCTTCGTAGTCACGTTGGTTCTGATCGGCGTAGCGCTCCGAGAACGCGGCGATGGCCTCGTCGAAGACCCGTCCGTTGCCGAGATACGAGGCGATGGCGATCCGGTCACCCGATCGCGCGTGGGCCCGGGCCAACGTCCAGCCGCAAATCCGGGCGTAGGCGGTCATGCCGCTGGGAATCATCTGATCCACGTCCACCGACCCCTTCCAGTCCCGGAGTTGTCGGAAGTAGAAGTCGGTATGACTGCCGTCGATTGCGTCCTGTCGGCCCCATCCGAGAAGGATGTCGCTGCTGGCCTGCATGGCCTGTTGACCGGCCACCACTCTGGCTCCTTGATTGGAAAACGCGCTCTTCTCTACGAAACGCTCCAACACCGAAGGCTGTGCCTCTTTGGCCTGAAGGAAGAGTGGGTCACCTGAGTCGCGCCCTTCGAACAAGAGTATCCACGAGCGCGTCCCGACGCTGCCCACCCCCACGACCTTGCGCGCCATCTGGACCAAGGCGAATTGATCGAAGAGGCTGTGCAGGCTGGCCGGAAGGGTCTCCCGATACCCATGGAGCACTCGATCAATGACCGCGTAGATGGCGTCCACTTCGACCTCCGGCAGCACTTCCTCGATCGGGACGATCAAGGGTGGATTGCTGATGATCCGGCGCTGGCCGTCGACCACCCTCGTCAGTTTCGAGAGGGCTTGCAGGCTGTCGTGCGTCCTTGCCTTGGCCAGACCGGCCTTGGTGCGCTGCAAGCTGACCGGCGAGAGTTGGGATGCGAGGTCGACTATGGCCCGGTCGACGTCCATCCGGGCGTACCAGACATCGACGTTGCGCATCTCGGCGAAGCCGCGCATGGCCTGTCGGTAGGTCTCCGCCGACGCTGTGACGACCCGGCGCCGCTCCTTGTCGGTGAACTCCCTGCTGCGGCTGGCCACAGCCAGACTGGCGGCCAGCCGCTTGATGTCCCATTCCCATGGACCCGGGAGCGTCTCGTCGAAGTCGTTCACATCAAAGACGAGCCGGCGCTCAGGGGACCCGAACACGCCGAAATTCGACATGTGGGCATCTCCGCAAGTCTGCACGGTGAGCCCCGTCCGCGGTGTGTTGGCCAGATCAGAAGCCATGACCAAGGCCGCGCCACGGAAGAAGGCGAAGGGAGAGTGCAGCATGCGGCCATACCGGATGGGGACCAGCTCGGGCACCCGGGTGACCGCTTGTTCGGCCAGCAACGCGACCGGGTCAGGGCGCTCACCGGCGATGGGGAGTTCGGCGTGGCTGGCTCGAGGAACCCTCGACCGGACGGATCTTCCGAGCTGCGCCCGCTCCTTCGTCCGGCGATAGCGCGATCCACTGCCCCGAATGGCCAGAGCGCCCGCATGCGTCGACACAACCGTCACCTTATGACGTGCCCCGCCGAGTTGACCTGCCGCGGCATGGACCGGCTCGCCATCGGGTTCCCGGACGAGGTCAGGACACGGCTCCGATCCCATCGGAGAATCAGGTGTCGAGACCGGGCAGGCGTGCGAGCGGGCCGTTCACAACACGGCCGTGTTGCCCTCGATCCACGCCCAGGGCCGGCCGATCCGAGGCGTGCGCGACCAAGGTCCGGCGTGTCCCCAACCGTCGAGTCTGAACCTCAATCTGCGGCAACTTGCGGCTATATCCGGCAACCCGCGGCAACCGGACGCCTTGTCCCCGGCGCCGCGGCGACAGTCCCGTCGCAGGGAAATTCTTGCCTTTGTGAAGGTTTCGGGCGTTTCAATGTGCACAGCGACTGGTCGTTCGTGCACAATGTGCACCATGAATAAAAGAGACCTAGCAAAGTCCGTGGCAGTACAGGCCGACGTGGAGCTGAAGACGGTCACCGCCGTCCTCGACGGTTTCACCGATGTGGTGACCGCCGTCGTGTCCAAGGGTGAGCCGATTTCGATTCCCGGTTTCGCCAAATTCGTCAAGGTCGACCGGGCCGCCAGGATGGGGCGGAACCCTGCCACCGGCGAGACCATTCGCATCAAGGCCTCCAAGAAGGCGCGCATCACACCCGTGAAGGCCTTCAAGGATGCCGTGCTCGCCCCGTCGACCGCCCCCAAGCTCAAGAAGGGTGCGTTCCCGATCATCGCGACCGCAGTGGCCTCCGCCGGCAAGTCGGCCCCCTCGGCCCCCGCCGCCAAGGCACCGGCCAAGAAGGCCCCGGCCGCCAAGAAGACTGTGCGTAAGGCACCGGCCAAGAAGGCCGCGGTCGCTCGCAAGGCCCCGGCCGCCAAGAAGACTGTGCGTAAGGCACCGGCCAAGAAGGCCGCGTCTCGCTGATCCGGTGAGCGTGAGCCCGTCCGGGGCTCGCGGGCGGCAGGCGACTGATGGGTGATCCGCTCGCCGATCGGCCACTCACGGAGCCGCATCCATCGCGGCTCGCACCGTCTGATCCTGATTTCGACGCCATACTGTCTGCGCACGAAACGGCCCTGAGCCGGGGTGACATCGGCTATGCCGATCCCCGCTCGGGCTTGTTCGTGTTGACGGCGGGGTATCTCGCATCCCGGGGAACCTGTTGTGATTCTGGCTGCCGGCACTGTCCGTACGTGACTTAACGCCGCACGGACCCTCGTCGCGGGCAACGGCAGGCCTACAGTGTGCGGCAGTTGCTCCTCCGGGCAGCGGGCCGACGAGCAGGGAGCGGAGAGCCATGAGCGACGCGTCGCAAGGTCCCGGATGGTGGTTGGCCTCCGACGGCAAGTGGTATCCGCCCGAAACGTGGACCGGGCCGCCGTTGCCGACGGCGATGCCCACGGCGATGCCCGCCGGGAGCCCACTCCCCCACGCCACCGGCGGTCCCGCCGGTCCGGGGTCCATGCCCGGATACCAATCGTTTCAAGGCGCAGGCGCCCCCATGGCGGCTCCGACCAATGGCATGGCGGTGGCGTCCCTGGTGTGTGCCTGCGCCGGGATCATTCCCTTCCTCTTCGGGATCCCCGCCATCCTCGGAGTGATCTTCGGCTTCGTGGCGCGCGGTCAGATCCGGCGGACCAACGGCGTGCAGGGCGGCGGCGGCCTGGCCCTCGCCGGGATCATCGTGGGCTTCTCCCTCATCGCGCTCTTCATCCTTGGTGTGGCCCTGATCGTGGCCTTCGCCCATTCCAACTGCACTACCTTCAACAACAACCTCAACTGCACCTCGAACTGATCCCGGTCCTGCGTTGTAGCGTGGCCCGGTCGATCAATTCGAATCGGGGGATGGCACATGCAAGGACTTCTCTACGGGGTGCGGCCCGAGCGCTGGACGCCCCCCGACCCGGAGAACCACCTTCTGGTCGGGTTGTCCCGCGTCCCGATGCGGATGGAGGAGCTGGACCAGCCGGTGCCCACGCGCCCGGGATGGGTCATGGCCAAGACGCGCCTCACCGGCATCTGCGGGTCCGACGCCAAGCAGGTCTTCGGGGACTTCGGGGACGACTACACCGACAGCGCGTTGAACGGGCACTTCACCTTCCCCACCGTGCTCGGCCACGAGGTCGTGGCCGAGATCGCCGAGGTGGGTGACGGTGTCACCAGCCTCGAGGTGGGCCAGCGGGTGGTCCTCAATCCGTGGCTGTCCTGCGTGCCCCGCGGCATCGACCCACTCTGTGGCGCCTGCCGGGACGGCGACTACAGCCTGTGCTGGCACTTCCTTGACGGTCCCCTGGCCGCCGGGATCCACACCGGCACCTCGAAGGACGCGCCCGGTGGGTTCGCCGAGTACTTGCCGGCGCATGAGTCCATGTGGATCCCCGTCCCGAATGGCATCAGCGACGAGGTGGCCGTATTGGGCGACCCCTTCGCCGTGTCCCTCCACTCCGTCACCCGCAATCCGCCGCCGCCCGGAGGAAAGGTCCTCGTCTACGGCGGCGGTGCCCTGGGGGCGACGGCCACCGCCATCTTGCGGGCCCTCCATCCCGACGTGGAGGTCATGGTGGTGGCGCGCTTCCCGGCCCAGGCCGCCCTGGCCCGGCGCCTGGGGGCGACGGTCGTCGATCCCTACCCGGTCGAGCAACTGCTCGAAACGGCGGCGGCGTGGTCCGGTGGTGTGCTCCAGCGGGTCGACGGCGCCCTGCCCATGGCCCATCCGGGCGGCATCGATGTCGTCTACGACACCGTGGGTACCGGCGAGACCGCTGAAATTGGCGTTCGCCTTCTCAGGGCTCGCGGCACCATGGTCAAGAGCGGTGTCCACGCCCCCGAACGCTGGGAATGGTCACCCCTGTACTTCAAGGAAATCTCCTGGGTCGGGTCCAATGCCTTCGGCGTCGAAGAGGTGGACGGCGTGCGGCGACACGGCATTGCCCACTACCTCCGGCTGGTGGAAGACGGGCGGATCGACATGACGGGCATGTTGACCCATACCTTCCGGCTGGACCAGTGGCGTGAGGCCTTCATCGCGCTGGCCACCCAGGCCGACAGCGGTGCCATCAAGGTCGCCTTCGACTTTCGTTGACCCGGCGGCTCCCGGTCCTCGCTATTTGACACGGGTCGTAATCGGCGTAGCGTCTGGTCCGTCGAAGACCAGCGTGATGGCCGGATTGCCATCAAAAGGAGCGCCATGACCAGCTCAGCCCCGCCGACGACGACGAATGCGAACGAGTCGGGTGAGACGAGTGAGGAGCCGGCCTCGAAGTGGGGCATTGCGTCGCCCTCGACCACCTTGTTCGACTTCGACTACACGGGTGGACGCGAACAGCTCCTGCGTCTCTACGACAAGGGCACCCGCCGCCAGTGGATCGGCAGCGACCGCTTGGACTGGTCGCTCGATGTGGATCTCGACAACCCGGTCGGTCTGCCCGACGACATCAACCCGCTCTTCGGGACCGAATGGTGGGACAAGATGGACGAGGCACGCAAGGGCGAGGTACGGCGCCACTTCGAGGCCTGGCGTTTCAGCCAGTTCATGCACGGTGAGCAGGGCGCGCTGATCTGCACGGCCAAGATCGTCCAGACCGTCCCCGATATCGACTCCAAGTTCTACGCCGCGACCCAGGTCATCGACGAGGCACGCCATGTCGAGGTCTACAGCCGCTACCTGCACGAGAAGGTGCAGCTGACGTACCCGCTGAACCCCAACCTCAAGAGCCTGCTCGACGACGTCATCTCGGACAGCCGCTGGGACATGACCTACCTGGGCATGCAGGTGCTGATCGAAGGACTGGCCCTGGCCGCCTTCGGCATCATCCGCAACATGGCGCAGGAACCGCTGGCCAAGGCCCTCAACGCCTACGTCATGCAGGACGAGGCGCGCCACGTCATGTTCGGGCGCCTGGCCCTGCGGGACTACTACCCCCAGCTGACCCAGGCCGAGCGCGACGAGCGAGAGGAGTTCTGCGTCGAGGCCTGTTATCGCATGCGCGACCGCTTTCTGGGCGAGGAGGTGTGGGAGCGGCTCGAACTTCCCCCAGAAGTGGCCCCGTATGTGGAGAACAGCGAGACGTTGCAGGTCTTCCGCAGCTACCTCTTCATGCGCATCGTGCCCATCCTCAAGGACATCGGTCTATGGGGACCCAAAATTCGCTCAGCCTTTGAGGACATGGGCGTCATCTCGTTCGCCGAGACAGACATCGACCAGGAGATGGCCGACGATGAAGCAGCGGCCGAGGAGTACGACAAGACCCGGATGGCCCACGTCAATGCCGTGGCCGACCTGGCCTGAACCTCAACTCTCGAGGCCGGCCTGAATCTGCTGCATGGGCTGGTTGGTGTCGAGATAGTCGCGCCAGGAGGTCACCTTGCCGTCGTCGTCCACCGAGACGACGGTTGCACCCTCCATGACGATGGCAATCCCGGGCCCGCCCTCGGTGGGGAACGTGCCGGTCCCGGTCCACTCGAAGACGGCCCAATCGTCTCCGCCTCGGATGTCGTCGATGCGCTGCTTCCAGTCGGGGAAGATCTTGTCGGTGTCGGTGGCCACCTTGTGGACATCGGTGGTCCAGGGGGTCACCGGATCGCAGAATCGGCCGCCCGGAGCGAAGAGCCCGGCGAAGGCGTCCGGTCCGTCCAACGTCTCGTAGCGTCGCGCCCACGCCGACCAGTCCATGGCGGTGCTCACTTTCCCCTCAGGTTTTGCGCGGCGAACATCACCACGGCATCGTCGAGCGGGAGAATCACCTGGGGCTCGATGTTCCTGTGGACATCCGCCACCAGCTTTACGGTCGTTCCCCAGGCCGTGAACCCCACGGCGTGACGCGCGAAACTCATGGGACCTTCGGTCACCTTGACTCCGACCACGCCGTGCCCACCCACCTCGAGGGCCGAGCGCTGCATCCGCTCCATGGCCGACTCCCGGGCGGCGTACATGGCCTGGGTGAAGTTGGTCAACTCGATATTCTGCGTCTTCTGCTGCAGGGCCGCACCGGCCGAACGCCGGGGGGCGTAGACGAAGCTGGCGCCGAAGGCCAAACCGGCCGGCATCCACCCGGCCCCCTTCAGGAGGGTGAAGTCGCGGGCCGAAAGGTCGGAGACGAAGGGAAGCGCCGGGGTCGAACCGCCATCGACCGGCCGCACCGCCGTGCCGACCAGGTCGACATCGATGTGGTGGTTCCGTACCTCCACCCCGATCCGCACCCCGACCACGCCGTGCCCGTGGACCTTGGCGCACTCCTCCTTCAGCCGGTCGGCCGCTCCCTGCACCGCCGCGTTGTGGGCCGCCGACGCCACCCCGATCTCGCCCTGGCCCCAGTTCCACACACCGAAGGGCACGGACGCCACCGACACCCCACACACAAGATCAACCGGCTCCCAGCCGGCCGAGTGCAGGAGCAACGCCTCGTCGATCGAGAGGTCTGACGTGACCCCCCGTTTGGTGTTGGGCGGTGGCGCCGTGGCCAGGGATTTGGCACCGCGGAGCATCTCGGCCTTCACGTCGATGGCGACGTCCTCACTCATGACAGGCGGACCGTAGGCCGTGGGGAGGGCACGACGTCAAAATCCTTGAAGCGGCGCACCCGGTTCCCTCGAATGGTGCAATCGATGACCTCATCGCCCTGGGCGAGCTCACGCTTCTGCACATCGATCTGGACACCGTGCAGGGCGTCACCGACCAATTTTTGGCGGACGTGCTTTCGCGCCAGTTGGCGCACCGCCATGTGCGCCCTGATCACTTGCTCTACCTCGCCCGTTTGATTGGTGTTGCCCCAGCCACGCCCCCCTTCCATTTGGTACTCGGTGATGCAGTAGGCCCACACCCGGACCGAGGCCATGGAGGCCACGACCGCCACCGGCATGAAGCCGGCCTCGATCGACTTGGTCAGGCGCTGACCGGCCAGATAGGTGGTCCACGGGACCCCGGCGGCCGGGGGTGGGCCATCCTCCACCGTGACGGCCGTGCCCAGGAAGTGGAATTCACTGGTCTGGCTGTCGGCCACCGGGGTCACGCGATCCACCACGCCGATGACACCGTGGGCGCCCAGCGCCGTCGCTTCGTCGAGCATGCGGGCATAGGCGGCGCCGTAGCCGGCGGACCAGGCGGCCTCGACCCACGGTTGCTCCAGGTTCTGTCCCCACATCCGATGTTCGGCCGACACGTAGCCGTGCGGGCAGCGGTAGCTCTCCGAATAGGCCCCGTCGCTCTGTGCCCCCATGGTGTACGGATTCGATCCCCGCATGAAGGACGAACCGGCGCCGTACCAGCCCCACTGCATCACGCAGAAGCCCTGCACCAGGCCGACCGGCTCCAGGCCGAGCTGCAGGCACGCGGCGAAATCCGGCACGGTGAGCCCGGAGGAGAAGGCGCCCGAACTAAATCGGCGTACAGCGGCTTCGGGGAGCTCGGCGGAGCTTTGGCTCATCAGTTGTCGAGCGAGATGATGGTCAAGGGCTTGGGGAGGGTGACCTCCCCGGTGGTCTTGGTGACCGCCGTGCCGATGGACAGGAACTCGATGGTGTGCGAGCCCCATTGGTGCGACTTCTCCTCCAGGCGCACGCCGACGATGCCGCTGGCATTGAGTTGCCCCGCCTCATCCTGCATGCGGGTCATGGCCAGCTCGCGCGCCTCGTAGAGCGCCTGGGTGAAATTGGGCAGCTCCACGTTCTGCCCCATGGAGCCCAGCGCCTGGGTGAGCTTGCGATGGGCGATGTGGTAGACGCACGTGCCCATGACCAGGCCCTGCGGCACGTGGCCGGTTTGCATGAGGGTCCAGAAATCTTGCCCGGAGAGGTCGGACGTGAACGGCTTGCCCAGGGCGTTCTTGTACGACGTCCCGTCCTCGGCCTTCACCGCCGTCCCGAAGGCGATGAACTCGGCCGAGTCGCTGCCCCACTCGTAGTAGTTGACGTCGAGGCGGACGCCGACCACGCCGTCGGCGCCGAGCTCCTCCGCCTCCTCTTCCATTCTGTTCATGGCCAATTCCCGGGCGGTGTACATGGCCTCGGTCAGCTTGGTGAGCTCCTGGCTCTCCCCCCACTTCCTCGTCTGCAGGCCGATGTGGTAGATCGACGAGCCCATGACGAAGCCGAGGGGGTGGAATCCCGCTTCCTTGACCAGGAGGAATTCATTGACCGAAAGGTCGGACGTGAAGAGACCGTGCTCGAGTTCCTCCAAACGATGGGTGGCGTCCTTGGGAAGATCCTTGGGTAGATCCTTGGGAGGATCCGCTGGTTGGGTCACGATGAGTCTCCGATCACTATGTGTTCGAGCGCCAGACGCGTCTGCTCGCTGTGGGCCGCTTCGTCGTTGAGCGTGGTGAGGAGTCGGGCCAGCCAGACGTCCATGCCGACCTGCTCGCTGCGGATGCGGATGCCCCCCGAGGCGTGGCCGATACTGCAGCGAACGCCCGCGCCTTCCACCTCGGCCCGCAACGTGTCGTCACCCAGGATGATCTGCACCGATTTGATTTCGTCGGACCGGCGGATGCGCCCGCCCGCCCGCTCGACCTGGATGCGGTTGCCCAGCACCTCCGAGAGCTGGCTGACGAGCAGCTTGAGCATCAGGCGCACGTCCGTGCTGTTGGACTGCAACGTGGCAACCGCCATGTCGAGGTCGAACCCGTCGCCCTGCGCTGCATTGGCGGGCTCCATGCTCATTGGCGGCATCGTACCGCCCGATCAGGCATCGAACGCAGCGGGTCTGCCACCCTCTCCCTCAGCTGGGGCGTGACTCGCAGATCACCACGGGGATATCGCGCTTCGTCTTGTCCTGATACCCGCCGTATCCCTTGTAGGCCGCCACAATCTGTGGCCAGAGCGTCGCTTTCTCCTCCGCCGAGGCGGTGCGGGCCCGGAGCGGACGGGTGACCCCGCCGATGGTGACCTCGACGTCGGGATTGGCCGTCAGGTTTCGGTACCACTGGGGATCGCGATCGTCCCCGCCCTTCGAGGCCACCAGGACGACCCGGTCATCGTCCTGCAGCGGGGACGCCAGCATGGTCGTGCGGTGCTTCCCTGTGGCGCGGCCGATGGTGTGCAATTCCACCACCGGCATCCCGAAGGCCGAGTGCAGGATCCGGCCGCCACTGACTTTCAGAATGGCCTGGTGGGTGCGGCTCATCACCTTGCCTCCGACGTCATTGATCGTCTGTTGCCAGGTCATGGCGATTCCCTCCCGCCGTCGAGTGACCGGCCAAAGCTAGTGCGCTGCCCGGTGCCCACCCATCTCGGGTGGTGGGGATGGATCGGGGGACGCGGAGCACGGCTTCGGATGAGGCGCGACTCCGAACGGACGGGGCGATTGCCGGTCCACCCGCCGGCTGCATGGACCGCGAGGGCGGTGCCTAGAAGCCTGCGCCCCCGGTGGCCGGGGCCGTGGTGGGGGTGGTGGTGCTTGGCGGCTGGGTGGTGGGCGGCTGGGTGGACGGTGTCATGGTGGGCGGCGTCGTGGCCGGGGAGGGGGTCTGTGTCGTGGCCGGAGTGGTGCCTGGGGTGGTGCCGGCCGTGCCGGGCGATGTCGTCGTCACTGGGGGCGAGGCCGGGGGCGACGCCGGGGTCGAGACGTGAGCGGCTGCCGGTGCGCCACTCTTGAGAACGGCGAACCACACGCCCGCGATCCCCTGCCCCTTGGCCTGCCCCAGCTTCGTGTCGCCGGTGAAGTGGTAGAGCGCCGCGCCGTGGAAGGCCACCTGCCGCCGTCCGTGAGCTACATGGATCGTCGAGAGCCCCTTCAGGCCGCGCGGCCCCTGGAGGTGGTCGCCCTTGGGGAGAAGCAACGGCAACCAGATCTGGGCGCACGCGCCGGTGCAGGTCGACCGGCCCGTCGGGTCCGATGTCAAGTGGTACAACGTGAGACCGGTGTTGGTGGTCAGGACGAGACCGACCTTGGGCACCTGCGCCGTCTTGATCGTGAGGGTGTGGCTGGTGCTCGCCCCGGCCGGGGTCATCACCGCGGCGGCCAGGGTGGCCGCGACCAGCGCGCCTTGGGCCACCATCACGGCGCTTCGTCCCCACAGTCTTCGTCCTTCTCGCCCTCGCCCTCGTCGTCCTTGTCTTCCTCGTTCTCGTCGTCCTTGGCCCATCGCCCGTCACCACCCATCTCCCGTATATCGATCAGGTGTCATACGGGCGAGGACGCCCACGAGATTGTCGGGGCGCCTGCGGGCCCGACGCTTTAGTGTTGGGGCATTCGGTTCCCGAAAGGACCAGCTGCGGGGGAGGGCTCGATACATGGCCAATGGCAGATTCGAACTCCAGGGCATCAACCACCTGGCCCTGGTGTGCCGCGACATGGCACGGACCGTCGACTTCTACACGACGGTCCTCGGCATGCCACTGGTCAAGACCATCGAGCTGCCGGGCGGCATGGGCCAGCACTTCTTTTTCGACTGTGGTGGGGGTGATTGCCTGGCGTTCTTCTGGTTCCCCGACGCTCCGGACGGGGTGCCGGGGGTCAGCGCGCCGGCGGCGCGGCCCGATCAGGGTGACCTGACCAGCGCCATCGGCTCCATGAACCACGTGGCGTTCAACGTGTCACCGGACAAGATCGAGGAGTATCGAGAGCGGCTCCTGGCGGCCGGGGTCGACTGCACGGAGGTGGCCAATCACGACGACAGCGAGTGGACGATCAGCGACGAACTCCACCCGGGCGTCTACGTGCGCAGCGTGTACTTCCAGGACCCTGACGGGATACTGCTCGAGTTCGCCTGCTGGTTGCGAGCGTTCGGACCCGACGACGTCAACCTCGCGCCGGCCCGGGCTACCGGCAGCACGCCGGCGCCCGCCACGGCCTGATGCCGCGGCTGCGCCAGGTTCCCCTGAACGAGGCGAGGTCGCCCATCGTCACCACCATGTACGAATGGCTCTTCGAGGGGCGCGACCCGGTGGTCGAGCCCGGGCGCTGGGACGGCACCACCGGCGATTGGTGGACCGTCTTCGCCCTGGTGCCCGACGTCTTGGACCACGCCGTCAAGGGCTTCGGCCTCTACCAGAGCCCAACCCGCATCCTCAACCCCGAGTGGCGGGAGCTCGGCCAGATCCGCGCCGGCTGGGCCGCCGGGAGCCAGTTCGTCTTCTCCCAGCACGCCAAGTCGATGCGCGACCTCGGGATGCCCGAGGTCAAGATCACCTCGATCCCCTCCTGGATGGTCGCCAGCTGTTACGACGCCCCCGAGCGCGCCGTCCTCGCCTACACCGACTGCCTGGTCTATGACCACGGCCGGGTCCCCGACGACCTCTTCGCCGAGCTCAAGGCTCATCTCAGCGACGAGGCCGTCCTCGAGCTGACCTACATCACCACCCTCTACTTCCAACACGCCGTCATGTCGCGTGCGCTGCGCACCGAATTCGACGATCGCCCCGAGCCAGTGGTCGAAGTTCCGGGACCACCGGGCGCTTCGGCCATGCACCGGTGACGGCGGCGCACGTCGTCTCCCCCGACGACGAACAGCGTCATCAACCCGAGGCCGAGGACCTGTGGAACGAGTCGTACTACGCCGACTTCGTGCACGAGGACGGCAGCTGGGGCGGGTGGCTCCGATTGGGGCTCTATCCGAATCGTCGCGTGGCCTGGTGGACGACATGGATCGTCGGCCCCGGCCGACCGGGCGTCTGTTCGGTCCGCTACGACGCGCCGGTGCCCGCCGGTACCGGGCTGGTGGCCGAGGACTCGGCCATCCGGATCGAGCTCGACATCGTGCAGCCGCTCGAGCAGTTCCGCATCGCCGCCTCCGCGCCCGCCGAGGTGTTCGAAGATCCCGCCGAGGTCTACGCCGGCGGCCGCGGCCGGCCGGCGCGCCTCGACCTCGATCTGACCTGGACCACCGACGGCACGCCCTATCACTACGACCTCACCACTCGATACGAGATCCCCTGCACCACCCACGGCACCGTCACCATTGACGGCGAGACGTTGACCGTCCGGGGTCAGGGGCAACGGGACCATTCCTGGGGCGTGCGCGACTGGTGGGCCTTCGGGTGGTGCTGGTCGTCGGCTCGGCTGGACGATGGGACCCGGGTGCATCTGGCCGACATCCGCATGCCCGGCTTCCCGGTGGCCTTCGGGTACGTCCAGACCCCCGTCGGCCAGTACCCCGCCGGCCAGTCCCCCGTCGGCGACGTCCACACCATCGGCACGCTCTCGGTCACCGAGGATCTGGGCTCGGAGGGCATGCCCACCTCGGCCCGGATCGAGCTGACCTATGGCGAGTCGGCGGCGGGAGCCGGCCCCGTTGGCCCCGTTGGCGCCGTCGACGCCGTCGGAACCGTCGGCGCCCTGGCCATCGACGTGACGCCGTTGGCCTTCGGTCCGGTGCTGCTGCGCAACGACGATGGTCGCACCAGCCGCTTTCCCCGGGCGTTGGTGCGCTATGCGGCCGAGGACGGACGGGTGGGCCTGGGCTGGATCGAGTGGAATCAGCCCGAGGGCGGCTGAGCCATTTGGCTAGCTCCTCGAGGCTGGTGCCCCGGACATCCCCGTTTGACCAGGTCGGCAACTACCACGCTGTGTCGTAACCAGTTACGCTTTGTGTCGTGAGGCGGACCTTTCTTTCTCGAATTCTTTCTCGCACGCCCGTGGTGGCGATCGGCGCGATCGGCCTGGGCGCGGGAGCGCTCGTCGGAGTGGGATCCGGGCTCTGGGCCGGGTCCGGGGCGGGGGCAAGCATCGTTGCGGCCACGACCACCACCACGACCGCCCCTGGTCCTCCCGCGGTGGCTCCGACGACGGCCACCACGCCGGTTACGGTCGTGGCGCCGGGCACCCCCACCGACGCATGGCTGAAGAAGGCCACCGCCGCCGAGGCCAAGGTGGGCAGCGTCCACATCAACGGCAACATCGTCCAGGGCAAGACCGGGATTGTCCTGTCGCTCCTGGTCAACGGGGACGGGGAAGGCGGCGGCAGCTTTACCCAAGAGGGCAGTCGGATCCAGCTCAAGCGGGTCGGTCCCCTGCTCTACTTCAACGCCCCCAAGAAGTACTGGGCCAGCCACGCCAACGCGGCCCAGACGAAGGCCTACGGGGGCAAGTGGATCGAGGTCAACGCTCTCGACGCACGCTTCCAGTCCTTCGACCAGTTCCTCAACGCCGGCGACCTGGCCGCGGCCGTGTTCCAGGGGTACACCAGGCCGCTCACCGTCTCGAAGCCGACGACGCTCAACGGGCACAAAGTGGTGATCGTCAGCGACACGGCCACCGCCAAGGGCAAGAAGAGCTCAGTTCAGATGTACATCGCGGCCTCAGGCACGCCCTACGTCCTGAAGATCATCGACCGGGGGGCGACCCAGACGACGACGCTGAACTTCACGGCCTACGGCAGTCCCGTCTCCATCTCCACGCCGCCTGAGCCGATCAACCTGACCCAGTAGGCCGGATCGGTCGACGACCCGGCGGCATCCATCCGCCGGTCCCCAGCCCCCTTTGGGCCGGTCCCACCCCTTCGGCCCGGTCCCAGCGACGGCTTAGGACCGCAAGATGCTCCCGAGCATGCCTGCAGCCGCCCCACCGGCCGCCCCGGCCGCGGCCGGGTGCTCGTCGCCCAGGAACGGCCTGAGCGCTCCGGCCAACAGGGCGATCGGCATCGACTGCAGCCAGATCCGGCCCGGGCCGGTCATGACGGCGAAGTGGTGCCCGTCCTCACCCATGTAGCGATTGGCCAAGCCGGGCACCCTGACCACCTGGAAGGTGACCGAGGCCTGGAAGAGACCGACGTGGCCCGGGTGAACCCGCATGCTCTGCCCAGGTTGGAGATCGAAGGCCAGCACCTCACCGGAGAGATCGATGAAGCAGCGGCCGGTCCCGGTGATCTTCTGGAGGATGAAGCCCATGCCGCCGAAGACGCCGCCGCGAAAGGACTGCTGGAACCCCAGGTCCAGCTGGACGCCCGGGGTAGCCGCCATGAAGCCGTGGCGGTGGACCATGTACTCGGCTTCGGGACTCACATCGATGGGGATGATGTGCCCCGGGACCTTGGCCGCAAACGATACGGCACCTACGCCGCCCTCGGCGGTGTAGGTGCTCATCATGATGGAGGCTCCGGACACGGCCCGCTTGACGATGCCCTTGAGTCCGGCCCCCGCCATGCCGCCGCCAGTATTGGTGGCGATCTGGACAGCGTCTGTCATCCAGCTGAATTCACCAACTTCAGAGATGATCGACTCACCGGGTTGGAGGGAGAGCTCCAGCACCGGCATGACCGTTCCGTGAATCGTCTCGTCCATGACGACCTCCTTGTTGGCCTTGTGGGCCTGGTTGATCAGATGGTAGTGGCGCCTCACCCCGAATTCTTGGACCGGCGGCGTTGTTCACCAGTCGTTCAGCCAGTGACACTTCGACCAGTCCCAGCAGCACGCCGAAACTGAGACCGCCGGCCAGATAGGTGAGGAAGACCAACCAGATGTGCTCATGGGGAACCAGGTACGCGATGCCGTCCACCAGTTCGTGTTCAATCCCCAACGGGAGGGTGATCATGAACAGCACGAGAAGGAATCTCGGCGCCACGAGGGAAGCCGAACGGCGAAAGGCCGCCCGCACCGAGAGGTCCTCCATGTTGATGAGCGGACCGATCAGGGCGAACAAGGTGGTGATGATCAGTCCGGGGATCACAAAGGCCAACGATGCCAACCCGCCCAACGCCCACAGGATGCCATCGGCCACCAGCAGGCGGACATAGGGCAGAGTGCGCAAGACCTGGCCGACCGCCGGAGCCTCGTGCCCCCGTTCGACGGCCCCCACCAACCGCTCCAGGAGACCGCTGTAGAAGGTCAGGCCGAGCGTGGAGACCAACAGGACGAGGGCGGCACCCAGCGACTCGGTCCCCAAGTGGTCGACCGAGAACTCGGTGAACAAGGTGCTGTTGGCCGCATCGAGGCCGAAGATGAAGAGGGCCGGTACGAAGACCCGGCCGGGCTCGGCTCGGGCCGTGCGGAGCGCCATGCTCCAGATGTCGCGGGGCCTGACCCGGGGTCGGTCAGCGGCCGGGTCCGCAGCCGGGTCTCCCGTCGGGTCCGCAGTCGAGGTCGAGATTGGGGGCGCGACGGGGTCGGGGGTCGGGTCGGGGGTCGGGTTTGCAGTCGGGGTCGGTATCGGGTCGGGGGTTGCGCCGGCGGTCGGGCTCCCGCCCGCCTCCGGGTCCGGATGGGGTTCGGGTTCGGGGTCATTCATGCCGGTAGACCGCCGTTCCCGGTGAACTCGAAGAGGCGCCGCTCGGGGTCGAAAGCGGCCGGCGCGCCCACCAGCTGATGCCGGCCGACGGCCAGGACATAGCCCTCCGGAGCGGCGAACGATCGCTCCGAGAACCCGGCGGCCGCGAACCACCCTCGGATGGCCGGCGTCAGGTCCGGCGGCCGGCGGTGACGGGTCCAGATCACTGATGCGCCCGGGGCACAGAACGAGGGGAGGGCCGCAACGGTGGCGGCCACGTCGTCCGCACTGATGTTGCCGAAGACCCCACAGACCAGCACGAGGTCGGCCGGCACGGCGGGGGCGAAGTGTCGCGCCAGGGACGCATCCCCCTCGATCACCGTCACACGGTCGCCTACTCCCGCCGCGGCCGCCCGGTCGCGAGCGAACGCCACCAGCGCTGGGTCCTGCTCGACCAGGAGGGCGCGCACGTCTCCCGCCCGCTCATGCGATGCCACAACATCGATCACGTCGCGGCCTTGGCCCGCGCACAGGCTGATGACGCTGATCGGGCCCGACGGCCGCTCTCGGAGCGCTTCGGCCACACCGTCCTGCACGTGGCGCAGCCGCACCGAGAGCCCCGAGGCCGGGTCCTCGTAGGGCGCATGCCAACGCACCCAATGCGAGACGTCCGGGTCGACGAAGCGCTGATCAGGATCGGAGCCGGAGCCGGGCGCCATGCCACCATCGTAGGGTCGGCCGTCGACGCCGTAGGGTGGGGCCGGTGATCAAGTATCTCGGGAGCAAGCGCCGGCTGATCCCGGTGCTCTCCCAGATCTGCGCCGCCTCGGGCGCCCGCACGGCGGTGGATCTCTTCACCGGCACCACCCGCGTGGCCCAGGCCTTCAAGTCTCAGGGCCTCGCCGTCACCGCACTCGACTCCGCTCGATACGCCCACGTCTTCGCCCAGACCTACATCGCCACCGATGCTGCCACCGCAGACGTGGGGGCGCTGACCGCAGCCATTGCCCACCTCAACGGACTGCCCGGCCGACCCGGCTACGTGCACGACACGTTCTGCTCGGAGGCCCGGTTCTTCCAACCGTTCAACGGTGCTCGGATTGATGCCGTGCGCGACGCCATCGAGTCGGAGTATGCGGGGTCACCCTTGTACCCCCTCCTCCTCACCAGCCTGATCGAGGCGGCGGACCGGGTCGACTCGACCACCGGCGTCCAGATGGCCTACGTCAAGCAGTGGGCACCCCGCTCGGCCCGGCCGCTCACGTTGCGGGTGCCCGAGCTGTTGCCCGGAGGCGGCCGGGCGGTGCTGGGTGATGCGCTCGAGCTGACACCGACGCTCGGCCCCTTCGACCTGGCGTACGTGGATCCGCCGTACAACCA
>DASZJQ010000167.1:0-2907 GCA_035947875.1 Acidimicrobiales bacterium
TCTCGCCGGGTTCCCTGCTCCCCTGGCTCGACCAGGCCTACATCGAGCGAGCCGTGTTCACCTCCAAGAACCGGGTCGAGATCAGCGAGACCTCGCGATTCTTCGTCGGCGCCACCCGCCGGGCCCTCGAGATCCGGGACAGAGAGTGCACCGACCCCTATTGCCACGAGCCCGTCGAGCGTTGTCAGGCCGATCACATCATCGAATGGTCGCAGAACGGCCCCACGACCCAGGAGAACGGCCGACTCCTGTGCGGCTTCCACAATCGAATGCGAAACCAGAGGCCCCCGCCCGACGACTAACAGTGGTGGCGGGGGTTGGCGGGGGTTGGCGGGGGTTGGCAGACAGGAGGCCGGGAAGCAGCTGGCCGCAGGCAAGTGTTCCCGACTCTGCCCGTCTCCCTCAGGCGATGAGGGTCGCCAGCACTTCCCGCGTTCGTTCCAGCTGCTCTCGGGTCACATGCTCGTCCGGGTGGTGGGCCAGCAGCGGATCACCGGGCCCGAAGTTCGCCGCCGGGACACCGTGGGCCCAGAAGGAGGCGACATCGGTCCAGCCGACCTTGGCCCGGGGATCGGTCTTCGTCGCTGCTACCAGAGCGGCCAGCAGTGGGTGCCCCAAGGAGGGCGGCGCACCATCGGCCGCATCGAGCACCACGAAGGTGTCGCCGTCTTCGGTGTCGAAGGTCCCCGCCAGCAGCTCCCGGACGAAAGCTTCCGCCGTCGCCGCGTCTCGATCGGGGGCATAACGAAAGTTCAATGTCACGCTGGCTGCGTCAGGCACAACATTGCCGGCCACTCCGCCATCGACGGCCACCGCCTGGAGCTGCTCGGCGAAGGCGCAGCCGTCGAGCACGGCCGTGCGACCCTCCCAGTCGGCCACGCGTTGGAGCACCCCTCCGAGACCGTGGATGGCGTTGCGGCCGGTGAACGGGCGGGCCGTGTGGGCCCGGACGCCCCGCAGCGAAATCTTGAGCCGCATCGTGCCCTGGCAACCCGCTTCGACCAGCCCAGAAGTGGGCTCGCCGAGGATGGCGGCGTCGCCCGCCAAAAGGTCGGGGCGTGCGGACCACAGCTCGAGGAGCCCGCTCTGGTCGCGGCCTATCTCCTCGCGGGCGTAGAAGCACCAGGTGAGGTCGGCGGCCGATGGGTTCGGCGTGGTCGTGGCCAGGTCCAGCATCACGGCCAGGCCGCCCTTCATGTCCGAGGAGCCGACTCCCCACAGCGTGTCGCCGTCGACCCTGGCGTCGATGTTGTTCGCGGGCGGCACGGTATCGAGGTGGCCGGCCAGGACCAATCGCTGGTCGCGGCCCAGCGAAGTGCGGGCCACGACGTTGTCCCCCACCCGCTCCGTCTTCAGCCAGTCACAGTCCTCGAGTCGCGCCGCGACGAGATCGGCCAGCACGCCTTCGTCATGGCTGACGGAGGGGATGCGGACCAGTTCGGCGGTCGACGCCAGGAGATCGGTCATCGCGTCTCCGAGTTTCGGCCGGCCCTCATCAGGTCACGTGCTCACGTGCTCACGTGCTGACGCCATGGGTGCGCAGGACGTCATTGAGCTGTGCCTTGTCGTGCCGCTCCCCCTCGGTCAACCGCTTGATCACCAGGACGCAGGGCAGGAAGAATTCCCCGCCGGGGTACTGGCGGCGGCGGCTGGCCGAGACGGCCACGCACCAGGCCGGCACGATGCCCCGGCTGATCTCCTCGCCGGTCTCGGCGTCGATGACGGGAATCGACGGATTGAGGATGGTGCCCGAACCGAGCACCGACCCTTTCCCGACGCGGGCTCCGTCGGTCACCATGCAACGGCTCCCGACGAACGCGTCGTCCTCGACGACCACGGGACGGGCGTTGGGCGGCTCGAGCACGCCACCGATGCCGACCCCGCCCGAGAGGTGCACCCGGGCCCCGATCTGGGCGCAGGAGGCCACGGTGGCCCAGGTGTCGACCAGGGTGTTCTCCCCCACCCAGGCCCCGATGTTGACGTAGGAGGGCATGAGCACCACACCACGGGACAGGAACGAGCCCCAGCGGGCCGAGGCGCCGGGCAGCACCCGCACGCCGGCGGCGGCGAAGTCGTGCTTGAGCGGCAACTTGTCGGCGTACTCGAACGGACCATGCTCGATGGTCTCCATGCCCCGCACGGCGAAGAACAGCAGGATCGACTTCTTGAGCCATTCGTGCACCACCACCTCATCGGTGGCGGTGTCGACTTCGGCCACCCGGGCCTGACCCGAGTCGAGCAGGGCGATGGCCTCTTCCACCACCGCGGCCGCCTCGGTGTCTTTGGGTGAGAGGTCGCCCCGCCGTTCCCACAGCTCTTCGATGCTTGCCTGCAGATCAGCCATGCTGAACCCTACCCAGCACCCGAGAGGCGCTCCGCCACCAGCTCAAGGCGAAGCATCGGCTGCACCATGGCGATCCGCACGAAGCCGGCGCCGTCCTTCCCGTAGAGGTCGCCCGGTCCCACCAGGAGGCCGGCCGTTCGGGCAAGTTCTTCGGCCATCGCCCAGCCGTCGCTCCATCGCCCCCTCGGCACCGGCACCCACAGGTAGAAGGCGCCCTCGGGGAGCTCCGTCGGGCAGCCCCACTCGGTCAACACGTCGGCCAGAAACGTCAGCCGTTCTTGGTACCGACCCCGTTGCACCTCGACATGGGCATCGTCGGCCAGGGCCACCGCCGCCGCGGCCTGCGCCGGCCCGGGCACCATCAGGCCGGCATGGCGCCGAACCAGGGCAAGGAACTCCACCAACTCGGGATCCCCGGCGACGAAGCCGACCCGCACGCCGGCCAGGTTCGAGCGCTTGGAGAGGGAGTGGACGGCCATCACCCCTTCGAAGCCGTGTTCCAACACGGAGCGGGGCGGCCCCGCCCAGGTGAACTCGGCGTAGCACTCGTCGGAGAACACCGG
>DASZJQ010000168.1:0-2100 GCA_035947875.1 Acidimicrobiales bacterium
CGGCTGAGCGAGCGCAACATCGTCGACCTCGACGAGGAGCGCAAAGCAGCGATGGTGAGCAACTTGATGGTCGTGTTGTGCGGCGACCAACCGGCATCGCCGGTCGTCAACACCGGGACGCTCTACTCCTGATCGGTGTCCGACCGCAAGCAGATACTGCTTCGGATTGATCCGGCCGTCCACGATGCCCTGGCCCAATGGGCGGCCGATGAGTTCCGCAGCCTCAACGCCCACATCGAGATGCTGCTGCGCCGGGCCCTCGACGACGCCGGGCGCATGCCGAAAAAGGCCCGACCCCTCCCCAAGCGCGGTCGTCCACCCGCCGCCTGACGCCCGCTACTAGTCCAGGACGATCTTGTCGTCCTCCACCTTGACGGTCACCGTCGAGCCTTCTGCGTACCGGCCCTCCAGAAGGGCCAGCGCCAACGGGTCCTCGATCTGGCGCTGGAGCACCCGCCGCAGCGGCCGGGCGCCGAAGTCGGGGTCGTACCCGGCACGGGCCAACCAGAGCTCGGCGTCGGGCGTGACGCTCAGGGTCAGCCGGCGCTCGGCCAAGCGGGCGCTCAGTCGGCCCAGCTGCACCCCCACGATCACGGCCAGATCGGCGTGGCTCAGGGGCCGGAAGCGGACGATCTCGTCGATGCGGTTGATGAACTCGGGCTTGAAGTACTGGGACGGCTCGCCCACCAGGTTCGACGTCATGATCAGCACCGTGTTGGTGAAGTCGACCGTGCGACCCTGGCCGTCGGTCAGCCGCCCGTCCTCGAGCACCTGCAACAGGATGTTGAAGACGTCGGGGTGGGCCTTCTCCAGCTCATCGAGCAGCACCACCGCGTAGGGCCGGCGGCGCACCGCCTCGGTCAACTGGCCGCCCTCGTCGTAGCCGACGTAGCCCGGAGGGGCACCGACCAGCCGGCTGACCGTGTGCTTCTCCATGTACTCGCTCATGTCGATCCGGGTGATGGCCCGCTCGTCGTCGAAGAGGAACTCGGCCAGGGCCCGGGCCAGCTCGGTCTTGCCCACCCCGGTCGGCCCCAGGAAGAGAAAGGACCCGATGGGCCGGTTGGGGTCGGACAACCCGGCCCGGCTGCGCCGGATGGCGTTCGACACCGCGCCGACCGCCTCGTCCTGGCCCACCACCCGCTGGTGCAGGGTTGCCTCCAACCGCACCAGCTTCTCGATCTCGCCCTCCAGCAACCGCGACACCGGCACGCCGGTCCAACGGCTCACCACCTGGGCGATGTCCTCGTCGTCCACCTCTTCCTTGAGGAAGCGGATGCCCGCCTGCAGCTTGGCCAGCTCCTCGGTGGCCGACAGGATGCGCTGCTCGATGTCGGGCAGTTCGCCGTAGCGGATGGCGGACGCGCCGGCCAGGTCACCTTCGCGCTCCAGCCGCACCGCGTCATCGCCCCGGGCCGTCTGCTCTTCCTTCAGCAGGCGGATCGTGTCGATGCAGGCCTTCTCCTGCTGCCAGTGCGCCGTCATGGCGTCGCGCTGCTCGGCCAGTTCGGCCAGCTCCTTGTCCAGGCGGCTGAGGCGCTCGGCCGACGCGTCGTCGCTCTCCTTCTCCAGCGCCACCTTCTCGATCTCGAGCTGGCGGATGCGCCGGATGACCTGGTCGAGCTCCGTCGGCAATGAGTCGATCTCGATGCGCAGCTTGCTGGCCGCCTCGTCGATCAGGTCGATGGCCTTGTCGGGCAGGAAGCGCCCGGTGACGTAGCGATCCGACAGCACGGCCGCCGCCACCAGCGCGGCGTCCTGGATGCGCACGCCGTGGTGCACCTCGTAGCGTTCGGCCAGGCCCCGGAGGATGGCGATGGTGTCCCCCACCGACGGCTCGCCCACGAAGACCGGTTGGAAGCGCCGTTCCAGCGCGGCGTCCTTCTCAATGGAGGTGCGGTACTCGTCGAGCGTGGTGGCCCCGATCAGGCGCAGCTCGCCCCGGGCCAGCATGGGCTTGATCATCTGGCCGGCGTCCATGGCCCCCTCGGCCGCCCCGGCCCCGACGATGGTGTGCAGCTCGTCGATGAAGGTCACGACCTCGCCCTCGGCGTCGGTGATCTCCTTCAACACCGCCTTGAGCCGCTCCTCGAATTCGCC
>DASZJQ010000169.1:0-2482 GCA_035947875.1 Acidimicrobiales bacterium
TGCCGAACGCCGCTCCCGAGGACATCGACACGCGCTCGTTGGCCAGGGTCGTGCGACCGATACGCCAGCCCTCCCCCGGTTGACCGATCACCGCATCATCGGGCACGAAGACATCGGTCATGAAGACTTCGTTGAACATGGCGGCGCCGGTCAGCTCGCGCAAGGGCCGGATGTCGATGCCCGGGACGTGCATGTCGACGATGAAGTAGGTGATCCCGGCGTGCTTGGGCGCGTCGGGGTCGGTCCGGGCCAGGCAGATCCCGAAGTCGGCGGTCTGGGCCAACGATGTCCAGACCTTCTGGCCATTGAGGAACCACCCGCCCTCGACTTTGGTTGCCTTCGTGTTCAACGCGGCCAGGTCCGACCCGGCCCCGGGCTCACTGAAGAGCTGGCACCAGCCGAGTTGGCCCAGGAGGGTCGGCCGGACCCAACGCTCCTGCTGCTCGTCGGTGCCGTGCGCAATGATCGTGGGCAGGGCCCACGCCCCGACGGCGAGGTGCGGGCGCGCGACACCCGCGGCAGCCAGCTCCTCGTCGATGACCAGTTGGTCCAAGGGGTCGGAGCCCCGGCCCCACGGGGCCGGCCAGTGCGGCATGAGAAGACCGGTCTCGACCAGGGCGGCCCGCTGACCCTCCCCCTCGGTGGCCGCCACCTCGTGCACCAAGGGTCTGAGAGCGACTCGACGGTCCTCGGCTTCGGGCGGGAGCTCGGCATTCAGCCCGCGGCGGGCGCCGTCGAGGGCCATGGTGGCCACGCTGTGTTCCAGGGAGCCCGGGTCGACCAGCAAGAGGCGGGTGGCCATGGCCCGCTTCAAATAGAAATGGGCATCGTGCTCCCAGGTGAAGCCGATCCCCCCCAGGATCTGCACGCACTTCTTGGCACAGTGCGCCGCCGCGTCGAGGCTCAGCGCACCGGCGACCCGGGCACTCAGCGCCCTTTCGTCGGCCCCCTCGGGACCGCTCCAGGCCGCCGCGGCGTCCCAGGCCACGGCCGCCGTCTGCTCGACACCGACCAACATGTCGGCCAGTGCGTGCTTGATGGCCTGGAATTGCCCGATGGGCCGGCCGAACTGTACCCGCACCTTGGCGTAGTCCGACGCGGTTTCCAGGCACCAACGGGCCACGCCCGCACCCTCCGCGGCCGCCAGGACCAGGGCCGGATCCCGCACGTCGTGGTCGGAGAGCCCGGGCAGCCGGGTCTCCTCGGTCAGGGCGATGTCCTGAGCCGCCACATGCCCGACCGGTCGCGTGGCGTCGAGCGCGGGGAGGGTCTCGATCGACAGGCCCGGACCCCGGGGCAGCAGGCACCAGCCGCCCTCGGCGATCGGAGCCAGGATCACGGCTGCGGTGGGCGCCCCCAGCACCGGTCGCAAGCTGCCGCTGACCGTGTTCCCGTCAGGACTGCGTTGCAGTAGGCCGGCCCCGAGCGCCACGCCGGCCGGGGTGGTGCCGTCGGCCAGTCCCGGCAGGAAGGCTGACCGCTGCGCCGCGCTGCCGTGCCGGGCGATGACGGTGGCCACCAACACCGAAGAGAGCACGGGGCCGGGGAAGAGGGCGTAGCCGAGCTCTTCGAGCACCACGGCCAGCTCTTCGAGGCCGAAGCCGTGCCCGCCGTCGGCTTCGGGAAGGTGCAGACCGAGCCAGCCCTGGGCCGCCATCTTCTCCCAGGCGCCCGGCAGCTCGGCGGTGGCCGACTCGGCGGCGGCGCGGGGCACGCTGGGCGGGCAGTGCGTCTGCAGCCAGCGCTGGGCCGTGAGCCGCAGGGCCTCGTGTTCCTCCGTCAGCGCAATGGGCACTATGCCTTCCCTTCACCGAGGACGACGGCCACGCCGTCGCGTGACAACGTGATCGCGCCGACGGGACACCCTTCGGCCGCCACGCGCAGGCGGTCCTCGTCGGTCGCCGCGGGGTCGAGGACCACCGCGTGGCCGTCTTCGCTCAGGTCGAAGGTCTTGGGCGCCCAGAAGAGGCAATTCCCAGACCCCATGCAACGGTCCCAGTCGATCGCGATGTCCATTGGCTCAGCCATCATGCTCCTTTCCTTCAGGCTTTCGCTCAGACTGCCCGCAACAAGAGGGCGCTGGTCGGCACGCCCTCGCCCGATGTGATCAGGCAGGTCCGGGCGTTTTCCACCTGGCTGGTCGAGGTTCCGCGCACCTGACGCACCCCTTCGGTGATCAGGTTGAACCCGTGGACGTAGGCCTCCGAGAGGCCACCACCGGACGTGTTGGTAGGTAGGGATCCGCTCCCCCAACGCAGATTTCCCTCCAGGACGAAGTCGCCGGCCTCGCCTCGCCCGCAGAACCCGTAGCCCTCGAGCGAGAGCAGGATGAGCGGCGTGAAGGCATCGTAGATCTGCGCCACGTCGACATCGGCCGGGACCAACTCGGACCGGGACCACAGCTTCTGGGCGGCCGACCACGCCGGGCCGGTCAGCGGATCCTCGCAGTAGTAGTTGACCATCGCCTCGTGCTGACGGTGCA
>DASZJQ010000170.1:0-14796 GCA_035947875.1 Acidimicrobiales bacterium
CTCCGGCTCTGAGTGAATTCTGTGCGGAAGTTCCCAGGCTCGATGAGCGTCACCTTGACTCCGTAGGGCCTTACCTCCCAGGCAAGCGCCTCGGCCCAACCTTCGAGGGCGAACTTGCTCGCCGAGTAGTACCCCTGGAACGGGATCCCAATCGTCCCACCGATTGAGCTCATGATGATGACGTTCCCGCGTCGCTGGCGGAGCGACGGGAGGGCAGCCACGACGGCCCGGACGGTACCGAAGAAGTTCGTTTCGATCTGAGCTCGGGCTTCGTCGATCGGAGTCTGCTCGATTGCACCGGCTAGCCCCCAACCTGCGCACGTGACGACCGCGTCGAGCCCTCCGTATTGGGTGACGGCGCTCTCGATGCCAGCAGTGACTGACTGGTCGTCGTCCACGTCCATTTCGATACAGGACCACGCGTGCGCAGTTGAGGTTCGGCGGCTGGCGCCGATCACGGTGTGCTGAAGTTCGGAGAGGTGTTGAGCGCAAGCAAGCCCAATTCCAGATGACGCACCCGTAATGAGGACGACTTTTCCTGTCATGGTGTGTTCTCCTTGTCGGTGGCGCTCTCCGGCAGCATGAAATCATAAGGTCGCCCGCGAGACCTTCTGCGAGTTCCTACAATTCGCGGGCGTTGAGTGCACGCCGCCGAATGAAGACGCCCAGGTCGACAGGACGGCATCTCCGTCCAACTCTGAACCGGGGAATTACTGAGCAGTCCCAACGGGATTTGAACCCGTGTCGCCACCTTGAGAGGGTGGTGTCCTAGGCCTCTAGACGATGGGACCAGGCGGAGGAATCCCGAAGGATTCCACCGGTGCTCGGGGGGAAGGACTCGAACCCTCAATAACTGGACCAGAACCAGTCGTGTTGCCGATTACACCACCCCCGAATGAGTGGATGACCAGGTTAGCCGAGCCTGTAGCGGGGTCGCTTCGGCCGGGCGCGATGGGGATTCGGGCTGATGTGAGGGCCGGGCTCAGGCCGCATGGAGCCATTCCAGGTGGTTGTACCCGATGACCCGGCCGAAGCCGACGCCCACCGCCTCCTTGAGGAAATACGGGACGGTGGCCCATCCCGTGATTGGCGAGGTCTGGGTGGGGGTCGGCGCGGGCGTGAGGCCGAGCGTCGAGGCGATGGCCATCGACCGGTCCTCGTGGAACGGGTCGGTCGTGATCAGCACCGTGCCGAGATTCCGGGCCAGCAACTGGGGGGCGGCGTCGGCCACGTTCTCGTAGCTGTCATTGCCGCCCGCCTGCAATATGGCCGTGCGGGGGACACCCCTCTGCTCGAGGTACGTGGCGCTGGCTTGCGCCTCGGTGTAGACGTCACCCGGCTCCTTGCTGCCGGTCACCATGATGATCTTGGCGTAGCCGGCGCGGTACAGGATCAGTGCCTCGTTGAGGCGAGCGGCCAGGTCCTTGGTGGGCCTCCCGTTGTCCTGCGCCGCCCCCATGACCACGATGGCCCCGGCCGGCCTGGGGTCGTAGTGGCGCGAGGTCAACCAGACCTGCACCAAGGTGACGGCGAAGTAGAGGACCACGGCCGCCAGCAGCAGGCTCAGGATCCGCAGGGCCCAGCGCAGGGGCGACAGCAGCATCAGGTGGTGGTACGGAGGCGGGTGAGCGCGGCGGCCAGGCGGCGCCGGGTCTCGTCCCGGCCGAGCACTTCGAGTGACTCGAAGAGCGGCGGGCCCACCTGCCGGCCGGTGACAGCCACCCGGATGGGCGCCTGCGCCTTCCCCAGCTTCCTGCCGAACGACTCACCCAGGTCGGACGTGACCCGGTGCAATTCGTCGCGCTGCCACTCGCAGTCGGCGTAGAGGTCGAACGCGCCCTGGAGCAGCTTGGGTGCCACCTCGTCGCGCCCGATGGCCTTATCCCAGCCCTTCTGGTCGATCGGCGGATCCTCCAAGAAGAGGAAGTCGACCAGGGCGGGCACTTCACTCAATGTGGCGACGCGCTCTTGGACGACCGGAGCCATGAGACCAAAGACCTCATCGTTGAATCGCTCGGTGGGCCAGGGCGGGCCAGGCGTCGTCGCGCTGTCGGCGTCGGGATCGTGCCAACCCCCGGGCGCCCACTCCCCTGCCACCGGGTCGACCCACGGTCTCGATTCGGCCACGAAGGCAGAGGTGGAGAGGGCGCGGATGTAGACGCCGTTCATATGCGTGAGCTTCTGAATGTCGAAGAAGGCCGGTGACCGCTGCACGTCCTCGATGCGGAATCTCTCGATCAATTCTTCCAACGGGACGATCTCGTCCTCCCCGGGGCTCCACCCCAACAAGGCCAGATAGTTCCGGAAGGCGGACGGGAGGTAGCCCTGCTCTCGATACATCTCCACCGCCACCGGATCGCGGCGCTTGGAGAGCTTCTTGCCCTGCTCGTTGACCAGGAGCGGTAGATGGGCGTAGACGGGAAGGGCCAGGTCGGTGGCTGTTGCCACGTTGAGGGCGTCCCACAACATGATCTGCTTGGGTGTGGTGGGGAGCAATTCTTCGCCCCGGAACACGTGCGAGATGGCCATGGTCCGGTCGTCGACCGCGTTGGCCAGGACGAACAGCGGCATGCCGTTGCCCTTGACGCAGATGAAGTCCTCGGTGGCCCGGTGGGGGAACTCGACCTCGCCCCGGACCAGGTCGACCACGGTGGTGCTGCCCTCGTCGGGTGTCCGGAAGCGCAGGGCGCGGCCTTCACCGCGGGGCAACCCGAGGTCGCGGCAGTAACCGTCGTAGCCCGGGGTCGGGTCACCGGCCGCCGCCCGTGCCTTGGTCCGCGCCTCGATCTCCTCCCGGGTGCAGCCACAGGCATACAACGCCCCGCTATTCCAGAGTGCCTCGATGGCCGCCTGGTGGGCTGCACCCTGGGCCGACTGGAAATACGGGCCCTCGTCGGGGGGCATGCCCAGCCACTCGAGCGCGGCAATGATGCCATCGGTCCATTCGGGGCGGTTGCGCGCTTCGTCGGTGTCCTCGATCCGCAGAATGAACGTGCCGCCGCGTTGGCGCGTGAACAGCCAATTGAACAAGGCAGAGCGGGCGCTGCCGACGTGGAAGAAGCCCGTGGGCGAGGGCGCGAAGCGCAGACGGGGAACCGGGAGGGGCGAGGGGACAGTCATGGATGGCCTGGGTACAACTACAGCACGCTGCCGGGGGCAGCGTCGGTCACTTCGTCAGTCGTCCTCGGCAATGGAGATGGCACCCGTCGGGCAGCCGTTCACGGCTTCGCGGAGCTTTTCGCGCATCGACTCGGGGGGGTGTTCGTCGAGCACGTAGAGGTACCCGTCGTCGCGCACCTCGAAGACCTCGGGCAGGATGCCCATGCAGACGGCGTTGCTGGCACACTCGTCGAAGTCCACGACGACCTTCACAATCGACCTCCTGGTCATTTGGTTGCCCGAGCATATCGGCCGGCCCACCTGATTCAGGGCTTGTCGACCCCGACCACCCACATGGCAAAGAACTGGGAACCGCCACCGTAGGCCTGGCCGAGGGCGCGTCGGGCGTCGGGCACCTGGTGTTCACCAGCCAGTCCGCGGATCTGCAGGGCGGTTTCGAGGAACCGGAGCATGCCCGATGCGCCGATCGGATTCGAGGAGAGCACACCGCCGGAGCAATTCCACGGGATGTCGCCCCCCTCCATGTAGGTGGCGCCGGCTTCGGTCAGCTTCCACCCGTCGCCTTCGGCGCAGAAGCCGAGGTTTTCCAGCCACATCGGCTCGTACCAGCTGAAGGGCACGTAGACCTCGGCCATGTCGAAATCCTCACGGGGTGCGGTGATGCCGGCCTGCCGGTAGAGGTCGGCGGCGCAGTCCCGCCCGGCCCGGGGATTGACCTGGTCCCGACCGGCGAATTGGGTGGGCTCGGAGCGCATGGCCATGCCGTGGATCCAGGCCGGTCGCTTACCGGTGTCGGATTGGGCTTGCGCCGCCGCCGACTCCGAGCCGATCACCATGGCGGCCGCGCCGTCTGAGGACGGGCAGGCCTCCAGGTAGTGCAACGGGTCCCACAGCATGATGGAGTCCTCGACCATTTTGAGGTCGATGTCGGGCAGATGCAGGTGGGCGTAGGGATTCTTCAGCGCGTGCAGGCGGTCCTTGACCGCCACCTTCATGCCGATGTCGCGCGGGGCGCCCGAGCGGTGCATGTAGGCCCGGATGATGGGCGCGAAATAGCCGCCGGCTCCGGCCAGCAGCGGGGTGGCGAAGGGTTGGGGCACCGACAAGGCCCACATGGCGTCCGAATCGCTCTGCTTCTCGAAGGCCACGGTGAGGACCCGGTTGTGCACGCCCGAGGCCACCAGGTGCGACGCCACGATGGCGGTGGACCCGCCGACCGAGCCCGCCGTGTGCACCCGGAGCATCGGCTTGCCCACGGCCCCGAGCGCGGCGGCCAGGTAGAGCTCGGGCATCATGACGCCCTCGAACATGTCGGGGGCCTTGCCCACCACGACGGCATCGATGTCGGCAAAGCCCAGGCCGGCGTCCTCCAGCGCCATCACGGCGGCCTCGCGCACCAGGCCGGCGATGGACACGTCCTCCCGCTTCGACTTGGCCACGGTCTGGCCGACGCCGATGACGGCGCAGCGCTCGGACATCAGACACCCTCCAGGACGCAGACGAGATTCTGCTGCAGGCAGGGACCAGAGGTGGCGTGGGCCACGGCCCGATCGGCCTGGCCCGACCAGATGGCCCGGGAGGCCTCACCGATGCGGATGAGACCGGCCGACATCATGGGGTTGGCCGCCAGCGCGCCGCCCGACGGTGAGATGTCGACACCGTCGCCGAGGCCGAGCGCGTCGGTGAGGATCAACTCCTGGTGGGCGTAGGGCGCATGGAGTTCGGCCACGTCGACCGGCTTCTCGCCCACCCCGGCCTTCTCGCCGGCCAACTTGGTCGAGGGCGAGTGGGTCAGATCCCTCGCCCCGAGGGCGTGGGTCTCGATCCGGTGGTCGATGCCGGTGATGAAGGCGGGGCGCGGGCAGAGTTCGTAGGCCCGGTCTCCGGCCGCCAGCACGATGGCGGCACACCCGTCGGTCAACGGCGGCAGGGCATGTCGTCGCAGTGGTACCACTTCGTACTCCTCGGCCAGCAGGGTCTCCGCCGGGCGGTCGTAGGCCACTTGGGCTTTGGGGTTCCCCAGAGCGGAGCGACGAGCCCGGGAGGCCACGGCGGCGAAGTCGGCCTCGGTGGCCATGCCGGCGTCGATCATCGCCTGCGCCTGCAGCGCGGCCAACGAGGTGGGGTCGGGCCACAAGGGGGCCATGTAATAGGGGTCGAGCTGGACGGCCATGATCTCGCTCAGGTCGCCCGGGGACGACCGCCCGAAGCAGTAGACGAGCGCCGCGTCGATCTCGCCCTCTTGGAGCAGCACCCAGGCCTCGTACAGGGCCCAGGCGCCGTCCATCTCGACGTGGGACTCGGCCCGGGGGGGCCACACCCCCACGGCATCGAGCGCGGTGACGAAGGAGAAGGGGCCGCCGACGAGGTAGTCGGTTGAGCCCGAACAGATGAAGCCGACGTCGTCCTTGGTGATGCCGATGGCGCCGAACACCTCGGCCACCACCGGCTGAAGCATCTCGACGTCGTTGTGCTCGGCCTCCCGGCGGACGAGATCGGACTGGGCGAAGGACACCACACCGACGGGACGATGGCCCGAGGTGAGGCCCGGGAACGTGCTCACAGGTATTCCTTGTAGGTCTCGAACTCGGCGTCGGGCTCGCCGCTGGGCCGGAAGTACTTCACCGAGGCCATGGTCGGTCCGAGTTGGTCGGGCTCGACCCACACCGCCTCCACCCGCATGCCCATACGGATCTCCCCGGTGGGAATTTCCTGAATGAGGCCCATGAAGGAGATGTTGGCCCCGTCGAGCAGGATCTGGGCGCAGATGTAGGGGATCTCGATGGTCTGTCCGGCAAAGGGCACGTTGACCACGCAGTACGTGGTGACCGTCCCCGTGTTGGGCAGTTCGACGATCTCGTCCGTTGCCACCCCGTCGGTCGGGCACGAGCCGCGCGAGGGCGTGTACACCTTCTGGCACTTGGGGCAGCGCTGGCCGATGAACTTGCCCCGTTCCAACCCGTGCAGGTTCTTGCTCTGCGCCACCCCGGGCGTGAAGACGTAGTCGAGGCGCATGGGGGCCGCCATCATGGTCACCGGCTCGCTCATGGCTTCCCTTCCACCGCGACGAAGTGGCGGATGTCGTTCACGTGGCCCACTCGCTCGGCGGGCGGGACGAACTCGGGCCGAACCCGCATCCCGGTGGCGACCTGGCCGGAGTCGGCGGCCGACAGGACGTGCAGGAACGACGTGTCGGCGCCGTCGAATTGCACCAGGACCCAGGCGAACGGGGTCCGCAGGGGGTGCTTGGGTCGCGGCCGGGGAACCCAGGACCACGAGGTGACGGTCCCCTCGGGGCCGACGTCGACGATATCGGTGGTCTCGTCCCCGGTCTCGGGGTCGTATTCGGTGGGGGGCACAATGACCTTGCCCCCGGTACCGCGGATCCCGACCACCTTGCCGTCTCGGAGCCCCGTCAGGAAGGCTCCGACAACGGGACCAACCGAGCGGACGTAGGGATACTCCAGGACGTGGTCGGCGCTGTAGTGGACCACGTCGTCAGCCATCGCCACCTCCCCTCCCTCATCGGCCGCCTGGCGCGGCCCTGGGGTGAAACTAGAACAGATTCCAGTTTTGTGCCAGGAGCGGTCCCCTCACTCGCCCAGGCCCGTCGTGTCGACGCTGGCCAGCAACTGCTCGATGAACTCACGGTCATGGAGGATGGGAATTTCCGAGATGAAGAGCCGCCCGTAGCGCTCGAAGTACATCAGCTGCTTGGTGAGGAGGAAGGTACCCCGGTCGAACTCGGACATGAGGCCGCCGGACTCGTCGGCCAGCCGGCGCAGGCGCCGCTGGGCCTGCAGGCGGTGCAGGATCGCACCGAGGCTGCGGGAATGGGCCTCGATGCCCTGCGCCCTGGCCACCTGGAGCTGGATGGTCTGCATGAGCCCGGCCAGGCTGACCTCGCCGAAGGGCCGGGTCAGCGCCGGCTCGAAGATGCTGCGCACGAACCCCGTGAGCTCCTCGTCGGACATGCCCACCGCCAGCCCGATGGCCGGTCCGTAGGTGCGCGTGATGTGGGCCGTCACGTCGGTCCAGGCCGCTTCGTCGCCCATGGCCGCCGAGAGCAGCGAGATGAAGAAGCGGTGAGTCGAGGGGTCGAGCCGTCCGACGATGCCCCAATCGATGACGCCGATACGTCCGTCGCGCAGCAGCATCATGTTGCCGGCGTGGACGTCGCCGTGAAACGCACCCCAGCGCACCGTGGTGAGAAAAAAGGCGCGCATGACCTCTTGGACCAGCGGCCTGGGGTCGACGCCCAGCGCGGCGACCTGGGCCAGATCGTCAATCGGCACGCCGTCGAAGAACTCCATGGTGAGGACGTTGCGACCGGACAGCTCGGGATAGGGCTCGGGGACCGCGATCTTCGCCAGCCCGAATTCGTTCTGGAGCCGCCGGAAATGAACGAGCGAACGGGCCTCATTGCGCAGATCCATCTCCTCGCCGATCTGCACTCGGAAGCCGTCCAGCATCTGCAGGGTGGAACCGGCCAGTTGATCACCGGTCTGTCGCACCAGGATCTCCAGGAGCGGCTGCATGAGGTCGAGGTCGGCCGCCACCAGATGTTCGACGTTGGGCCGCAGCACCTTGACCGCCACCACGCGACCGTCGTGGAGGCGGGCCCGGTGCACCACGGCGATGGAGGCCCGCCCGATCGGGACGTGTTCGAAGTCGGCGAACACGTCACCCAAGGCGCAGCCAAGGTCTTCCTCGACCCGTTGGCGCACATCGACGAAGGGGACGGCCGGCCCCGTGTCCAGGCACGCCCGGAACTCGTCGGCCACCTCGTCACCGAACATCCCCGGTGACGAGGCGATGATCTGCCCGAACTTCATGAAGGTCCCGCCCAGGTCCTCGAAACTCTTGCGCAGCGGACGGGCCAGCTGGGCCCCGGGCAGGGCACCCTGGCGGAAGGTGCGGAGCTGGCGCAGCGCGGTGGGGGCGAAATGCGTGCCCACCACCTTGGTGATCGTGGCGCCCCTTCGGACCAGTTCGGCCCGACTGGGTTCGGGCAGGCGCCGCGGGTAGATCCGAGGCACATCTTCGGTCAGTGGACGTGGCCGTGGCACTGCACCGTCCGGCGGAGCGGCTGATTCCCCCGCCGCTGGCTCCGCGTCGGGGGAACTCATGGCCTCAGGAAAAGGAAGCTTCAACCGCCGCCAGCGCGCCCTTGTAGGTGTCACCGAAGATCGGCGCCATCTCCGCCGGCTCGACGTCGTAGGCCCACGTCACCTTGGATCCGTCACCGTCGGGCTCGACGCTGATGGTGGCGGTGTGGCTCTCGATGGGAACGCCGTCGACGACCGAGTAGGTGATGGTGCGCGTGACATCGTCGCGCGACAGCAGTCGCTCGCGTATCTCCATGCCGAACATGCCGATGATGCGATCGTCCCCCTCGACCCGGAAGGATTCGATGCCGGGAAAGAACTTGTCCACTTCGCCGAAGCTACCCACCTTGGCCCACACCTCGTCGGGTGTGGCGGCCACCGTCACGTCAACTGCGCCTGCTGCCATGTCCTGCTCCTTGCTTCCTTGACTGGGTGTTCCTCGACCGGATCATTTGCTCGGTGCCGCAGGTACGCTACTGCCGACCGCACACCCCTGCGTCAGGACGGCCACACGGAGGCACATCGATCATGGACACACGCTCTATCGGCTCACTCACCGTCGGCGTGATCGGGCTGGGCTGCAACAACTTCGGTATGCGGATTGGGCGCAAGGAGACCGCGTCCGTGGTGGGCGCCGCCCTCGATGCCGGCATCACCCTCTTCGACACCGCCGACATCTACGGAGGCACCAAGAGCGAGTCCTATCTCGGCGCCGCCCTGGGGACCCGGCGCGACGAGATCGTGCTGGCCACCAAATTCGGCGTCCCGTACGAAGGGCATGAGGGCGGGGCCGGCGCGGCCTACATCCGGACCGCCGTGGAGGACAGCCTGACTCGGCTCGGCACCGATCGCATCGACCTCTATCAGCTGCACGCGCCGGACCAGAAGACGCCGATCGCCGAGACCGAGGGGGCCCTGGCCGAGTTGGTGGCCGAGGGAAAGATCCGGGAATTCGGGTGCTCCAACTTCGATGCCGCCATGCTCTCCGACGCCGGGGCCGCGGTGGTCGGGGGCGCGCCGGGCTTCGTCAGCGTGCAGAACCAGTACAACATCCTCCACCGCGAGCCCGAGGATGCCGTGTTGCCCGCCTGTGAGCGGACCGGCATGGCCTTCCTCCCCTTCTTCCCTCTGGCCAGTGGCCTCTTGAGCGGCAAGTACCGGGCGGGCGAGGCACCTCCCGAGGGCACTCGCCTGGCCGGCATGGGCGCGGCCGCCAGCAGCCAGCTCAGCGACGTCCGCCTGGCCCAGGTGGCGGCGCTCGACGCACTGGCCCAGAGCGAAGGGCACACCGTGCTCGAGCTCTCCATTGCCTGGCTGCTCTCGCGACCTTCAGTCGCGTCGGTGATCGCCGGAGCCACCAAACCCGAGCAGGTCGCCGCCAACGTGGCCGCCGGCGGGTGGACGCCCAGCTCCGAAACCCTGGCGCAGGTCGACGTCATCGCCCCGCGGTGACGTGGCGGCCCGGCACCCCGGCGTCGGCTCGGTGTTCTGACAGCTAGGCGGCCGGCGACATCACCGCCGCTTCCACGATCTGGATGTCGGGTGGCTGAATGGCCAGGGGACCGCCGGCCACCGGGACCTGCCAGACCAAGGTCACGTACGGCGTGCTCTTCTTGACCGTGCCGGCCGCGCAGGGAGTCGAACCGGTCACGTCGAAGGCCGCGGTCGAGACCCCGGTCTGCGGCCCACACACGTTGGTGCGCTGATGCCACTGCACCAAGGCCCCGTAGGGCATCGGTGCTTTCGGCACCGTGCCCGGCAGGATGTACATGGCGGCGACCAGGGCGCTCTGTCCGGACGGCAGGGTGGCGTAGACCAGCCCGTCGATGAACTGCGGGTCCAGCGTCCGCTTGGCGGCCTTGTTGGCCGCCACTGTGGCCGGGTTCACGTACGTCACCACCGGGTAGCTCGTGGGGGAGACGGCGACGTAGCCGGCCGCCATGGCCTCGGCCGGGGTGGCGTAGGCGGCAGCCGCCTGGCTGGTCGACTGGACGTACTGCGTGGCGCCGAGCAGCTGGGTCGCGGTGACGGGCTTGGCGCATCCGGTGACCGCCATGTGGATGTCGCCCGGACCGTTGGCGCCGTTGGCCAGAAGCAAGTTGGAAGTGGCGCTCGGTAGGGCTGGACCGGTGTAGTGCCAGTTGGTCGTGGTGGTGTTCAGCCCGGCCGCGGCGGAGGCGTCCGCCCCGTTCATGTTCATGCCCAGATTGGATCCGCCCATGGCCATGAAGGGCGAGTTCGTCAGGTCGAGCCCCGACCTCGGCAGGCCGGCCTGGTGCCGGGTGCACGTCGACGTCGAGGTCGGCGTGGCGTCACCGTTTGACGAGCCGGACGCGGCGGAGCCCGATTGGGCCATATGCATGCCGGCCATGGCGCTCCCGGCCGTTTCCTGGGCCGACACCGGGTACGTCGCGCTGACGAGGAGGCCGGCGCCGATGACGGCGGCGGCGCCGATGGAGAAGGCCGGTCGCCGGCGCAGCAGGACGGTGAACGGAGCGGGCGAGGAGGTTCGGGTGGCCAGGCGTTCGGGGACCATGGCCAGGGCGAGCACGATGATGAGGGGGCCGGTGTTGGGGTCGGTGCCCGACCCGCTGAAGATGCCCCCGAGCCACCCCTGGCCGGTGCTCCACAGGACGGCGGCCAGCAGGCCACCGGCCAAGAGGAAGCCGCTGGGCCGCCGCGTCAACAAGGGCCCGAGGCCGATGACGAGGGAGGCAATGGCGAGCACCCAGGCCGTCTCGAGACCGGTCGAGGCGAAGTGACCACCGACATTGGTCAGGAAGTGGGCGTAGAAGTTCGGCGACACCGGGGCCATACCCACGATGGCGCTCGCCACCGAAGTCGGGGTCCGGTTGGCCGGAAGCACGAACAGCACGGCGGCCAGCACCCAGTAGCCGCTCCACACGGCGAGCGGCGTGACCACGCCACCGATCCCGCGGCCGGCGGCCGACGACGCCACCCCTTCGAGTTCGAGGTCCTCGGTGTGCTGCTCATCGGCGCCGCCCTCCTCGGCGGTCCGGGTGGCCCGACGGGGCCAGGCCATCAGGCCGAGGCAGCCGTAGATGAAGACCGACCCGGGCGCCCCGGTCAGCGCGGAGGCGGTCCCGGTGAGGAGCATGCCGAGCCCCTCACCCATGACCCACACGCCGAGTGCCCAGAAGAACGACACGACGAGCGCAGGCCGGACGGTGCGACGGAAGAGCAGCCCCGTGCCGATACACAACTGGATCAGGGCGAAGAACGTGTTCCAGACGGCGATGTGGGGGCTGAGGAAGTGGCCCATGTGAGTGAGGAACCAGGCGATCGGCGCCGGTTGCCCGCTGGCGTTGGCCAGGATGAAGCTGTGCACGAAGCCCTGGCCGAACATGAAGGGCTGGAATTGCAAGGCGGCGTCGAGGATCCAGAACAGGCCGAGGATGACCTGGAGGGTGCGCTGGGTCCTCACCAGGTGTGGAAGGCTGCGAGCCCGAGAGGCCGACGATTCGGCGATGTCTGCCATGGTGCCCTGGTCAGGATAGTGGGGGTGGCCGGGCACACACGGTCGGGCGAGCCGTCAAAAGCGCGGCCACACCGGCCGCGACGTGCTGTTTCGGGCTCACACCGGGAACGGTGTGACGGGCTCGTCTTGCTGGATGGCCGTTCCCGTCCCACGTTCGGGGCCCGGGGAAGGGCGGTCAGGCGTCAGCCACCGCGGATACCAGCTTGGAGAGGGTGTCCTTGGCGTCCCCGAAGAGCATGGTTGTCTTGGGGTCATAGAGCAGCTCGTTGTCGATGCCGGCGAAACCGGGGCGCATGGAACGCTTGAGGAAGATGATGTTCTCCGCCTCGTCGGCATGGATGATCGGCATGCCGAAAATGGGGCTGCCGGGCGTGGTCTTGGCCGCCGGGTTCACGGTGTCGTTGGCCCCCACCACCAGCGCCACGTCGGCCGTCGACATCTCTGGGTTGGCCTCGTCCATCTCCTTCAAGTCCTCGTAGGGCACATTGGCCTCCGCCAGGAGGACATTCATGTGCCCCGGCATCCGGCCCGCCACCGGGTGGATGGCGAAGAAGGTTTCGACGCCGCGTGCCTTGAGGGCCTCCTCCAGCTCGCGCGCGGTGTGCTGGGCCTGGGCGACCGCCAGGCCATAGCCGGGGATGATGACGACCTTGCGCGCGTAGGCCAGCAGCACGCCCACGTCCTCGGGCGTCCCCGCCCGGACCGGGCGCGTCGCGTCGCCCTCCTCGCCGCCGGTGGCCGTGATGACCGAGCCGAACGCGCTGAAGAGGATGTTCGGCAGCGAGCGGCCCATGGCGCTGCTCATGAGCCGGGTCAAGATGATCCCCGAGGCACCGACCAGCGTGCCGGCCACAATCAGCAGATCGTTGTCGAGCACGAAGCCCGAGGCCGCGACCGCCAGGCCGGTGAACGAGTTCAGCAGCGAGATGAGAACCGGCACGTCCGCGCCACCGATGGGGAGCACGAAGATCACCCCGAGCCCGAGGGCGAGCACCAGGATGATCCAGACGTAGACGATGCTGCCGGTGACCAGGGCGAGGATGATCATGACCCCGATGGCCGCCCCGACGAGCGCGTTGATCACCTGCTGGCCCGGATAGGTGATGGGGCGCCCGGTGATCAGCTCCTGCAGCTTGATGAAGGCGATGGCGCTCCCAGAGAAGGACACCGACCCGATCAGCACGCCCAGCAGGACCTCGGCCGTGACGTAGACGGCGGGTTGCAGCCCGAGCGAGTGCAGGTGCAGTAGCTCCACGATAGAGATCAGGGCGGCGGCGCCACCGCCGACGCCGTTGAAGACGGCCACCAACTGGGGCATCGCGGTCATCTTCACGAAGCGGGCCACCGGCACCGCGATCGCCGCGCCGAGCACCATGGCGATGATCGTCAGCGTGAGGTTCCAGCCCGAGTGCCGCAGCGTCGGGAGGGTGAAGGTCATCGCGATGGCGAGGGTGGCCGCCGCGGCGCCAACCAGCTCGCCGCGGCGTGCGTGCTTGGGCGAGCTCAAGCCCTTCAGGGCGAAGATGAAGCCGGCGATGGCGATGAGATACGCCAGGTCGCGCGCGGTCGTCAGTGTGAAGGAGACGGCCAGCATCAGGAGGCGCCCCCGCTGGGTTCGGAGGGCTCCGAAGGCTCGGAGGGCGTGGCGTCCTCCGCCTTGGCGACTGGCCGGCGGGCCCGGTCGTCCGGCTTGCCCTTGAACATCTCGAGCATGCGGTCGGTCACCACGAAGCCGCCCACCACGTTCAACGTGGCCAGGAAGACCGCGAGGAAACCGAGCACGACCTCACCGGTCCCGTGGGCTTCGCCCATGATGGTCATCGCGCCGACCAGCACGATGCCGTGGATGGCGTTGGACCCCGACATCAGCGGGGTGTGCAGGATGCTCGGCACCTTGGAGACGACCTCGATCCCGACGAACGCCGCCAGGACGAAGATCGTCAGGTAGCCGACGATCCCCGTGGTCGACCCTCCGGTCGGAGTCGATTGCAAGAGCAACGCGATCACGACTGCGCTCCTTGTGTCCCGCTGGATGTCCCACCCGGTGTCCCGCCCGGTGTCCCGCCCAGGAGCTCCACCGCGGCGGGCGCCACCGCCGCGCCCTCGCGCAGCACGCACATCCCGGCCACGATCTCGTCGTCCCAGTCGGGGGCGAGCGTGCCGTCGGGGCCCATGAGTCCCAGTACGTTGGCCACGTTGCGGGCGAACAGGAAGCTGGCGTGGGTCGGCATGCCCGAGGGGGGGTTGGCCATGCCCACGATGTGGACGCCGTTGTGCTCCACCACCTCGCCCGCCTTGGTCAGCTCGCAGTTGCCGCCCTGGTCCGCGGCCATGTCCACCACGACGGCGCCCTCGGCCATGCCCTCGACCATCGAGGTGGTGAGCAGCACGGGAGCCCGGCGCTCCGGCACCGCCGCGGTGGTGATGACGACGTCGGAGCGCCCGACCTCGGCGGCCAGCGCGGCGCGCTGGCGGGCGAGCTCTTCGGGTGTCAGCTCGCGGGCGTAGCCGCCGACACCTTCGGCCGAGACGCCGGTGTCGAGGAAGGTGGCGCCGAGGCTCTCCGCCTCCTCCTTGGCGGCCGCCCGCACGTCGTAGGCCTTGACCACTGCGCCCAGTCGACGCGCCGTCGCGATCGACTGCAACCCGGCGACGCCGACGCCCATGACCAGCACCTTGGCCGGTGGCACCGTCCCGGCCGCCGTCATGAACATCGGGAAGAACTTCGCGAGGTGCTCGGCCGCGCTCAGCCCAGCCCTGTAGCCCGAGACGGTCGCCTGCGAGCTCAGGGCATCCATGCCCTGCGCCCGGCTGATGCGGGGCAGCAGGTCGAAGCTGAACACGGTCGCCTTCTTGGAGGCCAGCGCGCGCAGGGCGTCCGAGGCTTGGGACACCCCGAAGAAGCTCAGGAGCGCGGCGCCGTCGGGCAGTCCGGCGACGTCCTCGGCGCTCGGGGGGTTGATGCGCACGACCAGCCCGGCTCCGGCGAGCGTCGCCGCCGTGTCGGGGGCCACCGTCGCACCGGCGTCGGTGTAGGCATCGTCGCTGAACGCGGCCTCCGTGCCGGCG
>DASZJQ010000171.1:0-1917 GCA_035947875.1 Acidimicrobiales bacterium
TCGCCCCGCAGCTGCTTGACCGCCTCGATGAGCAGGAACATGCCTCGCATGCCCGGTTGGCACGACGAGAGTCCTCCACCGTCGGTGTTGGTCGGGAGGGCGCCCCCGACCCGGAGCCGGCCGTCCTCGACGAAGGCGCCACCCTCACCCTTCTTGCAGAAACCCAGCCCCTCGAGCGTCAGGAGCACCATGGGGGTGAAGGCGTCGTAGAGCTGCGCCGTGTCGATGTCGTCGGGTTTCACCCCGGCCCGGTCGAACGCCAGCTGGCCCGAGCGCACGCACGGTGACTCGGTGAAGTCGTCCCACTCGCTCATGGTGGTGTGCGACGCCGCTTCGCCCGTCCCCAACACCCAGACGGGAGCCTTGGCGCAGTCGCGGGCCCGCTCCTCGCTGGTCAGGACGATCGAGCCGCCGCCGTCGGTGCGGATGCAGCAGTGCAGTTTGGTCAGCGGGTCCCACACCAGCGGTGCGTCGACCACGTCGTCGATGGTGATGGGGTCCTGGTAGTAGGCGTCCGGGTTGAGGCCGGCGTTGAACCGGGTCGACACCGCCACCTCGGCCAGCTGCTCGATCGTGGTGCCGAACTCGTGCATGTGGCGCCGGGCCACCATGGCGTAGTGCGAACCGACCGGGTGCCCGAACGGCGCGGCGAACTGGATGGGGCCCCGAGTGCCGAAGGACAGGTTGGCCATCCGGAGCTTCTTCTTGAGGTCGGCCCGCTGGGTCGAGCCGTAGGTGAGCACCACCGTCTCGACCAGACCCTGCGCTATGGCGGCGGCGGCGTGCTCGACCATGAACTCCCAGATGCTGCCGCCGTGCCCGGTCGAGTCGACCCAGTTGGGCCGGATCCCCAGGTACTCGGCCAGCTCGATCGGCGGCAGCGCCCCGGTCAACGAACAGAAGCCATCGACCTCGTCCTTGGCGATGCCCGCGTCGGCCAGCGCACGCGTCGTCCCCTGGAAGTTCAGTTGAAAGGCGGTCTTGTCGTCGACCCGTCCGCAGTCGGACGTCGAGGCGCCGACAATGGCTACCCGGCGGTTCGGCATGAGTCTCCTGTTCGTGTTCGAAATGAGGTGCGGAAGTAGCGCGGCCGCAGCCGGATCGGGTCGATCAACCCATCTTCAGGCCGGGGTGGCGCGAGTGGAACACCTGGGCGTTGATCTCCGCCCCGATGGCGGCCGGGTCCCACTTGACTTCGCCCTTGGGGTTGTCGACGCTGGCGCCCAACTTCCACGGCTCGTAGTGCGCGATGTTGGTGCCCACGGCGCGGAAGACCTGGCCGGTGACGTGCATGGCTTCGTCGGAGGCCAGCCACGCCACCATGGGGGCCGAATTCTGCGGGTTGAGGCGGCTGAACTCGTCGTCCCCGTAGGCGTCGGGCTCCTTGATCTCGACGTCCTTGAGCACGCCCCCGGCCATGCGGGTGGCCCCACCCGGGCCGATGGCGTTGGCCCGCACGCCATAGCGCGAACCCTCGAGCGAGGTGATGATGGTCAGGGCGGCGATGGCCGACTTGGCCGACCCGTAGTTGGCCTGACCGACGTTGCCCTGGAGCCCGGCCGACGACACCGTGTTGACGATGGCCGCCCGGACGTCCTCGCCGGCCTTGGTGCGCTCGCGCCAACGGATGCAGGCGAACTTGGTCACGGCAAAGGTGCCCTTGAGGTGCACGCGGAGGACCGAGTCGAAGTCGTCCTCGGTCATCGACACGATCATTTTGTCCCGGATGATGCCGGCGTTGTTAACCAGGATGTCGTGGCCGCCGAAGGCTTCGTAGGCCGAGGCGATGAGGTTCTCGGCGCCGCCGAAGTCGGCCACATCGTCGTAGTTGGCCACCGCCTCGCCGCCCCGGGCCTTGATCACCTCGACCACCTCGTCGGCGGCCCGCTTGTCCGCACCCTCGCCGCTCGAGCTACC
>DASZJQ010000172.1:0-12319 GCA_035947875.1 Acidimicrobiales bacterium
TATTCGTGCATTTCAGCGCGATCTCCGGTACGGGCTACCGCAACCTGGAGGAAGGACAAAAGGTCGAGTTCGAGACCAACCAAGGCCCCAAGGGGCTTCAGGCCGCGAACGTTCGCGCCATCTAGTCGGTGACGGGCGCCCGATGGGCGTCCGAGCACCAACACAACAAACCAGATTGCAGGGCCCCTCCTCCTCGTGAGTGGGGGCCCTGTCTGGTTCTCGGGTCATGGAGCGGACCGGGGACCGGGCACAGCGGATCTGGGGGCGGTCGGACCCGGAGCGACAGATCGGGCCGAGTCGCCAGATCCGGCCAAGTCCCACCAAGTCCAGCCAAGTCCGACCAAGTCCGACCAAGTCCGACCAAGTCGGCCAGATCGGGTCTAGTAGTACGGCCGCCGGTCCGCCGTGGTCACCGCCAGTACGGCGTCCGTCAGTTCGGGGCGGCACACCACCAGATCCGGCAGCCAGGCATCGGGGGCCCCATAACGCAACGGATCCCCGTTGAGCCTCGATGCGTGCAGCCCGCTCGCCTCGGCCACCGCCACCGGCGCCGCCGAATCCCACTCGTACTGGCCCCCGGCGTGCACGTAGACGTCGGCCGCACCGAGGACCACGGCGCCGATTTTGGCGCCGGCCGAGCCCATGGGGATCATCACGCCGCCGATGGCCTCGCTGACGTCGTAGGCCACCTCGGTCGGCCGGCTCCGGCTGACGACGACCCGCGGTGGGTCGCTCTCGGCCCGGGCCGCCAGCTCCCGGGGGGCGCCGGTCGACAGGGTGATGTCGATGGCCGGGAGGGCGACCGCGCCGACCACGGCCACGCCCCCGATGACCAGGGCCACGTGGACGGCCCAGTCGGAGCGGCCCCGCTGGCGGAACTCACGAGTCCCATCGAGCGGATCGATGATCCACAGGCGCCCCGATCCCGACACGTGCTCCAACCCCTCCTCGGACCGCACATCGTCGTTGGGGTAGAGGCGGGTCAGTTCTTTGACCAGGAGTTGATGGGCCAACCGATCTCCGGCCGCCCCCACGTCGGTGAAGCGGGGCGGACCGGCGCGCAGCTCCAACAAGGCCCGGCCGGCCATGGTGGCCAGCGTCGCCGCATCGCGATGCTCCGAGGACAGGTCGGACACGGACTTCCCCCTCGCCTCACCCTCAGCACCCTCTGCACCCTCTGCGCCCACGACGTCGACGTCCCTTCCGGCTGGTGGTCGACAATGTCTAGCCGGACTGTCCCCTGGACTTCGAAACAGGGACTAAACGGGGACTACCCGGACTACACGAGACGTCGGTCGGTAGCCCACTTGGTCAGCTCGTGCCGGGTGGAGAGCTGCAGCTTGCGCAACACCGAGGAGACGTGCGATTCCACTGTCTTGGCGGAGATCGTCAGATCCTTGGCCACCTCCTTGTAGGTGTACCCCCTGGCGATGAGGCGGAGGACCTGCTGTTCCCGGGGTGAGAGCTGATCGAGCTCTGGATCGACGCTGCGGGCGCCAAGGCCGGCGGTGGGGCCCGCGCCTCCACTGGCGCCGCCGGCGGCGCTGCCGCCTCCACCGCCACTGCCCGCACCAGCCGAGAACGCATCGAGGACGAATCCGGCCAGGCGAGGCGAGAACACGGCATCTCCCGCCCCCACTCGATACACCGCCTGCAGCAACTCGTCCCCCGAGATCGTCTTGGTGATGTAGCCCCGTGCCCCGGCCCGGATGACGGCGATCACGTCCTCGGGGGCGTCGGATACCGACAGGGCGAGGAACTGCACCTCGGGGTGGTGGGGCAGGACGCCTTCGAGGACAGCCCGGCCGCCGCCGCCGGGCAGATGGACGTCGAGCAGAACGACATCCGGCACGCGCTCATTAATGAGCTCGACGGCCGCCGCCACTTCGTCAGCCTCGCCGACCACGTCGACCGCCTCGCCCAGCTCGGCCCGCACCCCGGCCCGGAAGACGGCATGGTCCTCGACCAGGAAGAGGCGCGGCCGCCCCGCCCGCCCCGGTCCCGACGCACCCGCACCGCCCATCAGGCGTCCGGCTCCCGGCGGGGCATGGACAGCTCGACTTCGGCCCCCTGGCCGGGCGCCGAGCGAATGACCGCCGAGCCGCCCGACCGGGTCATGCGGGTCCGTATGGACTGGGCGATGCCCTGACGATCCTCCGGCACGGCATCGGGGTCGAACCCGTTGCCCCGGTCACGGACGAAGAGCATCACCACGTCGGGCTCGACCTCGGCGTAGAGCGAGACCTGGGGGGCGCCGGACCATTTGGCGGCGTTGACGGTGGCCTCCCGGGCGGCATCGAGCAGGGCGCGCAACCCGTCGGTGAGCTCGCAGTCCCCCACCATCACCACCTGCACCTCGATACCGTGGTTGGCCTCCACCTCACGCTGCAACACGCCGATGCCCTCGGCCATCGTCGTGGCATCGTCACTGAAGGTGCCCGGCGGCCGGCCCTCGAAGAGCCACGACCGCAACTCGCGCTCTTGGCTGCGGGCCAGGCGCGCCACGTGCTGGGGGTCATCGGCCGAACGCTGGATGAGCGCGAGCGTCTGCAACACCGAGTCGTGGACGTGGGCCGCCATCTGCGACCGCTCCTCGGCCAGGGCCCGGGCCTGGCGTTCCGACATCAGGTCGCGCACCAGGCTGATCCACCAGGGGCCGAAGATCACCACGATGGCGGCGATGACCAGTACCGCTCCGCCGATCGGGCGGAGGGCCGCACCGGTGGGGTGGCCGAAGGTGAGCACGAGCACGCCGCCCACGCCGAGCAGGACGCCCACGCCGATGCGCAAGATGAGGGTCCGGCGCGAGTGGTGTTCCCCGCCCGGACGCAGCATGGGCACGATGTCGTCGTTGATCCACAGCCGCTCCTGCTCGCTGACGTTGCGCCAGATCAGGACCGCCGCACCACCGGCCAGGAACACGGGCCAGATGAAGGACCCGACGTAGCCGATCCGCAGCCCCGATGTGACGATCTGGGTGACGACGAGCAGCGGGATGATGGCGATGACCAGGCGGATCCCCCGGCGATCCCGGATGGCCCGGGAGAAGATGTTGGACGTCTCACCCCGCAGAGGGAGGACCAGCCATCCGACCGCGTAGACCACGATGCCGATCCCGCTGCCCAGAGCCAGCAGGGCGACACCGATGCGCACGATGGTGACGTCGATGCCGGTGGCGTCCGAGATGCCGGCGCAGATGCCGGCCAGTACCCGGGCATCGGGATCGCGCCGGAGGGGGCCCCGCAGACCGCGCGGGCCGCGCAGACCCCGAAAGCCCCGGTGGCCGTGGTGGCGTACACCCGGCCCGTAGGCACGGCTGGCGTCGTGCCAGGGCGGCGCGCCCCACGGCCCGTGGCGACGCCCACCCCACTCGCCCGCAGGACGCGCGGTGGTCTCGGCTGCCGGCTCGGAAGCCGCGGTATCTGGCCGTCGAGGGCCGGTATCGGTGGATTCGGCGATACCACGATGATCGCGCGCCCCCAACCCCGTAACCATCAGGGACATCCCTGACTGGCCACGCCCCGGCTCAGGGTCCAAGCAGGGTCATGCCGGATATCGCTCGGCGGCCGGGTCCTTCAAGCTGGGGCCATGGACATCACGACACAACGCAAAGCCGAGGACCCAGGCACGGAATCAGGCCCCGGCACCACGGACGCCAGCCCGTCGGGTCAATACCCCGTCGACGAGGATCGCCTCCACCGAGGGGGGGAGCATCGGATGCTGGCCGGCGTCGCCGTAGGACTGGCCGACTACTTCGACGTGGACCCCACGCTGGTGCGGATCGGCTTCGTCGCCCTCACGTTTCTGGGCGGGCTTGCGGTCCCCCTGTATCTCGCCGGTTGGCTCCTGATTCCCGAAGAAGGCAGCGACACGTCCGTGGCCGAGGACCTGCTGGCCCGCGAAAGAGCTCGCTGACCGTCGGTCCCGATCGACCTTGCTGCGTTACCTCCCAGCACACACACCACCCGAAAGAGAAAGGCCACACCATGCGCTCCCGATGGGATCCCGTCTACGCCGCCACCGCCGGTCGCCGGATGAGCTCGGACACCGACACCAACCTGCGCGCTTCGGACGCCGAGCGCAACGAGGTGGCCGACAAGCTCTCCCGGCACTTCGCCGAAGGTCGCCTCGACGCGGCCGAGTTCAAAGAACGTCTCGACCACGCCATGGGATCGACGACTCGCGGCGATCTGCGGGGCCTGTTCGATGACCTCCCGCGGTTGGCCGACGAAACTCCATCACCACCACCACCCTCACGCCGCCGGCGGGTGATGATCCCGTTCCTGATCCTGGTGCTGCTGGCCCTGACGGTGGCCGGCTCCACCCTCGCCTACGTCCACATTCCATGGGCCCTCTTCGTCCTGGTCGGGCTGTTCGTCTGGTACCGGTCCGGTCGATTTCACCGCTTCGGCCACCATGACCGTTTCCACCATCACGCCGATCGGCGCCTGGACGGTTCGTCGGACCATCAGATCATCGGCTGACGGGCCGGCATCTGCGCCCTTGATGCCACCCGATGGCCCCTTCACTCCGGGTGGCCAGAAGCACCTCTGCGCAGGCAGTAACCTTCCCGCGGTGGGCAGTAGCGTTTAGCCCCGAGACAGGTACGCCGCCGTCTCATCCGTTCCTGAGGAGAGTTCTACATGTTGCGCACCCTGGCTGGGTGGTGTGTCCGTCACCGACGCCTGGTGGTCTTGATCTGGTTTGTCGTCCTCGTGGGCGCCTCCCTGCTGGGTAAGTCCGTCGGATCCGCCTACTCAAATTCCTTCCAGCTTCCGCACACCCAATCGACCGACGCCATCGCCCTGCTCCAGTCAGCGGCGCCGAAGAACGCCGGGGACACCGAGAACATCGTCGTCGCCACCTCGGGCGGCGCCAAACTCACGGACCCCGCCATTGCGGCCCGCGTCGACGACCTGATCAAGAAGGTCGAGACGCTTCCCCATGTGGTCAACGTCACTCCATATACGTCGGCCTTGGGCGCCAAGCACATCAACGCGGACCAGACGATCGGCTTTATCCCGGTGGCGCTGAATCAGCAGCTCAACGCGTTGACGCAGCCGGAAGGCAAGACCTTCGTCAATGCGGCGACGTCGACCGCGGGCGGCGGCCTCCACGTCTCGGTGTCAGGACAACTGGGCGAATTGTCGAACAAACAGGCCCTTGGCAATGGCACCCTCTTGGGGGTCATCCTGGCCCTCATCGTCCTGCTTCTGGTCTTCGGGTCGGTCTACGCGGCCATCCTTCCGCTGATGTCGGCGTTGTTCGCACTCGGTACGGCCATCGGTTTGATCGAATGGCTCAGTCATGCGTTGAAAATGCCCCAGTTCGCCCCGATTCTGGTGGCGCTGATCGGGCTGGGGGTCGGCGTCGACTACGCCCTGTTCATCGTCACCCGACATCGACAGGGTCTGGTGGCCGGCCGGGATGTCCAAAGTTCCATCATCAATGCGGTGAACACGTCTGGCCGGGCCGTGCTCTTCGCCGGGATCATCGTGTGCATCGCGCTGCTCGGCATGTTCGCCCTCGGAGTCAGCTTCCTGTACGGACTTGCCGTGGCCGCCGCCATCGGCGTCGCGTTCACCATGATTGCCGCCCTGACCTTGCTGCCTGCCATGTTGGGCTTCATCGGACCCAAGGTGATGAGCCGAAAGCAAAAGAAGAACCTGGCGCAAAATGGCCCGCGGGTGGTGGGTGCCGACAGCAAGGGCTTCTGGCCCAAGTGGGCCGACCGGGTGCAGCGGGTGCCGGTCGTCTCCGCTGTCTTGGCTCTGGTCGTGATCGGCGTCCTGGCCGCGCCCTTCTTCTCGCTTCGCCTGGGCTCTTCGGACCAAGGCAACGACCCGGTCGGCACGACGACCCGGACGGCCTATGACCTCCTGGCCAAGGGATTCGGCCAGGGATTCAACGGTCCCTTGCAACTGGTGTCGGTGGTGCACACGCCCGCCGACAAGACCGTCATCGCCCATGTGGCCAACGAGGTGACGCAGCAGCCGGATGTGGCCAGCGTGAGCACGCCACTGTTCATACCGAGCAAGACCGGGGGCGAGGTGGCCCTGGTCCAGGTCTATCCGAAGTCAGCACCGCAGGACGCGGCCACGACCAATCTGATCTACCACCTCCGCGACACCACCATCCCCCAGGCCGTGGACGACTCCGGGGTAAAGGTCCTGGTGGGCGGGACCACTGCCATCTTCGTCGACTTTGCCAATGTCTTGACGTCCAAACTTCCGCTATTCATCGGGCTGGTCGTCCTGATGTCGTTCATCCTCTTGGCCATTGTCTTCCGCAGTTTCGTCATTCCGTTGACCGCGGCGGTGATGAACATCCTCTCCATCGGCGCCGCCTTCGGGATACTCGTGGCCGTCTTCCAGTGGGGTTACGGCGGATCGATCATTGGCATCAATCAAACCGGACCGGTTGAGGCGTTCCTGCCGGTGATGCTGTTCGCCATCTTGTTTGGCCTGTCGATGGACTACCAGGTCTTCTTGGTGACGAGAATTCACGAGGAGTACATCAAATCCGGCGACAACAAGGTCGCGGTGCGCAACGGGTTGGCCGCCACCGGCAAGACCATCACTGCGGCGGCGCTCATCATGATCCTGGTGTTCGGGTCGTTCGTTTTCGGCGGCGAGCGAGTGATCAAGGAATTCGGCATCGGGCTCGCCGCTGGCATCCTGGTGGACGCGGTGCTGATCCGCATGTGTGTCGTGCCCTCAGTGATGATGCTGCTGGGCAAGTCCAACTGGTGGTTCCCGAAGGGCCTCGACCGCCTCCTGCCCGACCTGTCGGTGGACGCCGAGGACCTCGCCGCGACCGCGGCACCGACTCCCCCGACTGAAGAACCGGAGTTGACGGGGTCGACGACTTCCTAAGGGCTCAAGACGGGCGTCTCAAATACTGGGGCGGCGATCGTGGGGGCGGCCAGCGTCGAGCGAGATCACTCCCGAACGAGCAGGTCGTCGAGCTGCGCTCGGGTCAGGGGACGGTGGGGCAAGGTCGAGTCCTTCGCCCGCAGCCCGTCCACCAGGAGCTGCAGGTGGCGCTCTCCCTGCTGCCGACGACCGAGCTTGTCGGAGGCACCGTGTTCGCCACAGCGGTCCTCCACCAAGCGCACGGACATGAGGGTGACGGCGATGTCGCTGAAGGTGACGTCGGACCGGATGGAGCCAGCGGCCTTGGCGTTGGCCAGGAGACGGTTGATCGAGGGAGACAGCTTGTCCACCATGGTCCGGTGCGTCTCGGCCAGCTGGGGTGACCGGGAGACCAGCGCGCGCAGGCTGGGAGCCAGACCGACGCATCGGCGCATGAACTCGAAGATGCCCTCGGCCGGAGCGGCGTGGGCCAGCACATCGTGCACCAGGGCTTCGGAGTGCCGGTTGGCCATCTCCATGATGGCGAGCACCAAGCTCTCCTTGTTGGGGAAACGGCGATAGAGCGTCCCCACCCCGACACCGGCCCGGTTGGCGATCTGTTCCATTGAGGCGTCGAAGCCACTCTCGGCAAAGACGTCCTGTGCCGCCGCGAGGATGCGTTCGAGGTTGAGCTCGGCATCCCGCCGCAGCGGACGGGACGACGGCTCGGCCAGAGTCGGCTCGGCGAGAGTGCTCGGACCAGTGCGGGTGGCGGGGGGCGTGTCGGGGCGGGGGCCGGGGGCCGTGCGGGGCGCCATCAGTCGACGTCGATGACGGCGGCCGAGGCCGGTGTGATGCCAGCGTCGGCCTCGATGATGAGCGGGTGGTGGGCCGGGTCGGCCACGTGCCGGGGGATGAGCAGCGTCGTCACGGCGGCGATGAGCAGGGCTGCGGCCGACACCACGAAAGCCAGGACGTAGCCGTGGAGGGACGGCGTGCCGTCGGGCAGCAGGCTGCTCACCACGATGCTGGTGGCCACCCCGGCCCCGACGGCGCCGCCGATGTTGCGGATGTTGGTGTTCATGCCCGTGGCCACGCCGGTCTGGGACTGGGGCACCGCCTCGACCACCAGGTTGGACATGGCGGCGAACCCCATGGCGATGCCGATGCCCAGCAGCCCGGCCGAGACCATGATCTGCCAGGTCTGGGCATGCCAGAACACCAGCTCCACATAGGCGCTGGCGGCGAACAGGCAGCCGGCCAGCAGGACCCGGCGTCCGCCCCAGGCCACCGAGAGCTTGCCGGTGAGCGGGGCGATGAGGAGCATGGCGGCGGCGAAGGGCAGCAGGTCGAGGCCGGACTGGGTGACGGAGGCGCCCAGGCCGTAGGCGTACTTGGTCGACGTCTCGACGAACTGGGGGACGATGGTGAACATCACGTACATGCCGTAGCCGAAGAGCAGGGCCACCAGGTTGGTGGTCCACACCTCGGGGATGCGCATCATCTTCATGTCGACCAGGGGGGAGGCGGAGCGGCTCTCGGACCGTATCCAGGCCATCACCAGGACGACGGCCAGCAGGAAGAGGCCGATCACCTTTGGGTTCCCCCATCCGATGACCGGGCCCTCGGAGACGGCGAGCAGGCCGGCCACCAGCCAGCCCGACATGAGCAGGGCGCCGACCGTGTTGATGCGCCCGGGGGTACGGATGGGCGACTCGGGTACGAAGATCACCGTCGTCACGGTGGCGATGATGCACATCACCAGGGGGATCCAGAAGAGCCAGTGGTAGTTCAGGTGCACGATGATCGGCCCGGCCAGCACGATGCCCAGCCCGGCGCCCACGCCCAGGATGGACGAGAGGAACCCGATACCCCCGACGACGCGTTCCTTGGGGAACTCGTCGCGGATGATGCCGAAGGAGAGCGGGAAGACGGCACCGCCGGCGCCCTGGATGATCCGGCCGGCCAGCATGATCGGCAGCGTGGTGGCCAGGGCGCTGACCAGCGTCCCGACCGAGAGCAGGACAAGGACGGCGACCAGCACCTTCTCCTTGCCCAGCATGTCGCCCACCCGGCCCAGGATGGGGGTGCAGATGGCGGCGCTGAGGAGGTATCCGGTGAGCAGCCAGGCCACGGCATCGGCCGAGGCGTGCAGTGAGTGCTCCAACGACGGCAGCGCGGGGATGACCAGCGATTGCAGGAGACTGTACGACATGGCGGCCAGCGCCAGCACGGCGAAGGTGACCTGATAGTGCACCCGTTTGGAGGTCGCTGCGCCTGCTGCCGTCGTTGCCACTGCCACCTGGTCTTCGTGCCGCGATCCCGGGACCGTCTTCCCGGTCGGAATGCAGCCTATCGTGAAAGCGGAACCCGATATTCCGCTTATGTTCTCGGTGGCGCCGGTCGGGGCCGCCCGAGTCCTACCAGGCGTACCCCTCGGGCGACTTCCGGTGGCCCGGGAAGATCTCGTTGAGTTGGGACAGCACCACATCATCGAGCGTGATCTCCACCGCCCGCAGTGCCCCCTCGAACTGATCCGGTGTCCGCGGGCCGACAATGGGTGCGGTCACCTCCCGGCGGTTCAGGAGCCAGGCCAGGCCGACCGTCGCCGGCTCCTCGCCGATTTTGTCGCACAGGTCCTCGTACTGCTCGAGCTGCGGCCGGGCGGCCTCGATGTCGGCTTCGGCCCGACCCTGGTAGCGGCGACTCCCCTCCCGCTGCTTGCGCACCACGCCACCGAGCAGACCTCCGTGCAACGGCGACCAGGGGATGACGCCCAGCCCGTAGTCGGCGGCGGCGGGGAGGAGCTCCATCTCCACCTTGCGGGCCATGAGGTTGTAGATCGACTGCTCGCTCACCAGGCCCACGAAATGGCGCTCGGCCGCGGCGGCCTGGGCCTTGGCGATGTGCCAGCCGGCGAAGTTGGATGACCCGACGTAGATGATCTTCCCCTGGGCCCGCAACACCTCCATCGCCTCCCAGATCTCGTCCCACGGCGTGTCCCGGTCGACGTGGTGCATCTGGTAGAGGTCGATGTAGTCCGTCTGCAGGCGGCGCAGGGAGGCGTCGCAGGCCCGCCGGATGTTGAGCGCCGAGAGCCTGCCCTCGTTCGGCCAGTCCCCCATGTCGCCGTAGAGCTTGGTGGCCAGGACGGTGCGCTCGCGGCGGCCACCGCCCTGGGCCAACCAGCGCCCGACGATCTCCTCGGTGGCGCCGCGGCCCTTCGACCGCCCGTAGACGTTGGCCGAGTCAAAGAAATTGACGCCGACGTCGTGGGCCTTGTCCATGATGGCGAACGAGGTGGCCTCGTCGGTTTCGGGTCCGAAGTTCATCGTGCCCAGGCAGAGGCGGCTGACGCGAAGGCCGGTGCGGCCGAGGTGGGTGTATTCCATATCGGCGACGCTAGTGGCGAGTCACCCGGCGGGCTACCGGCCTCGCGCCGGGCCGGAAATGGCGCCTTTTTTCCCACGCCCGCTACGGTGAGGAGGCAATCCCGGTTCGACGCGGGCAAGATCGCCCGAGACGGACCGGGTACGGCCAAGACGGCCCGAGACGGGCCAACACGGCCGTAGACAGATGGAAGAGGAGCGATGGCCAAGCAGATTCCGCTGGTCGATTACCTGGTGCTGGGTGATGAGCCCCACCTGACGGCCAATGAGTGCACCACGTGTGGCGCCCGCTTCTTCGATAGGCGCAATGCCTGTGCCAACTGTGGCAGAGCCGAATTCACGAGGTCCGACATCACGACCACCGGCGAGGTCCGGGCCTTCACGATCGTGGCGTTCGCCGCGCCCGGGGTGCCGGTGCCCTATGTGGCCGCCCTGGTGGACTGCGGTGGCACCAGCGTTCGGGCCAACCTGATCAACGTGGAGCCCGATCCCGAGCACGTGACGCTGGGCATGAAGGTGCGGCTGGCCACGCAGGTCGTCGGCACCGATACCGAAGGCACCGAAGCGATCGGGTTCGGCTTCGAACCCCTGGGAGGTTGAGCAATGGCACCGGCATCTGACGATCTGTGGATCCTGGGTATCCACATGACGAAGTTCGGCAAGCACCCCGAGATGGACCTGGTGGACCTGGCGTCCGAAGCGGTGACGGGCGCGCTGGCCGATGGCGGCGTGACCATGAAGGACATGGGCGTCATCGGCGCCGGCAACCTGATGGCGGCCAACGCCGGCATCGGGCAGCAGCTGCAGAAGCAGCTGGGCCAGACGGGGATCCCCGTCTACAACGTGGCCAACGCCTGCGCCACCGGCGCCACCGCGCTCCGGGTGGCGGTCATGGCCGTCAAGGCCGGGGAGTGCGACATGGGCCTGGCCTTCGGGGTCGAGAAGCTCTCCGGCGCCGGTCTCCTCTCGGGCGGCAGTCGCAAGGACGACGGCACCACCTGGACCCCGTCGGGTCGCTACGGCGCCGTGGCTCCGGTCGACGGCCGCATCGGCACCGAGATCATGCCGGGCGTCTTTGCCCAGATCGGCATGGAGTACGGCCACAAGTACGGCGGCACCAGCTTCGAGCTCTTCGCCAAGATCTCAGAGAAGAACCACTCCCACTCCACCCTCAACCCCCTGGCGGCCTACTCCAAGAAGATGACGCTGGAGGAGATCATGGGCGACATCATGATCGCCTATCCGAACACGCGGCCGATGTGCTCGGCCAACTGCGACGGCGCCGCAGCCGCGGTGGTGGTGAGCGGGTCCAAGCTCAAGACGCTCTCGCTCGAGCAGCAGCGGCGAGCGGTGAAGATCTCCGCCTCCATCTTGACCACCGACCCGTGGGAAGAGTCCTGCCAGATCCTGCCCGACGTCAACACGCTGACCCGCAACGCGGCCACCCAGGCCTACGAGCAGGCCGGTGTCGGTCCCGAGGACCTCAACCTGGTGGAACTGCACGACTGCTTCGCCACCGCCGAGCTGGTGCACTACGACAACCTCATGCTCTGTGGCGTCGGCGGGGCGGTCGACTTCTTCAACTCGGGCGCCACCTGGCGCGACGGCACCACGCCGGTCAACGTCTCCGGCGGTCTCGAGTCGAAGGGTCATCCCATCGCCGCCACCGGGATCGCCAACGTGTGGGAGGTGGCCACCCACCTCCGCGGCGAGGGCGGTGACCGTCAGATCCCCGGGGCCAGGGTCGGCCTGACCCATGTCATCGGGCTGGGCTCCGCCTGCGGCGTGCACATCCTGGAGAAGGCAGCCTGATCTGTCCGCCGGCGAGCCGGATGCGGCCGCCGGCGGCTCAGCCGGTGGCGTGAACGTCGAACACCACCGGTGGGAGGGCGGTCCCACCGGTGGTGTGCAGATCGAAGACGACGACAGAGGACCCCGGAGCCGTCGCCCGGAGGGTCAGGTCCTGGGTTTGTCCGACAACAGTGCACGAGGGAAGTCCGCGGTTGATCGTCCCCGGCAACGGGCTGCCGACCCTGAACGATCCACTGGTCGGCGACACGTCGATTCCGCCGGCGC
>DASZJQ010000173.1:0-21106 GCA_035947875.1 Acidimicrobiales bacterium
CCTACCGCGACGTCCCCTGGAACGGGCCCTTCTACGCCTCGGAGGGGTTCGAGGAGGTCGGGCCGGTCGACGACTGGTACGCCGCCCGCTGCCTGCCCCCCGAGGAGCCGGTGCTGGGCCGCTTCGGCGCCCGCATCATCATGCGCCGCCCCCTGTGAGCTCCGCGTAGCGGAAGCAGCTGACGACGTGGTCGTTCACCAGACCCGCGGCCTGGAGGTGGGAGTAGCAGACCGTCGGCCCCACGAAGCCGAAGCCGCGCCGGCGCAGGTCCTTGCTCAACGCCTCGGACTCCGCGCTGGTGGCCGGGAGCTGGCCCAGCCGGCGCCACTTGTTGACCACCGGCCGCCCGCCCACGAAGCCCCACACGTAGTCGTCGAAGGACCCGAACTCCTCCTGCACGGCCAGGAAGGCGCGGGCGTTGCGCACGGTGGACTCCACCTTGGCCCGGTTGCGGATAATGCCGGGGTCGAGCAGGATCTTCTCGATGCGCTTCGGGGTGAAGCGAGCCACCTTCTCGGGGTCGAAACCGGCGAAGACGCGCCGGTAGCCGTCGCGCTTCTTGAGGATGGTGAGCCAGCTCAGCCCGGCCTGGGCCCCCTCGAGCACCAGGAACTCGAAGTGGGCGCGGTCGTCGTGCACCGGGACGCCCCATTCGGTGTCGTGATAGGGGATGTTCCACGGGCCGGTGGCCCACTCGCAGCGGGTGCGGCCGTCGGGCTCGACGTCGTTCGGCACGACGCCGTCGGGCGTTCTAGCTGGCGGAGGGCTCACCGGATCAGCGTACGGGGGAGGTGTGACCCGGTGTGACCCGGCGTGGCCCGGTAGAGGACGTGGCGCTTGAGCGGGCTGCCCTCGGCCACCCCCGGGTGGTCGAAGTCGCCGTCGGGTTGGCGCACCATGCCGATGCGCTCCATCACCGCCTGTGAGCGGAGGTTGACCGCGGCCGTGAAGGCCACGATGTCGTTGAGGCCGCCCGTCGTGAATCCGTAGTGCAGGGAGGCGGCCGCCGCTTCGGTGGCGTAGCCGTGGCCCCACCAGTCCGGGTGGAGGCGCCATCCGGCCTCGACGCCCGGAGCGCACGGGAGCGTCGGGTGCACCGCGTGCAGGCCCACCATGCCGATGAAGTGCGCTCCGCCGACCACCTCGACCGCCCAGAAGCCCCACCCTTCGCGTTCCAACTCGGCGCCGTAGCGTTCGACCAGGGCGTCGCTTTGGGCCCGGGTCGGCGCCGAGCCCAGGGTCTCGACCACCCGGGGATGGACATTGAGGGCAGCGAAGGGAGCGAGGTCCGACTCCTCGAAGGGTCGAAGGAGCAGGCGCCCGGTGCTCACCGTGCTCGTCGTTCAGCCCGCCGGGCTCTGCGCCTGCTCGGCGGCCCACCGGTAGTCGGCCTTGCCCGACGGCGAGCGCTGGACGGCCGGCACGAAGATCACTTCCTTGGGCAGCTTGTAGCGGGCGATGTGCCCCGACGCGTGCTCGACGATGGAGTCCCCGGTCGTCTCGCTGCCATCGGCCAACTGCACCACGGCCACCACCTCCTGCCCCCACCGCTCGCTCGGGCGGCCGGTGACGACGACGTCGGCCACGGCGGGGTGCCCGGCGATCGCCCGCTCGACCTCTTCGACGAAGATCTTCTCGCCGCCCGAGTTGACGGTGACCGAGTCCCGGCCCAGCAGCATGATCTGGCCGTCGGCCAGGTGGCGGGCCCGGTCGCCGGGAATCGAGTAGCGCACCCCGTCGATCACCGGGAAGGTGCGCGCCGTCTTGTCGGCGTCGCCCAGATAGCCCAGGGGAATGTTGCCGGTCTGGGCCAGCCACCCGACGCCTTCGTGGCCGGCGGGGAGCACCGCGGTCAACCCCTCGTCCACCACGACCGTGCCGGGTCCGGGGAGGAAGTTCCCGACCGTGTCGTTCTTGCCCGCCACCACGTGCATCTGGGCGCCGGTCTCCGATGAGCCCCCCGAGTCCGAGATGACCAGCTTGGGCAGCCGGGCCAGGGCCAGCTCGCGCACGGCCGGGGTGAGGGGCGCGCCGCCGTTCCCCACCGCGAAGAAGGACGACAGGTCGTAGTCGGCCTTGTCGAGCTGCATGACCAGGGGGCGCAGCACGGCGTCGCCGACGATGGTCATGGTGTTGGCCTTCTCGCGCTCGACCGTGCGCCAGACGTCATCGGGGTTGATCCGGCGGGTGTCGTCGGGAAAGACCAGGGTGGCCCCCTGGGCCATCAGCATGAACGCGGACCACTGCGCCGCGCCGTGCATGAGCGGGGGCAGGAGCATCAACTTCAAGGGAAAGCTGTTGGCCAGACGCTCGGTGATGGCTTCGTAGCTGGTGACGATGTCCCAGGTGCCGACCTTCCGCCCGCCCATGGCGGCCATGAAGATGTCGTGCTGGCGCCACAGCACACCCTTGGGCATGCCGGTCGTCCCCCCGGTGTAGAGGATGTAGAGATCGTCGGGCGAGACCTCGACCGGGACGTCCTCGGGGGACGAGCCGGCCAGGGCGTCCTCGTAGTCGACCGCACCCGCCAGGAGGTCGTGGCCCGAGTCGTCGGCCACCTGCAAGAGGACGTCGGGCGGGGACCCGAGGGTGGGCAGCACCTCGGCCATGATCGGGGCCAGCGATGCGTGCAGGATGAGGGCGCGCGGCGCGGCGTCATTGAGCAGGTAGCGCAGTTCCTCGCCCACGTAGCGGTAATTGACGTTGAAGGGGGCGACCCGGGCCCGGTAGGAGCCCAGCATGCCCTCGAGGTACTCGTTGCCGTTGTAGAGCGCCAGGGCCAGGTGGTCCTGCCCCGATTCGTGCCCGGCCAGGTGCTCGCGCTCGGTGCGCACCCCGAGGCCCCGGGCGTGGAGGTACGAGCCCAGTCGCCGGGAGCGATCGGCCACCTGCCCATAGGTGAGGCGACGGTCCTTCCAGACGATGCACTCGCGGTCGGCCAGCGTCTCGACCAGGGTGTCGAAGGCGCGGGCCAGGTTGAACTGCACCGTGGCCTCCGGGGCGGGGGTATCGGTTGACGGCACGGCGGGAAGAGTACCCGGCGACCGGGGAACCGGTGGGCCGAAGCCGGCGATCCGGTGCCGGTGGACGGGGCCGGTAGATTCAGCCGGTGCGGATGAGCCGGTGCGGATCAGTGAGGCAGCGGTGACGGTCCTGCGCAATCCGGCGTCCGGTGACGTGATCGCCGAGATCGGCGCGCTGGGTGAGCCCGAGGTCGACGTGGCCATCGGCCGGGCGGCCGCGGCGTACGAGAGCTGGCGGCAGGTCGCCCCCGGCGATCGGGCCCGCCTGCTGCGCCGTTTCGCCGCCGAGGTCGACCGTTGCGGCGAGGAGCTGGCCGCGCTCGAAGTGGCCAACGCCGGTCACGTGATCGGCAACGCCCGCTGGGAGGCGGGCAACGTCCGCGACGTCCTCGAGTACTACGCCGCCGCGCCCGAGCGCCACAGCGGTCGCCAGATCCCCGTGCCCGGTGGGGTCAACCTCACCTTCCACGAACCCCTCGGGGTGGTGGGGATCATCGTCCCGTGGAACTTCCCCATGGCCATCGCCGGCTGGGGCCTGGCGCCGGCCCTGGCGGCCGGGAACACCGTGGTGCTCAAGCCGGCCGAGCTGACGCCGCTCAGCGCCCTGCGTATCGGTGAGCTGGCGCTCCAAGCCGGCCTGCCCGAGGGGGTGCTCCAGATCCTGCCCGGGAAGGGCAGCGTGGTGGGCCAGCGCTTCGTCACCCATCCCGCCGTGCGCAAGATCTGCTTCACCGGCTCGACCGAGGTGGGTCGGACCATCATGGCCGGGGCGGCCGACCAGGTGAAACGGGTCACTCTCGAGTTGGGCGGCAAGAGCGCCAACATCGTCTTTGCCGACGCCGACGTGGACCTGGCGGCCGCCCGGGCCCCCTACGGCGTCTTCGACAACGCCGGTCAGGACTGCTGTGCCCGCTCCCGCATCCTGGTGCAGCGCACGGTCTACGAGGACTTCCTGTCCCGGTTGGAGCCGGCCGTGGCCGGGGTGGTGGTGGGCGACCCGACGCAGGACGCGACCGAGATGGGTCCGCTCATCTCCGCCGCCCACAAAGAGCAGGTGGCCTCCTTCGTGCCCGCCGGCGCGCCGGTGGCCTTCCGGGGGTCGTGCCCCGAGGGACCGGGCCACTGGTTTGCGCCGACGGTGCTGGCCCCGGTCGACCCGGGCGACCGGGCGGCCACCGAGGAGATCTTCGGTCCGGTCGTCGTCGTCATTCCCTTCGACGACGAGGCCGACGCGGTGCGGCTGGCCAACGACACGCCCTACGGGCTCTCCGGCTCACTGTGGACCCGCGACGTGGGACGGGCCCTCCGGGTGGCCCGGGCCGTCGAGACGGGCACCCTGTCGGTCAACTCCCATTCGTCGGTGCGCTACTGGACCCCGTTCGGCGGCGCCAAGCAGTCCGGCATCGGTCGAGAGCTCGGCCCCGACGCACTCGATTCCTTCAGTGACGTGAAGAACGTCTTCATCAGTTCCGAATAAGGAGGGTCATGAGCCAGACCACGCCGTACGCGCACCGCCTGGTCGACAAGGTGGCCGTGATCACCGGTGGGGCCAGCGGCATCGGGCGGGCCATGTGCGAACGCTTCGCCGCCGAGGGGGCCAAGGTGGCCGTGATCGATGTCGACGAGGCCAAGGGCAGCGAGCTGGCCGAGTCGATCGACGGCATGTTCGTGGGGGCCGACGTGACCTCCGCCACCGCGGTCGAGGCCCTGTACGAGGCGGTGTCCAGCCACTACGGCGGCATCGACATCTGCTGCAACAACGCCGGGATCAGCCCGCCGGACGACGACTCCATCCTCGACACCGGCCTCGAGGCCTGGCGGAGGGTGCAGGAGGTCAACCTCACCTCGGTCTTCTTGTGCTGCAAGTTCGGGATCCCCCACCTGCTGGCACGCGGGGGAGGATCGGTGGTCAACACGGCCTCCTTCGTGGCCGTCATGGGGGCGGCCACCAGCCAGATCAGCTACAGCGCCAGCAAGGGCGGCGTCCTGACCATGTCGCGCGAGCTCGGCGTGCAGTTCGCCCGCCAGGGCGTCCGGGTCAATGCGCTGTGTCCGGGCCCGGTCAACACGCCCTTGCTGCAGGAGCTCTTCGCCTCCGACCCCGAGCGGGCGGCCCGGCGCCTGGTGCACATCCCCATGGGGCGCTTCGGCGAGGCGTCCGAGATCGCCGCCGCCGCCGCCTTCTTGGCTTCGGACGACGCGTCCTTCATGACGGCGTCGACCTTCTTGGTCGACGGCGGGATCTCGGCGGCCTACGTCACGCCGCTGTAGGCGTGGCGATCCACCAGCTGTGCCCCTCGGGGTCGCGCACGGCGTACTCGCGCTGGCCGTAGTCCTGGTCCCGGGGCTCCGAGGTGATGTCGGCGCCGGCGGCGCGAGCGCGCTCGCAGTGGGCGTCGACGTCGTCCACGTGCACCACGATGCCTCCGGCGGCGCGGCCGATCGACTGCGGCGTATCGAGCCCGTGCTCGTCTGAGACGCGGTGGAGCCAGATGCGGCGCCCCCCGGCCCGCACCTCACCGTGGACCACCTGCCCCGGGGGTTCCTCGTGCAGTCCGGCGGAAGTGAAGCCCAGCGCGCCGACCAGGAAGTCGTGGGCGGCCCGTATGTCCTCGTACACGAGGACGGGGATGATGTCGGTGCATTGGCTGGTCATGGGGCCAGGGTACGACGGCCCGTTCGGCCCGTCTTGTACGAATTTCAGCCGAGGGAAGCCAGGAACTCGGTCGGGGTCATGGAGGAAAAAGCGCGGAAGTCACGGTTGAAATGCGCCTGATCGGCGTACCCCGAGGCCGCCGCCAGGTCGGCCAGGGAACTCGACGGGCCTGACGGACCCGGCCGACCCGACGGACCCGACGTGAGGCGGCCGACGGCCCCGCGGTAGCGGAGCACGCGAGCCACGGTTTTGGGGGGCAGTCCCACTTCCCGCCGGAACCGGTCGACCAAGCGGCTGCGCCCCCACCCGATCTCCTCGGCCAGGTCGCCGATCCTTGCCGTCTCGGGATGGGCCCGCAGCTGGGCGTCGACCCACGCCACTTCCGGGGACAGGCGCGGCCCCGAGGCCATGGTACGGCTCAGCGTCTCATCGAGGATCGCCATCCTCTCCGGCGTGCCGGGGACGCCGAGGAGCCGGTCGACCAGGCTGTCGACGTTGAGACGGCACACGTCGGCCGCCGGCACGACGCGGTTGGCCAGCTCGTCCATGGTCACCCCGAGGAGGGCGAAGGCCCCGGCGGCGGTCAGGTCGACCTGCACCCCGAGGCCCACCCCGTCGTGCTCGGTGAGGGCCGGTTCGTCGTACATGCCCACGACGAACGACGTGACCGTCGTGGGCCCCGAGGCCGACGCACTGCTCACCCGCAAGGCCGGCCCGAAGCTGAGGATCACCGAGACACCGCCGGTCGGGGTCTCCCAGCGGCGCACGGGTTCGTCCACCACTTCGTGCCAGCTGGCGTAGCGACGGACGCCGGTCGTCATCGGGATCAGTCTTCTCGCCCGCCGGCGCGCCATCAAGCGCCGGTGGCGGTCCCGCCCTTCCGCGGGCCGGCCGGGGCGGGTCTGGCGCGCATGGGGAAGAGTTGGGGATAGACATCGGTCTGCTTGGGGACGACGCCCAGAAAGGTGGGGAGAACGTAGGGATTTCCCGAAATCCCATTGACCTGGTCTGACGAGTGGCGCAAGGTGTCACCAGTTCGGAGACAGAAGCCCGCCGAACCCCAAACGACCGTCGAAAGGCGGGAGAGCGGGAAGCCGGAAGGAACGCCGCAAGGCAGCACCGAAGGTGGCCGAGAGAAGGTCGAAAGGCTGGATCAAGGGTCGGCTTTGAGTCCCGCAAGGGGCTCGCGGTCGGAGCGGGAAGAAGGAACCGGATACAGACGGTCCGTGTAACGGAACGGTGACTTCCCTGGAGCCACCGGACCAGGCCCGGGTTTGGGATTGTCCGACACGATCCCGGCACGATGCCAGCGGGACGTCGCAGACGTAGCCCCGAGGAGCACGGGAGGCTTCGGCCGAACGGTTACTCGGGGTTGCGTCGCGCCCGGGGGCATGTCGAAGGGGACGGGCCCGATCAACGGCCCGGTCTCACACGGTGCCGGTCTGACACGGCCGATCTCAACCGGGCGATCTCATCCGTTCAGCCTCAGGGGTCCAGCGTCCACAGCTTGGCCGGGCGCTCACCGTGGCCGATCTGATGATCGATCTCGGCCTGGACCAGCGCCAGGTCATCGGGATGGGTCACGCCGATGCACCGACCCGATGCCGGCAGGACCGTGAAGGTGGTGGTGGCCAAGGACTGGGCCACCACTTCGGGGAGGAGCACCTCGGCCTCCTCCGAGGCGCCGGTGGCCGCGTCCATCGCGGCCTGCAACGTCTGGTGAAAGGCCGGCGTGAACCCCCAGAGATTCATGGAGACCCGGGCGTCGGGAGAGATCAGCTCAGGCTGCCGGCCGTCGTCAGAGCGGAATTCGCCGTTGTCGAGGGGAGTGACCGCCCGGCGCTCGTCCACCCCGAGCAGCCGGCCGTCGTCGGAGACCGAGCAGATCCCGCGGGTGACCGGCGACCGGCCGACCATGGCATCGGCCAGGCGGAAACCGACCAGCGCGTCGGTGGGCCGTTCGCTGCGCAGGTGGCCGGCCAGGAGCGCGGAGGCGGCCAGCCCGTAGATGTCGTCGGCGTTGGCCACCCCGTAGGGCGCGTCGCCCACGTACTTCGACGCCGACAGCACGGCGTCGACTGTGCCGAGCGGCGCCGCCTGCAACGCGAACGCCACGTCGAGGTCGGCGGGCCAGACGTGCTCGATGTGATAGCGGATGGCCGGGCCGGTGTCTGGGCCCAGCACGACGACGATGTTCCCGAAGCCGGCCTGCCGGGCGTCACTGGCCACCAGGTCGATGACCGCTTCGCCGTGGCTTCCCACCGGGGCCAGGGGCTTCACGCCGCCGTAGCGGCGGGCTCGCCCCGCCGCCAGGATGATGAGGGAGGGTGCTGCGATGGAGGGGGCGCTCACGCGCCCCAACGGAGGACGGCGCTGGCCCAGGTCATGCCCCCGCCGAACCCGGCCAAGAGGAGGTGGTCACCCTCGTGCACCCGCCCCGTGGCCAGGGCGTCGTGCAGGGCGAGCGGGATGGAGGCGGACGACGTGTTCCCGTAGCGGTCGATGACCGAGACGGCCCGCTCCTCGGGGATGCCCAGCCGCTGGCACACCGCCTGGATGATGCGCAGGTTGGCCTGGTGGGGCACGAGCAGGGCGATGTCGTCGGGCCCGAGACCGGCATCGGCCATGGCTTGCTCGGTCGACTCGACCACGGCGCGGACGGCCTTGCGGAAGACCTCCTTGCCGTCCATGGTGAGGAAGCCACCGTGCTCGGCGTAGAGCAGGTGGCGCAACGAACCGTCGGAATGGAGGTTCCAGCTGATCAGCTGACCCGGGCCGTCGACCGGTTCGATCACCACGGCGCCGGCGCCGTCACCGACGATCACGGCCAGGGACCGGTCGTCCCAGTCGGTGACCTTCGAGAGGGTCTCCGAGCCGATGAGCAGGATGGGACCGGATCCGGCGGCGATGAGCCCCGACACCGTGACGATCCCGTAGACGAAGCCCGAGCAGGCGGCGTTGATGTCGAAGGCGCCCCCGTTGATCCCCAGGGCGTTCTGGACCGTGGGGGAGGTGCCCGGGATGACTGCGTCGGGGGTGGTGGTGGCCAGGATCAGATGGTCGATCTCGGCCCCCGTACGCCCGGCGTCGTCCAGCGCCGCCTGCCCGGCTTCGATGGCCAGGCCCGACGTGGTGCCGCCGATGTGGCGTTGGCGGATGCCCGTGCGTTCGACGATCCAGCTGTCGCTGGTGTCGAGGGTGGCAGCCAGGTCATCGTTGGTCACGATCTTGTCCGGCACGGCGATGCCGCAGCCGGTGATGCGAATGCCTCTCACGCTTGGCCCCCGGCTCCTGCCTGCGCCCCGGCCGTCACCGCGTGGATGGCGATGAAGCCGGCGTCACCCTCGATGATGCCGCCCGAGTTGACGGCCAGGCCCAACCGGACCCGGCCCACCTGGCGCCCCACCGCCCGTCCGCGCAACTGGTTGGCCAACTCCACCACCTGGGCCAGCCCGGTGGCGCCCAGGGGATGCCCCCGGCCCACCAGGCCGCCCGACGAGTTGACCACCAATCCGGGTGTGTCGATGCCGGTGTCACCCGATTCCGTGGCCGGGCCGGCCTCCCCGACCCCGAAGAGCCCGAGCGACTCGAGGGCGTAGATCTCCTCGGCCGCCGTGGCGTCGTGCAGCTCGACCAGGTCGACGTCGGACGGGCCCACGCCGGCGGCTTCCCAAGCGGCGTCGGCGGTCTGGGTCATTCGGTCGTGGTAGTCGAGGAGTCCATTGCCGGAGCGGGCCACCGAAGCGATGATACGAGGAGCGGAGGCCGGGGCGGCGACGGCGGGGCCGGCCACGATGGCGGCGGCCGCTCCGTCGGTGAAGGAGCTGCACATCAGTCGGGTCAAGATACCCGCCACCTGAGGCGCCGACAGCACCTCCTCGATGGTCCGCGTGCGCTGACATTGGGCCAGCGGGTTGCGGGCCGCGTGATCGAAGGCCTTCACGGCGGCGGCGGCGATCTGGCGCAGCGTCACCCCACGCTCGGCCATGATCCGCTGGGCCCAGCCGTCGTTGAGCCCCATGAGGATGCTCCCGGCCGGGTTGTCGTCGGTGTGGGCCAGCCGGTCGTGCAGGTCGAGCCGGTAGTCGGCCGGCAGGCCGTCCTCGATGCCGGCCATCGTCTCGCCCCGGTCCCCGGTCCACATCTTCTCCACCCCGAGGGCGAGCACCGGTCGATCCTGGGCGGCCGCCACCATCGTGGCCACATGGAGGGCTGAACTTCCGCCGGCACACGAGTTGTCCACGTTGATGATGGCGACGTCGTTGAGCCCGGCCTTGCGCAGCCAGGACTGCCCCCGCACGCAGGCCTGGTTGTTCAGTCGTCCCCCCGTGGCGTTGCCGACGACGACCAGGCCGAGCTCGCCCGCCGACAGGCCGGCGTCGCCCAGGGCTTCGTAGACGGCCTGGTAGGCCATCGTCTCGGGGGAGAGGTCACGACGGCTCATGTCCGTCATGCCGGTACCGAGAATGGCGATGGGGGTGCTGCTCATGCGGTGGTACTCATCAGGTCACTCCTACCGAAACGGCGCCAGTCGTACTTGTCGTGCTGGTCGTGGCGGCGAAGGCGGCGCGCAACGCGGTGAAGTGCGCCAGGGCGCCGGTGCCGGCCACCATGACGATGACGTGGCGGGCCCCCGCCCGCGCGAAGCGGAGCAGCTGGGCGGCGCAAGCGTCGGCCGGACCGGCCACCAGATGGCGGTGGAACGCCTTGGTGGGGAGTCCGTAGAGCTCGGACAGCCACTCCGACCCCCGCCGGTGGGCGTGCCCGTCTGGCTCGCTGTCGTCGCCGACGTGCACGAAGACCACCACGCCCGGCGTGACGACGTCGGGTGGGCGCCCGGCCTGCGCGGTCTCACGGCGCAGCGCGTCGAGGGCGGGCCCGTACTCGTCCACGCTGAGGAACAGTGGTATCCACGCATCGCCGACGGCGGCGGCTCGTTGGCGGGCCGCCGCGCTGGCGCCACCGATCCACAGCGGCACCCGGGGCGAGGCGGGGAGTTGGCGGTACTCCGGTGCCGGATCGCCGGCGCTGGCCCAGGCGTCGTGCAGGGCGGCGATGCCTGAATCCATGAGGCGACCCCGCCGGTGGTAGTCGACCCCGGCCCGGGCGTACTCGTCGGCGTGGATCCCCACGCCCAGTCCCAATACGAACCGTCCCTCGGCCAGGTGTTGGAGCGAGGTGACCTGTTTGGCCACGGCCGAGGGCTGGCGCAGCGGGAGCTGAAGGATGCAGCTGCCCAGGGTCAGGCGCTCGGTGGCCGCGGCGGCGACGGCCAGCGTCGTGAGGCACTCGTTGATGGGATGGGGCCAGAAGAGGTGGTCCACCGCCCACAACGAGTCCGCTCCGACGGCCTCGATGCGCCGGCACAGCTCGGCCAGGGCACCGGCCCCGGTCCGGGTAGTACCGGCAGTACTACCATCGTCAGCTGGAAGTTCCCCCTGCATGGTGGCGGGGAGGATCAATCCGAGGGCCGGACGATGCGCTCCGTTTCCTACCGGCGTCACACCGACATGTTACGCATCGGGCGTGGTGCTGCCCACTTGGGCCATCACGACCCGGCGACGGCGCCCTGGGCGCCGCCCGGGGCGCCGAGCACGGCCAAGGTGCAGCGGGCCTGGCAAATGACCCGTTCGTCATCGTCGGTGAGGCTGATGGACCAGACCTGGACGGTCCGCCCGGCCCGCAGCGGGGTGGCGGTGGCGGTGAGGTGCCCGTCGCGTAGCGAGCGCAGATGGCTGGCGTTGATCTCGATGCCCACCACCTGGCGATCGGGTCCCGCGGCCAGCGACGCACCGAGGCTGGCCGCGGACTCGGCCAGCAGCGCCGAGACCCCGCCGTGGAGGATCCCGTAGGGCTGGTGGACCTTCCAGGTCACCGGCAATCGGAGGACGACCCGGGTCGACTCGGCTTCGAGCACTTCGACGTCGAGGAGCTCGTGAATGTCGTGACGTCCGCTCGGGAACGGCCGACGATCGTCCGGTGCGGCGGGAGCAGGGGACACGGCGGGATGTTACCGGTGCCCCCGTTAGGGTGAACGCGTGGCCGGCCTGGTCGATCTACGCAGTGACACGGTCACCCGACCGACACCGACCATGCGGCGCGCCATGGCCGACGCCGAGGTGGGCGACGACGACTACGGGGAAGATCCCACCGTGCGCGCGCTCGAAGAGGTGTTCGCCCAACGCATCGGCAAGCCGGCCGCACTCTTCGTCCCTTCGGGGACCATGGCCAACCAGATTGCCGTGCGGCTCCTGGCCACGTCCGGAACCGCCGTGGTGGCCGGGGCGCGCCACCACCTGGTGGCCTACGAGTACGGCGCGGCGGCGCGCAATGCGGGTGTGCAGTTCCACACCGTGGATGACGCCGACGGGATGATCGCGCCCGACGCCGTCACGTGGGCGCGCGCGGCGTCGGCGTACCACCAACCCGCCGTCTCGCTCGTCTGCCTGGAGAACACCCACATGGCGGCCTCGGGGGCCCCGTGGTCGATGGAGCGGTTGGGCGCGGTGATTGCCGCGTCCGGGGACCTCCCGGTCCACCTCGACGGCGCCCGCCTCTTCAACGCCGAGGTGGCCACCGGGATACCGGTCTCGGCCTGGGCGGCTCCGGCCACCACCGTCATGTGCTGTCTCTCCAAGGGGCTGTGCGCACCGGTGGGCTCGCTGCTGGCGGGGTCGACCGAGCTGGTGACCAGGGGGCGGCTCGAGCGCAAACGCCTCGGCGGCGGCATGCGCCAGGCAGGCGTCCTGGCCGCACCCGGCCTGGTGGCGCTGAGCCAGATGGTCGATGGCCTGGCCGACGACCACGCGCGGGCGGCCCGGTTGGCCGATGCGGTGGCCGGGCGGTGGCCGGACAGCGGTCTCGACCCTGCCTCGGTGCGCACCAACATCGTCACGTTCGCGCACCCCGAGCCGGACTCGCTGCTGGCGCACTTGGAGGGCGACGGCGTCATGGCCGGCACCATCGCGCCGAACGTGGTTCGTCTGGTCACGCACCACGACGTCGACGATGCCGGAATCGAGCGAGCGGTCGGCGCGCTGGCCAGCGCGCCGACCTGAAGGGAAACCATGAAGATCCGAATCGGTGTCAGTGCCGGCGGCCAGGACCTGGCGCCCACGGCGATGTCGGCGTTGGGGCGGGCCGTCTCCGAGTGCGGATTCGATTCCCTGTGGCTGCCCGAGGTGTTGTCGCGTCCGGGCCCGGACCCCCTGGTCGGACTGGCCTGGGTCTCGGGATCCTGCCCCGGACTGAAGGTCGGCACCACCATGCTGCTGCCCGGCCGGAACCTGGTGTGGTTGGCCAAGGCGGTGGCCACCCTCGACTTGCTCTCGGGCGGCCGCTTCCTGCTGACCTTCGTGCCCGGCCTGTCCATCGGCGGTGAACGCAGTGCCATCGGGATTCCGTCGGCTGAGCGGGGGAAGTTGATGGATGAGGCCCTCCCGGTGTTGCGCCGTCTCTGGTCCGGTGAGGCGGTCAGCCATGACGGGCCGGTCGGCTCGTTCACCGACGTGGCCGTCTCGCCCCGCCCGGTGCAAGACCCCTTCGACGTGTGGCTGGGCGGCAATGTGCCCGCCGCGCTCGAGCGTTGCGGCCGCCTCGGCGACGGGTACCTCCCGGCCTTTTGCACGCCCGGGGATGCGGCGTCGGCCAAGGTGGTCATCGAGCGGGTGGCAGCCGAGCACGGTCGGGCCATCAGCCCCGAACACTTCGGGGTCAGCCTGGCCTACGCCCCCCCGGGCACCGACCTGTCGGCGGCGCCGATGGGCGCGTTGGCCCGGCGGGCCCGCGGTCGACCGCTGGACGAGATCATCCCCGTGGGGCTCGACGGGTTGCGTGCGCTCATTGAGGCTTTCTTGGCCGTGGGGTTCTCCAAGTTCGTCGTCCGGCCCCTGGCGCCTCCCGCCGAATGGCGCGCTGAACTCGAACCGCTGGCGGCTGCGGTGGGCGGGCTGCAGACGTGACGGCGGAGGGGGCGGAGGGCGCCGAGTCGGGGGACCGGCGCGCGGCCGCGCTGGCCTTCTTGCTCCACCACGATGCCGACACGACACACCATCTCTTCGGCGATCTGCTCACCCACCTGTGCGGGGTGGAGGAACTGGTCCGGGCCTGGGGCGGCTCCGATCTGCTGGCCCTCGCCGCGCTCGGGCACGCCACGTACGGCACCCATGGTTTCGAGCCCCACTTGCTCGAGTTGGCCGACCGCTCGGTCCTGGCCGGCACCATCGGGCCTGAAGCCGAAGGGCTGGTCTACTTCTACGACTCCTGTGACCGCGACCATTTCTATCCGCAGCTCGAAGCGCCGGACACCACGCTGGCCGACCTCCGATTCCGCGATCGTTTCGACGGGACCGACGTCAGACCGAGTGCCGAGCAGGTGACGCACTTCGTGGACCTGACCTACGCCAACGAGGCCGAGTTGGCCGGCTCCTCTCCCGGCGGCCCGGCCGAGTGGACGTGGTTGGGCGATTTCTGCCGTCGTACCCGTCGCTGGGCCAGCCCGGGGTTTTTCGCCGGCGCCACCGCCCTCTTGGCGATCGACGTCTGAACCAGGCCGAACCAGGCCGTACCAGGCGGAAGCGGGCGGAACCGGTTCGGGCGCGACGCCGTCCCCCCTACGCTGCTGCGAGTGACCGATCGACCTCTCACCCTCATGGCCGTGCACGCCCATCCCGACGACGAAGCCACCGGCACGGGAGGGATCCTGGCCCGGTACTCGGACGAGGGCGTCCGCACCGTGCTGGTCACCTGCACCAACGGCGAGTTGGGCGACGGCCCGGGAGGGATCAAACCCGAGGACCCTGCGCACGACGAGCGCACGCTTGTCCCCCTGCGCCGCGCCGAACTCGAGGCCAGTTGCCGGATCCTCGGCGTCTCGGACCTGGAATTGCTGGGCTATCACGACTCGGGCATGGAGGGGTGGCCCCAGAACGACGCGCCCGACTCGTTCTGGCAGACGCCGGTCGACGTGGCCGGCCATCGCCTGGCCGGGCTCATGGAGCAGTATCGGCCCCAGGTCGTGGTCACCTACGACGCCAACGGCTTCTACGGCCATCCCGACCACATTCAGGCCAACCGGATCACCCACGCCGCCATGGCCGAATGCGGCATCCCCGACAAGCTCTACTACACCGCCATCCCCCGGTCGATGATCCGCGGCTTTGCCGAGACACTGGCCGAAGCCGGGATCGAGAGCCCGATCTCAGCCGAAGAGAATCCCGATTTCGGCACGCCGGACGAGCTCATCACCACCGCTATCGACTGTTCCTCGGTCGTGTCCCGCAAGTTCGCCTCGCTGGCGGCCCACGCTAGCCAGAGCGACAACATCTTCTTCTTGGAGATGGGGGAGGAGCTCTTCGGGACGGTCATGGGCACCGAGGTCTTCGTGCGGGTCTTCGATACGACGAACGCCCCCACACCCGAAGAGGACCTTTTCGCCGGCTTGCGCTGATTCGCCGGCTTACGCGCTGACGAGCTGCGCCGACGAGCTGCGCCGATGAACTGAGCCGGGCCTGCGCCCCTGCTGGGAGGAGAAGGCGCAGACCCGGCCAGCTATGCGTCCGTCGACTCTCTGGCCGGAGGGGCCGCTCCGGCGGTAGTCGAGGGCGGCGATGCGGCGAAGCACAATGCTCCGGCAATCATGAGCACCACGATGGTGCAGATCTCAATGATGAGGGCCTCATGGGCGAATGGGGCGGAGCTCGAGTCCTGGAAGCCGAATAGCCCGCGCTCGACCGAGATGAAGAAGCCGACCAACGTGGCGGCGGCGAAGCCCAGGCCCACGATGGCGGTCCATACCCGGCGCAGGGCGATGACCAGGAGGCCGAGCACGAGACCGGCGATCGATTGGAAGAGGAAGAGGGGACCGATGGTCGGAATATGCCGGTACTCCTCCCGCCACAGGTGGAAATGGATATAGCCGGACCACACCAGCAGGAGGCCGCCGGCCACGAACGCCACCGTGGCCACGACCTTGAGGGGCGTCGGGGCCCGGCGGGGCCCGTAATTGAGGAAATTGAGGATGGCGAGGTTCACGCGCACCGGTCCGAGCGGGAAGGTCGGGCGGAAGTCGCCCTCGGTCGTGCCTGTCGTGCCTGTCGTGCCTGCCGTTCGTGCCGTTCCATAGGTTCCATGCGTTCCATGTTGTCTGAATTACGGGGATGAGTCCCCATGGGATTGGGCTGTCCCCCAGGGAATCCTTCCGCCGCCGCCCGCCGTAGTACTTCTGATGGGAGAATTGAGTGTGTCCGGGATCGGATTGTCCGACGAAGCCCTCCTGGCCGGGATGGCGGTGGGTGATCAGGATGCTGCCGTGACGTTCGTGCGCCGCTACCAGCGTCGGGTCTTCGGGCTGGCCCACGCCATGACGGGCGATGTCGGTGTGGCCGAGGACGTTGCCCAGGAAGCCCTGATCAGGGTGTGGCGTCACGCACCGGTCTTCGATCCTCGCCGGGGCTCGGTGACGTCGTGGGTCCTGACCATCACCCGGAACCTGACCATTGACGCCCTGCGACTGCGCCGGGCCGTCCCGACCGACCCCGACGACTTCGCCGCCACCGCCCTGGTGAGCCTGGAGCACAACCCCGAGGACGCCGTCCTCCGGGGTGACGTGCGCCACCTGGTGCAGCATGCCCTCACCGTCCTGCCCGACGAGCAGCGGCGGGCCGTCGTCCTGGCCTCGGTCTACGGCCGGACGGCCTTGGAGATCAGCGAGCTCGAGGACATTCCCCTGGGGACGGCGAAGACACGCATACGCACCGGCCTGCGGCGCCTCCGAGCTGCGGTCGAAGTGGCCCGGGAAGGAGGGGAAGGACGATGAGCCCTGAACACGGCGGCTCCTCGTGCGCAGAGATCTCGCCCGCCTTGCCCGAATTGGCGCTGGGCGTCCTGACCGGGCGCGACCGCGTCGTCGCCCTGGCCCACACCGAATCGTGCTCGTCCTGCGCCGACGAGCTCGAGCAGTTGGCCCGGGCCGCCGATGCCGTGGTGCTGGTGGCCCCCGAGCTCGAGCCCCCGGTGGGTTTCGAAGTTCGTCTGTTCAGCCGCATGGGGGTCTCCGACGACGCCCCGACGCCGATCCGCCGCCGCGTCCGTACGTGGTTCCTGGCCTCGGCGGCCGCCGTGGTGGCGCTCTTCATCGGGCTCGGCGCCGGTTGGGCGCTGTCATCGCCCACGCCCGGGCACACCGGTGTTGCGGTGGGCACGCCCTCGCCCGGGGCGATCGTGACCACCGCCGTGTTGCGGGAGGATGGGCGCGCCGTCGGACGGGTCTCGACGTCGGGCGGGGCCAACCCCTGGATGTACATGACCTTGGATGATGCGTCGATCCAGGGCGACGTGACCTGCCAGGTGGTGACCAACGATGGCGTGATCCACACGGTGGGTACGTTCACCGTCAAGCAGGGCTACGGCGACTGGGGAGCGCCGCTCCCGGTGTCACCCGGTGACGTGCATCGGGCCCAGGTGGTGTCGCCCAAGGGGACGGTGATCGCCACCGCCACCTTGGGCTCCCACCCCTCGATTTAGTAGCGGTAGGTGTCGGGCTTGTAGGGACCTTCGACCGGCACGCCGATGTAGTCGGCCTGATCCTGGCTGAGGACGGTGAGCTTCACGCCGAGGGCACCCAGGTGCAGTCGGGCTACCTTCTCGTCCAGGTGCTTGGGGAGGACGTAGACCTCGTTGACGTACTGCCCGGTCTGGTTGAACAGCTCGAGCTGCGCCATGGTCTGGTTGGTGAACGAGTTCGACATCACGAAACTCGGATGCCCGGTGGCGTTGCCCAGGTTGAGCAGGCGGCCTTCGGAGAGCACGATCACCGCGTGCCCGTCGGGGAAGACCCACTTGTCCACCTGGGGCTTGATGTTGACCCGCTCGATACCGGGGATCTTGGCCACTCCGGCCATGTCGATCTCGTTGTCGAAGTGACCGATGTTGCCCACGATGGCCTGATGCTTCATCCCCGCCATGTGCTGGGCCGTGATGATGTCCTTGTTCCCCGTCGTGGTGATGACGATGTCGGCAATGGGCAGGATGTCCTCCAGGGTGGTGACCTGGTAGCCCTCCATGGCGGCTTGGAGGGCGCAAATGGGATCGACCTCGGTGACCACCACCCGCGCTCCCTGCCCGCTGAGCGACTGGGCACAGCCCTTGCCGACATCGCCGAAGCCGCACACCACGGCCACCTTGCCGCCGATGAGCACGTCGGTGGCCCGGTTGATGCCGTCGATCAGTGAGTGCCGGCAGCCGTACTTGTTGTCGAACTTCGACTTGGTCACCGAGTCGTTCACGTTGATGGCGGGGAACAGCAACTCGCCCTTCTTCGCCATGTCGACCAGGCGGTGGACGCCGGTGGTCGTCTCTTCGGTGACGCCTCTGACCTCGTTGGCGATGGAGGTCCAGCGCTGCGGGTCTTCGGCCAGGCTGCGCCTGAGGAGTGCCAGGACGAATTGGAATTCCTCCGACTCCGCCGTGGAGGGATCGGGTACCGCCCCGGCCTTCTCGAATTCGACCCCCTTGTGGACCAGGAGGGTGGCGTCGCCGCCGTCGTCGAGGATCATGTTCGGCCCACCCTCGCCGGGCCAGAGCAACGCCTGCTCGGTGCACCACCAGTACTCCTCGAGCGATTCGCCCTTCCAGGCGAACACCGGCACGCCTTGCGGGTTCTCGACCGACCCATGGGGGCCGACGGCGACGGCGGCGGCGGCGTGATCCTGGGTCGAGAAGATGTTGCAACTGGCCCAGCGGACCCGGGCGCCGATGGCCGTCAGTGTCTCGATGAGCACGGCCGTCTGGACGGTCATGTGGAGCGACCCGGTAATGCGGGCGCCGGCCAAGGGCTGGCTGTCGCCGTATTCGGACCGCATGGCCATCAGGCCGGGCATCTCGTGTTCGGCCAGGACGATCTCCTTGCGACCGAACTCGGCGGCGGAAAGGTCGGCCACCTTGAACGGCAGCACGGTGGGGTCGGTAGGCATGGCAACTCCTTTTCGGTTGGATTTCACGTGCGCGGGCGCGCAGGCCTTTGGTGGGCCATACGGCGGTAGCGCAACGCACGTGCTCCGACCTCTGTCGGAGGCCGTGTACCCATCGCAAGAATAGGCCGTTGACCGGACCCGACGTGAACCGCAGGGTGGTGAGGGGCGGACACCCGACATGACCTGCCCACTTTCCCTGCGTCGGTAGTGAGCGAAACCGCACGCCTCCGGCCGCTTCGGCAGCTGATCGGGGGGTCGGCGCAGTACACTCGCCCCGACCCCCTTGGGAGAGTCGCCTCGCTTGGGCAGGACGGCCGTTTTGGCTCACGTCGCCCCGTGCTGGTTCGACGTCTCGACCGAGCCTCCCTGAGGACAGGACGCATGGGATCCTCACCGCAGACAAAGGAGTTCCACGTGCCGGAAAAGTCACCACAGAAGCCAGCGGGAAAGAAGCCCGGCAAGTCACTCAAGGAGAAGCGCGAAGCAAAGCGCGACAAGAAGTCGAGCAAGACCGCTCTGGGTCACTGAGGGCACCGACTCGTCGCGGCCCGCGGCCGCGGGACGGTTGCCGGTCGTTTGACGGCGTCATCGAGATGACGACACGTACGTTTCGATACTTTGTAGATTCAGGCGAACTTCGGAATTTCGTGGTTTTCGGGCGGCCGCTCGATTAACGGCATCCCGCTACTCCCGACAGTGTGATGGCTACGGTATTCGGCGATGGCCCAATCCCCTCAAGGCCCGACGAAGGGGACGGGGACTGCGCCAGCTGGGAGCGAGCCGCGGCAGACCAGGGACGACCGCGTCGCCTGGGGCATCGCATCCAAAAGGGAGCACCGATGGCCGGCGTCGCTCGCCGTGGTCGTGGCGATCGTGCTCCAAATCGTACTGCCCGACACGGTCATTCGCGGCCTCGGCCCCCGTTGGTTCATTCCGGCCTTGGAGGGCGCTCTCCTCGTGGCCTTGGTCGTGACCAATCCAGTCCATATCGACCGAGAGTCCCGCTCCCTCCGCGCCATGTCGCTCACTTTGATTGGGATTATCACAGTGGCGAACATCGTCGCCTTGGGCGAATTGGTGAGTGCCCTCTTGAATCACACCTCCGCGGGTGGCCGCTCACTCGTCTTCGCTTCTGTGCCGATTTGGCTCACCAACGTGATCGTGTTCGGGCTCTGGTACTGGGATCTGGATCGGGGCGGCCCGGCTGCTCGCCTCCATGAGAATCACCGCCGCCCGGACTTCCTGTTTCCACAGATGTCCACTCCGGGGTCCGGCCCAAACTGGACGCCAGACTTCCTCGACTATCTCTACACATCATTTACCAATGCGACCGCATTTAGTCCTACCGACACGATGCCACTCACTGCATGGGCAAAACTCTTGATGATGGTGCAGTCGCTGGCCTCTCTCCTCACGGTGGCACTGGTGGTTTCGAGAGCAGTCAATATCCTCAACTAGGACCGAACCCGAAGGGTGCGCCAGTTCCCCATCTCTGGCATGAGACCGAACCGGCGTGACGTGCTCGACAATGGGGAGTGTGTGCGCGCATACGAGACGGAAGCGGGCGCGAAGTCGGCGTTGCGACGGTGGCCGACGGAGGCTGACTGTGGGATACCCTTTTCTCACTGGACTTTCTCGAATCGCCACCGCGGCCGCCCAAGACCGGATCTGATCGGGTCTTCGTCGAGGCGGACAATGAAAGTCCTACTGAGCCCCCGTAGCTCAGGGGATAGAGCATTGGTTTCCTAAACCATGTGCGCAGGTTCGAATCCTGCCGGGGGCGCTTTTGCGGTGTCGCGGGACATCGGAGACTCTGGCTCACGACATCGTAGACGCTGCGGGTCCCGGGAAGATCGAAACCTGTCCCGGAGCGATCACGTTAGGTGACGGGAGTCAGCGCCATCGTCGTGGTGGTCGTCGGCGGAACGGTCGTCGGCGGACTCGTCGTGGTGGTGGGTGGAGCCGTCGGCGGAACGGTGGTGGTGGCTCGTGTTGCCGGCGTGCGGGCCACTGTTGTCGACGTCGTGGACGTCGAGGGGGACTTGGAGTTGGAGTGCGTGACCACGAGAGCAATCACGATGGCCGCCACGGCGATGATGATCGCCACCACGATGATGGTGCGGCTGTTGACCGGGGCCGGTTTCTTCCCGTCAGGCGACCTGGAGGACGAACCCGGTTGTCCGGGGGGAGGCGGCGGGGACCCATTGTCATATGTCACGGGTGAGAACGTAGCCCGAGCAGCCCGGTCTGGCCCGCTCTTCCCGGAGCCCGGCGGTCGCAGGAGCGACCCCACCTGGCCGACCCCGATGTTGGGGCAGCGGGTGGCCTACCGGCTGAGGGCGTGCTCCAACTCGGCCTTTGACATTTTCGATCTTCCCGAGACGCCCCGGCGCCGGGCTTCCTCGTAGAGCTGCTGCCGGGTCCTCCCCCCACGGCCGCTGTGTGATCGCAATCCG
>DASZJQ010000174.1:0-5853 GCA_035947875.1 Acidimicrobiales bacterium
GGTCTCCACGGCGGCCGCCTGAGGGAGGAACGAGAAGATGCCCCCTCCCCCGTTGTCCATGACAACAAAGGTGCAGGGCTGGTCGGAGAAGTTCACCAGGCCGGATACGTCGTGCAGGAAAGCGAGATCACCCAGCAGGGCAAAGGTGCGCCGTCCGGTGGCGGCGATCCCCAGCGCCGTCGAGACCACCCCATCGATCCCATTGGCACCCCGGTTGGACCGCACGACCGGTGGAGTCGGCAGGGCCTGGGCGAACCACTCCAGATCGCGCATGGGCATGGAGGCCGATACCATGATGCCCGCATCGAGCAACGCGGCCCGGCGGAACAGCACCCGGGCCACCATCGGTTCACTGAGATCGTGGCCGAGAGCACCGTCAATGGCCCCTTGGGCCGCGACCTCCATCGATTGCCACAGCGGCAGCCAGTCGAGATCGCTGGCCGCGTTGGCGTCGTCGCGCCATGCCGCCTCGACCCATGCGTCCCCGTCGCTCCGGTAGAACTCGCTCACGACGTGAGAGGGATCGGTCCACTGCCCCCATGGGTCGACGGCCGCGACGTGGGCACCTTCGGCGGCGCAGCGGCCGACGTAGTCAGCCACCTCCTTGGAGAGCCACGGTGTCCCGAGCAACACCACCGCCTCGGCCAGCGGCGGGCCGGTCCGCACGATGGCATCGGCGGCGGCGATGGTCCCGTCCACCCGGCACCCCGAACGGGGATCGGCCAGGAGGGGCCACCGGAGACGCCGGCTCAGCTCGAGGAGTCGGGCGGGGTGCTGCGTGGCACCGCCGCCGGCGACGATGATGCCTCGCCCGGCCAACGGGCCGGCCAGCGGCAGGGTGGGTGGATCCGGGCGCACCAGGGCTGGACCCACGCCCGGCGGAAGGGGGCCGGCGTCACCGATCAGGGGATCCCGAAAGGCCAGATTGAGGTGGACCGGTCCCGGGCCCAGAGGTCCCCAACACGCTTCGGCGAAGGCCCGCATCCCGAGAGGCCGCCACGAGGCGCACTGGTCCGGCTCGGGCACGCCCGGGGCACAGGCCCACCGCGTCGCGGTGGTGAACAGCCCGATCTGGTCGATCGTCTGTGACGCCCCGACATCGTGGAGCTCGGGTGGGCGGTCGGCCGTGCACACGATCAGCGGCACCCGTCCTTGGTGGGCTTCGACCACTGCCGGGTGCAGCTCCGCCGCCGCCGTGCCGCTGGTGGTGCAGACGACGGTCGGGACCCCGGTGGCCAGCGAGAGCCCGATGGCGTAGAAGGCGGCGCTGCGTTCGTCCAGCTTGACGTGGAGACGCACCTCGGAGCGCCCCGCCAGTGCCAGGGCCAAGGGCGTCGACCTCGAGCCCGGGCAGACGACGGCCTCGGTGACGCCGGCGCGCACCCACTCATCCACCAGGGTGTCCGCGAAGGTGGCCTGTACGCTCATCAGCCGTGCCGCTCCATGTCGAGGTGCGTGGGTCCGGGCCACCCTTGGCCCTCCTCCACGGATTCACCCAGACCTCCCGCTTGTGGGGTGCCTTCGGCGATCTGATGGCGGAGGACCGCCTGCTGATCGGTATCGACCTGCCCGGTCATGCCGGCTCCGACGAGGTGCGGGCCGATCTTCCGGCGACCGCTGCGCTCGTGTCCGAGGCCGTCAGGGGCACCGTCGGCGACGACCCCTGTGATCTGCTGGGTTACTCGCTCGGTGCCCGGGTGGCTCTCCATGTGGCCATCGACGGCGACCTCGCTCTGGGCCGCGTGGTGCTCATTGGCGGCACCGCCGGCATCGAGGATGCGGCGGCGCGCCGGGCGCGGCGGGAAGCAGACGAGGCGACGGCTGCCGCCCTGGAGGCGTCGGGTGACGTGGACGCGTTCCTCAGGCGCTGGGTCCGCGGTCCGATGTTCGCCCGACTGGGAGCGGCGGCACAGTGGGACGAGCGCCGTCGCAACAGCGCCGTGGGCCTGGCCTCGAGCCTGCGCCTGGCCGGGACCGGGGCCCAGGAACCCCGGTGGGATGACCTTGGTGCCGTGAAGGCGCCCGTCCTGGCACTGGCCGGAACGGACGACGATCGCTTCAGCGCCCATGCGCTTCGGTTGGCCCGCCAGTTGCCCGACGGCGTGGCCACGTTGATCCCCGGTGGGGGTCATGCCGTGCACCTGGCCCAGCCGGCCACGACGGCCCGCCTGATCCGTCACTGGCTGGCCCTGACACCGCTCATATCGACCCCGCCACAATCCCCGCCGTAAGGAAGAGGCCGGCGCCGATCTGGAGACGCGCCGTGGCCCCGAGGAGCGGGAGCAGCTGCTTGCCCTTTCGTTCACCCAGGGCGAGCCCGATCGGGTAGACGGCCAGGGGGAGCGCCGCCAAGCCCAACAAGGCCCAGGCGTTCCAACGGTGCAGGACGCCGATGGACACCGCAGCGACCATGAGCAAGCTCACGTAGAGCAGCCCGGCCTTGCGGCGACCCAGCCGCACGGCCAGCGTTCGCTTGCCGGCCACGGTGTCGGTTTCGATGTCGCGCATGTTGTTGGCCTCGAGCAGCGCCACCGCCAGCAGGCCGACCGGTATGCCGGCCCACAGCGGGTAGGCCCAATCGAAGTGGTAGCTGTAGATGCTCGAACCGTTGGCCACGCTGAACGGGGCGTGCTGGACATAGGCGGAGCCAGCCGTGGCCACCAGCCCGAAGAAAATGAAGACGAAGACCTCACCCAGACCGAAATAGCCGTAGGGCTTGGGGCCACCGGTGTACGCCCATCCGGCCAGCCCGCACACCAGCCCCACCGGGACGAGCCACCAGCTCACGGTGGCCGCCAAGACCAGCCCGGCCGCAGCGGCGACACCAAAGGACGCGAGCGCGGCGATCTTGACGGCGCGCACCGTGGCCAAGCCGCCCGCCACCAGCCGGACCGGCCCGACCCTCACTTCATCGGTGCCGCGTACCCCGTCGGCATAGTCGTTGACGAAGTTCGTCCCGATCTGAATGAAGAGGGCGACGACCAGCGCGCACGCTGCGTGGCCCCAATTGAGCTGATGCACCACCGTGACCACGGCGGGTGACTGGCGGCCGTGGTGACCAAGGGAGGAAACGACGGCCAGGCGTCCGCTCGAGGAATAGCCAACGGCGGTCCCGACCGCCACCGGGACGACGGCCGCCGGAAACGTGCGGGGGCGCGCACCAGCCACCCACAGCCGCCACGGCGTGGTCACGGCCGCTTGGGAAAGCGGGAGAAGTCCGGGGCCCGGTGTTCGACAAAGGCGTTACGCCCCTCCTGGCCCTCCTCCGACATGTAGAAGAGCATGGTGGCGTCGCCGGCCAACTGCTGGACACCGGCCAGCCCGTCGTCGGCCGCATTCATGCCGGCCTTGATCATCCGCAAGGCGATCGGTGACAGGGTAAGGATCTGGCGGCACCAGGCCACGGTCTCCATCTCCAGGTCGTCCAGTGGAACGACGGTGTTCACCAACCCCCAGTCGAGCGCCTGGGCGGCGTCGTACTGCCGGCAGAGGAACCAGACCTCCTTGGCCCGCTTGAGCCCGATGGTTCGGGCCAACAGTGACGAGCCGTACCCGCCGTCGAAACTCCCGACCTTGGGCCCGGTCTGCCCGAAGCGGGCGTTGTCGGCCGCGATGGACAGATCACAGACCAGATGGAGGATGTGACCGCCACCGATGGCGTAGCCGGCGATCATGGCAATGATCGGTTTGGGAATACGGCGCATCAGGATCTGCAGATCGAGCACGTTGAGGCGCCCGATCCCCTGCTGGCCAACCTGGTCGTCGCCGATGTACCCGTCGTCGCCGCGGATCGTCTGGTCACCCCCAGAGCAGAAGGCGTCGGGCCCCTCGCCGCACAAGACGATGACCCCGACTTCCGGATTGTCGCGGGCCCTGGTGAAGGCGTCGGTCAGCTCGAAGAGTGTTTGGGGCCGGAAGGCGTTGCGACGCTCGGGACGGCAGATGGTCAGCTTGGCCATGCCTTCGGCCACCTCGTAGCGGATGTCGGTGAAGGATCCCTCTTCCACCCATTTGGGTGCCGCAAGCGGACGAAGGTCGTCAAGGGGATCATGGGGACTGCCGGTGACCACGGTCTGCACGGCGTCCTACGCTACTGCCAGTGCCTGAACTCGTTGCACTCGACTTGCCGGGGGGACCGGGCTTCGTCGATGCCCTGCGCGCCACATGGGACACCGGTGACGCCGCCGCTCCGCTCGACCCACGACTGCCCGAGCCCGCCCGCCGGGCGCTCCTCCAAGCCCTGCGCCCCACCCGGGTCGTGGGCTCCGACGGCGAGTTCCATCGCTTGGACGACGGGCTCGGGGTCGAGGAGGGCGACGCGCTGGTGGTGGCCACGAGCGGTTCCTCGGGTGAGCCCCGAGGCGTGGTGCTGACCCATGAGGGCATCGGCGCCTCGGCCCGCGCCTCCTCGGAGCGTCTCGCGGTGGACGCCACCCGACACTCCTGGTTGGCCTGCCTGCCGCTGGCGCACGTCGGCGGGCTCTCGGTCGTCACCCGGGCGCTGCTCACCGACACGCCCCTCACCGTGCTCCCCGGATTCGATGCCGGCGTGATCGAGCGCCTTGGTCGAGACGGCGAGGCCACTCACGTCTCGCTGGTGGCCACGGGACTCCGCCGGATCGACCCGGCGTCCTTCACCTGCATCCTCCTGGGGGGGAGCCGACCCCCCGACGGACTGGCCCCCAACGTCGTCGCCACCTACGGCATGACCGAGACCGGATCCGGGGTGGTCTACGACGGTGTCCCGCTCGACGGCGCGGAGATCGCTTTGGCCCACTTCGAGGACGGCACCGAAGAAGGCGAGATCCTGCTGCGCGCCCCCATGCTCATGCGCTGCTACCGCGACGGGGCCGACGGGCGCGTCACCGGACCGGATGGGTCACGCACGTGGTTCGCCACCGGTGACGCCGGCTCCGTGAACGACGACGGCACTCTGGCGGTACGGGGTCGGGTGACCGAGGTCATCGTCACGGGAGGCGAGAAGGTGTGGCCCGACGCCGTCGAAGGGATCTTGGCCGCGCACGGCGGCGTGGCCGAGGTGGCCGTCTGGAAGCGATCCGATCCCGAGTGGGGTGAGCGGGTGGTGGCCTGGGTCGTGCCGGCCCAGCGCCAACCGGGAACCGAAGAACTGGTGGACCTCGTCAAGGCCACACTGGCTCCCTGGGCCGCGCCCAAGGAAGTCGTCTTCACCACTTCCCTGCCGCGCACCGCCTCGGGCAAGGTCAGGCGTCGCGACCTGCGCTGACCGGGCGGACCAACAAGTGGCTCAGGCTGCTGCGCCCTCTGCCAGGTCCTCGAGAATGGTCCGGAGCTGTCGCCCGATCTCCCGGGGATTGCCCGAGAGGTCGGAGAGCTCCTCGCCTTGCGCGTCGAGGGCATCGCCCGGATGAAAGAACGACACCCGCAGGCCCCGAGCCGTGGTCGTGGCCATGACCACCCATGGCTCTCCGAGGCGGCCCGACTCCCGCGTCGCCATCACCGCAGAAGGAATCGCCGTCACGTCCCATGAGTGGGTGGCTGCCGCCTGGGCGATACGGACCAGCTCGCTCTTGGGAGTCGTCACGGTTTCTCCACGCGCTCACCGTAGGCCGAGGGGGTGACATCCGGGGCGATCCCCACCCCGGGCGCTCGTGTCCTGTCATGATCAGATCGGCACCAGCTCAGCGGTCAGGCGGCCGAGCTTCTCGGGATTCGAGACGACCCGGACGCCGACGATCTTGCCGTCAAGGATGTCCAGAACCAGGGCGGTGACCACCTGCCCGCCATGAATGAACACCATGGCCGGCTGCCCGTTCAAGGTGGTTTCCCGGGGCGACCCCTCGACCTTCTTGGCCACATTGAGAAGGAAACGCG
>DASZJQ010000175.1:0-12129 GCA_035947875.1 Acidimicrobiales bacterium
TCGACCATGCGCACGTCGCCCTTGAGCTTCGCCGTGGCGGCATCGTCGACCCCGATCACCCGGATTTCGGGCACCAGCCCGGCCACGGTGGACAGGCTGACCCCGGTCTCCCCGAGCGACGGGAGTACCTGCTCGATGTAGCGCAGGAAGAGCGGGTTGGGCCCGACCACCAGGACTCCCTGTCGCTCCAACGGAAAGCGGTGGGTGTAGAGCAGGTAGGCCGCCCGGTGCAGGGCCACGGCCGTCTTCCCGGTACCGGGCCCACCCTGGACCACCAGGATCCCCGAGAGCGGGGAACGGATGATCTCATCCTGTTCGCGCTGAATCGTGCCGATGATGTCGCCCATGTGCCCGGTGCGGGCCTGGCCGAGGGCCGAGAGCAAGGCACCGGGGCCACCCAGCACCATGCCCTCGGAGAGCAGGCGCTCCCCGGCCGAGCCGTTGGAGGATCCGGCCTCGGGCACCGGCAGGATGGGTGCCCCGGGCGCCCTCGATGGGTCGACGAAATACTCGTCCTCCAAGCCGAGCACGGCCCGACCCCGCACGGCCAGATGGCGACGTCGGGCCAGGCCTTGGGGGTCGAGCCCGGTGGCTCGGTAGAACGGCTCGGCCACCGGCGCCCGCCAGTCCACCACCAGTGGCTCGTGGTCCGGGCCCGACACCGCCAAACGCCCGATGTGGAACGACTCACCGAGCAGCGACCCGTCTTCGTTGTCCCCTTCGGGAAAGCGGTCGATGCGCCCGAAGTAGAGCGCCTGGTCGCCGATGTCCAATTGCTCCAGGCGGGCCAGGCTGGTGCGCACCACGATGTCGCGCTCGGTGCGAGATTGGAATGTGCCGCCCTTGCCCAGATCGAGGACGCCTTGGAGCATCTGGCGCGCCTCACCCCGCATGCCCTCCAAGCCGTCGTAGGCGCGATTGAGAAACTCCTGCTCAGCCTCTAGATCGGGATGGTTCGGCACGGCTCCCCTTTCTCCCCTCGCCCGTCAGGGAAACGGTTCAGCTTAGGCGACGGCCGACGACCCGGAGGCACGGCGCCCGACGCCTACGATGAGCCGGGCGGACGAGGCGAAAGGACCCACATGCTGATTTCGACCATGAACGACGTGCCCGGGTACAAGGTGACGTCGGTCCTCGGCGAGGTCTTCGGCCTGACGGTGCGCTCGCGCAACGTCGGATCGAACATGGGTGCCGCCTTCAAGTCCCTCAAGGGGGGCGAGCTCAAGGGCCTGACCAAGAACCTCCAGCTGAGCCGGGAAGAAGTGACCGGTCGCATGGTGGCCGAGGCCGAGGCCCGGGGCGGCAATTGCGTGCTCGCCATGCGGTTCGACACCTCCGAGATGGGCGGGAACTGGACCGAGATCTGCGCCTACGGCACGGCGGTCGTCGTCGAGCCGCTCGGGTGAACCCCGCGCCGGGCCAGGCGGAGCTCGGCCTCGTTCAGGCGTGCCTGCGTCGACCGGTGTCCCGCACGCCCGTGTGGTTCATGCGCCAGGCCGGTCGGGCATTGCCCGAGTACCGCGCCGCCCGCGGTGAAGGCTCCATCCTCTCGGCCATCGCCGATCCTGCGCTCTCGGCCGAGCTCACCCTCCAACCGGTCCGGCGCTACGGCGTCGATGCCGCCATCTTGTTCTCCGACATCGTGGTGCCCGTCCAGGCCATCGGTTTCGGCATCGACGTCGAGCCGGGCCGGGGCCCGGTGGTGGCCGAGCCGTTCCGCTCGGCCGATGACCTGCGCCGGCTCCGCCCGCTCGAGCCCGAGACCGACGTGCCCTACGTCACCGAGGCGGCCCGCCTGGTGGCCCGCGAGCTGGCGGGCACCGGTACCGCGCTCATCGGCTTCGCCGGTGCGCCGTTCACCGTGGCCAGCTATCTCATCGAGGGCGGCCCGTCTCGCACCTTCATCAAGGTGAAGTCGCTCATGCACGGTGACCCGGTCCTGTGGGGGCAGCTGACCGCTCGTCTGGCCGCCATGTCGGTGACCTTCCTCCGGGCCCAGGTGGAGGCCGGGGCCCAGGCGGTCCAGCTCTTCGATAGTTGGGCCGGGGCGCTCTCCCCCGACGAGTACGAGCAGTTCGTCCTCCCGACCACGCGGGCCGTGTTCGACGGGATCGCCGACCTCGGGGTGCCCTCCATCCTCTTCGGCGTGGGAACCGGTGAGCTCCTGGGCCTCATGGCCACCGCTGGCTCCGACGTGGTCGGGGTCGACTGGCGGGTGCCGCTCGACGCCGCCCGCCAACGCGTCGGACCGGACCGGGCCGTGCAGGGCAATTTGGATCCGGCCCTCTGCGTGGCGGCGCCCTGGCCGGTCGTCGCAGCGGCCACCCGGCAGGTGCTGGCCCGCGGCGGCGCCGACGGGACCGGGACCGGGCACGTGTTCAACCTCGGGCATGGCGTGCTCCCCGAGGCCGATGTCGGGATCCTGGCCGCGGTCGTCGACCTCGTGCACGCCGAGAGCACCCGGGGATGAGCGAGCCGAGCGAGCCGGTCGGGGTTCTCGTCATGGCGCACGGAACCCCGGAGAGTCCCGCCGACATCGCGCCCTTCTACACGCGGATCCGCCGAGGACGGCCGCCGTCACCCGAACAACTCTCCGAACTGGAACGGCGCTACGCCGCCATCGGTGGCACCTCGCCCCTGAACGAGGTGACGGCCGCACAGGTGGCCGGCCTCACTGCGGCGTTGACGCGGCGAGCCGGCGATCGCTTCACCGTCGCCTTCGGAGCCAAGCACACCGCCCCGTTCATTGAAGACGCCGCCCTCGAATTGCGCGCCGGCCGACGCGACGTCATCGGTCTGGTGTTGACGCCGCACGGATCGACCATGGGCTCGCAGGAGTACATCGAGCGGGCCGAGACCACGCTCGGGCCGCAGTGTCGTCTCCATGCCGTGCCGCCCTGGTACGACGAGCCCGGTTTCGTGACCCTGATGGCCACTCGGGTCAACGAGGCCCTGGCCGCACTCGCGCCGCCCTCCGAAAGGACGCGGTACCCGGTCATCTTCACCGCCCATTCGCTACCCGAGCGGGTGCGCGCCCTGGGCGACACCTACCCCGCGCAGCTGGAGGCATCGGCTCGCCTGGTGGCGCAGGCCGCCGGCCTCTCCCGCTGGCTGGTGGCCTGGCAGAGCGCGGGCCGCACACCCGAACCCTGGCTCGGCCCCGACGTGCGTGAGGTGGTGGGCCAATTGGGCCGTACGGATCACACCGATGGCGTCGTGGTCTGCCCCATCGGATTCGTGGCCGACCACCTGGAAATCCTCTACGACATCGATATCGAGCTCGCCGCCGTGGCGCAGGAAGCGGGCCTGCGCTTCGCCCGCACCGCATCACTCAACGACGACGGCGCCTTCATGGGTGTCCTGGCCGATGTGGTCTGCACTACCGCGGCGCGGTGTGACTGAGAGCATGCCCGTGACACGCGTCGCCGTCATCGGCGGAGGGATCAGCGGGCTGGTGGCGGCCTGGGAGTTGACGGGCGGCGACGGCGGCCCGCGGCACGAGGCGCCCCAGATCACCCTGGTCGAATCATCGGCCCGATTGGGCGGCCCCTTGCACAGTGAGACGTTCGGTGGCGGCGTGGTCGATCTCGGGCCGGATGGATTTCTCGGTCGCCGACCCGAAGCGCTCGATCTCTGCCACGCGATCGGACTCGGCGAATCGCTCGTGCCCATCGGCGGCCGGGGGGCCGGGGTCTGGGCGCGTGGGCGGGTTCGCCCGCTCCCCGAAGGGCTGGCGCTGGGCGTCCCATCCCGGTTCTGGCCCTCGGCGCGTTCTGGCATTCTCGGACTGCGCGGCGTGGCCGGGCTGGCCCGCGACGCTCTCCTGCCCCGGCCCGACCTGCGCGGGCCCATCGGCGACCGGTCGGTGGGACCTCTGGTGGCCCACAAGCTGGGGCGGCGGGTGGTCGACCGGCTGGTGGATCCCCTCATCGGGGGCATTCACGCCGGCTCGGTCGACGACATGTCGACGACAGCCACCTTCCCGCCGCTGCTGGCGGCGGCCCAACGACGGGGCAGTCTCATGCGGGCCCTGCGGGCCGAGGTTCCCGCCCCGGGTGCCGATGCACCCCCACTGTTCTGGGCGCTGGACGGTGGCATGTCGTCATTGGTGACCCGGCTCGGCGCCGCCCTCGCCGCCCGGGGGGTCGCCGTCCATCTGGCGCTCCCGGTCGACGCCCTGGAGCGGCGGGGCACCTCCTGGGCCGTGAGGCACGGAGACCAGGTCCTCGAAGCCGACGGTGTCGTGATCGCCACCCCGGCTCCCATCGCCGCCCGACTGCTGCAGCCACACGACGACGAACTCGGTGGGCTCCTGGGCGGCATCGACTATGCCTCGGTCGCCCTGGTGTCGTTGCGGGTGGCGGATGACTCGGTGACCACGCCGCTGAGCGGTACCGGCTTTCTGGTACCGCGACGGAGCGCCGGGGGGCGCGACGACGACCAGTGGGCCGTCACGGCGTGCACCTACCTCTCGCAGAAATGGCCGCATCTGGCCCGTCCCGGGGAACACCTCCTACGGGCCTCGCTGGGTCGCTTCGGCGATGACCGGGCCGACGCCTGGACCGACGCCGAGGTGATCGAGCGGGTCTGGGACGAGCTCGGTGCGTTGGTCGGATTGTCCGGTGCCCCGATGGAAGCACGGGTCACCCGCTGGCCGCTGGCCTTCCCGCAGTACCGCGTGCACCACTTGCTACGGACCACCGGTATCGAGGCGGCCGCGGCCCGACTCGGCGGCGTGGCCGTGGCCGGGTCGGCCTATCGCGGCGTGGGCATCCCCGCCTGCATCGCCAGCGGAAGGGCCGCCGCGCACGCGGTCATGCTCGCACCCTCGACGTGAGCGGCGCGGCGCGCCGTGGCCGGATCCTGCTGCCGTCTCTGGTCTCCGGACTCCTTCTGGCCCTTTCCCTTCCGCCGTGGGGGTGGTGGCCCCTGGGTCTGGCCGGCGCCGGGCTGCTCTACTGGCGTCTGGGCGCTCTGCCTTGGGCGGCGCGACTGTGGTCGGGGTGGTGGGCCGGTATCGGCTGCTTCGCCCTGGGGCTCATGTGGGCCCGGGCGTTCAATTGGTACGGCGCACTCGTGCTCATCGTGGTCGAGGCCCTCTTCATGGCCGCGGCGGCGGGGCTCACCCCCCCACGGCGCGGTCGCGCCCCCGCCTACGTGGCCGCCTTCACTTTGACCGAGGCCGCCCGCATGACGTGGCCCTTCGGCGGGCTCCCCCTGGGCGGCGTGTTTCTGGGTCAGGCCGATGGGCCCTTGTTGCCCCTGGCCCGGTTGGGCGGGCCCTTGCTCCTCACGGCCGCGGTTTGGGCGGGCGGCGTCGGCGTCGCCACGTTCGTCTGCGGCATGGATCGGGTGCGCGTCCGGGGTGCGATCGTCCTGGTCGGCCTGGCCGTGGTGGTTCTGATCGGCGCGGTGGCGCCCGCTGGTGGCCCGCCCGTGCGGTCGATCTCGGTCGCCCTGGTCCAAGGGGGTGGGCGTCGCGGTCTCAACCAGGAAGAAGTGCCGCCGGCCATGGTGTTCACGGCCCAACTGGCCGCCGACTCCCAGGTCGGACGTCATCGTCCTTCGCCCTCCCTGGTGCTGTGGCCCGAAGATGTCATCGCCCTGTCTGGAACCCTGGCCGGTTCGCCGCAAGGGTCGACGATGAGCCGGATCGCCCGGCACCTGCGGACCACGCTGGTGGCCGGGGTGACCGAGCCGGTGTCCCCGACGGCGTTTCGCAATGAGATCGTGGCCTGGGGGCCCACCGGCCGCATCGTGGCGACGTTCGAGAAGGTGCACCGGGTCCCCTTCGGCGAGTATGTCCCCTTCCGCTCGCTCGTCTCCCACCTGGCCGACCTGGCCCAGGTACCACTGGACGCCGTGCCGGGTCACGGCACCGGGCTCATGCGCACGCCGGCCGGATCGCTGGGGACACTGGTCTCGTTCGAGGTGTTCTACGCCAGCCGCAGCCGCACCTCGGTGCGAGCCGGCGCGGAGCTCCTCGTCGTCCCGACCAACACCTCGTCCTACGCCACGGCCCAGATCCCGACCCAGGAGGTGGCCGCCGATGCGGTGCAGGCGGTCGAGACGGGCCGCGATCTGGTTCAGGCCGCTCCGACCGGGTACAGCACCATGGTCAACCAGGTGGGAACGGTGGAGCAGCGCTCGGTCTTAGGCCCGCCGGCCGTGGTGAGAGCCACCGCGGCGCTGCGTCGGGGATTCACCGTCTACGACCATCTCGGTGACCTCCCGGTGCTGCTGTTGGCCCTGGTGGCGCTCGCCGCCGGCTGGCGTCGCCAGCGCCGCGCCACGCGTCATTCGTAGTACCCCGAATGGATGTAGACGCAGGGAATGTTCGCCGCCACGAACATGGCGTGGTTCGACGGGTCATCTTCGAGGGCCAGGCGCAGATTGAAGCCCCGTTGCCGCAGATCCGCCACCACCTGTTGCTTGAACGACGTCACCTGCGCGTAGTCACCCCGGTCACGCATCACCAGCAGATCCCAACGCAGCCCGTAGCGCTGCAACCAGGCCAGCGTCTGCGGTTGCACGCGCAGCGGGCGGCCGGTCAACAGGATCACCGCCAGGGACGAGTCCAGGAGCTCGAGGAGCCGGGCCACTTCCTCGATGACAGGATCGTCGCCGCAGGCTTCGAAAAAGGCCGACCAGTCGCGGTTCCCCTGCTCAATGAAGTGTTGGCGACCGGCGGCGTCGGACAGGACCCCGTCGATGTCGAAGATGACCGCGTCGCCCCATTGACGGGCCGGGCCGTCGGCTTCCTTCCATCGCCAATTGGGCTTGACCTGCTCTGTCGCGCTCATTCGGCCCGGGCCCGACCGAGACAGAGGTGGCGAGACACGATCGATCAGCCTATCGGGCAGGTGCGGCTCCCACGACTGGGCCCAATGGGCTCTCTGGCGGGCTTCGACCCCGCGTTGGTGGCACGATGGACGCTGCATGACCGTGGAAGCCGACGTTGAGGACAAGGCTGCATTGGCGACGCGGCCCGATGCCGGGGTATCGGTCGACGTCGCCCTCGGACGGCGGGTCATGGTGGTGGGCGACCTCCTGCTCCCCTCCACACCGTCGGCGAGCTCGTTGGCGGCGTGTCGCGACATCGCCCAGACACTGTCCGAATGGCAGGGCCCCGGCATCGTCGTGGTCTGCGGCCAGTTGGTGGCCACCGGGTGCCCCGGGGCACCGGGGCCGGCCGAGGTCCTTTCGCTCCACCGTGACCTGACCGCGGCCTTCGCGTCCTTCGCCGCCCGACCGGAAACGCAGATCATGGCGGTCCTGCCGGAGGCGGCGGAACACGGTGAGCTGGTCGACGCGCTCACCGAGCTCGGTGTGGTGGTGCATCCCGCCGTTGACTTTCAGTGCGTGACCGGCGCCGGGATACGCAAGGTCCTGGTGCGCGCCGGCACGCAACGACCCGACCTGGCACAACCGGTTGACGTCGCGCCCGATGACGAGCGGCCGTGGCTGGTCGGGATGGAGCGACTGGACGACCCGCGCCAGGCCCGTCGATTTGTCACCTCCCGCCTCCTGTACCGCCGGCTCAGGCGCTATCTGTGGGTCCCACCGCTCGTGTTGGCCGCCATCGCCCTCCTCCTCCGCCTCGAATTGGTGAGGGATGGACTCGGCCATGTGTTCCGCTCCCCTCGTCAACAGCGGGCGCTGGAACATGCCTACGCGGCCGGGTGGTTCTCCCGTTTCCTGGTCACCGTCCTCATCGCCGTCGCATTGTTGGCGGTGTTGGGCGTGGTCGTGGCCCTCACCTCCCGTGGTATCTGGCGCGCTCTCGGTGGTGGGGATCTCGGCTCGCCCTGGGCGTCAGGCGGCGGGCGCCCCCAAGGGACCCAACCCACGGCATCCACCCTGATCAACGTGGGAGAACTCGATGCCCTGGACGCCACCCGGCTGGCCATCGAGAGTGGGGCCAGCGGCCTGGTCGCCGGGGGTGCGCTGGTCCCCGAACTGACCCACCTCGATGCCGGGTTCTTCGCCTGCCCGGGGGCGACGTCCGAGCTGGTGCACGAACACCGCGGGCGGTTCGGTCTCCCACCGACCTTTCTGCACCACCGCCAGTCGGCCACCTTGGAGATCGAGACGGGAGCCGACCTGCACGTCCGCCTCATGCAGGCCGAGGTCGATCTGCCCTTGGCCACGCTGGGCGAGCGCCTGATCACCAGCGACACCATCGTCAAGGGCCGCACCCACGCCGCCGAGCTCCACCCCGAACTGGTGGCCAGCTGGCCGGGCGGTGCCTCGTGGCCGCCCGCGCCCGAAGTGGCGGCGGACCGCATCCGGGTGCGGCGAATCCGCCGGCTGGCCGCCACCGCGCTCTTCGTGGCCGGTTTGATCGACCTCCTCTCGGCCTTCACCGAACCCCTGCGTGATCACTTGCACCTGATCCAGCAGTATCTCCCCATCGGGGTGACCCAGGCGGCGGGTGCCCTGGTGGCACTGTCGGGGATCGGGATGGTCATGCTGTCGCGCGGCGTCCTTCGGGGTCAGCGCCGCTCCTGGATGATGGCGGTGGCCCTCCTCGCCACCACGCTGGCCCTGCACCTCGTTCACTCCCTCGACGTCGTCGACCTGCTGGTGGGTGCCGCCGTCCTCGTCCTCTTCATCGTCCAGCGTGAGCGGTTCCGGGCCCAGACCGAACAGGGCACGATCGTCTCCGCCGTCCTGATTCTGCTCATCGGCGGGGTGACGGCCACGTTGGGAGCCTTCGTTGGGGTGGAGGTGGCCGGTCGCGTGCACCACCACCCGCTGCCCGGATGGCCCGACGTCCTCCTGGGGTCGGTCGAACGCCTCATCGGGGTGCAGTCGATCGCCTTTCCCCCGCACATCAACCGCTACGCATCGTGGAGCCTGCTGGCCGTGGGGATCACATTGGTCGTCTTCGCCCTGTACGTGCTCACCCGCCCCGTGGTGGATCGCCGGATCCTCACCGGCCGCGGCACGGTCGGCCGCCGGGCCGCCGAGATCCGGGCCCGCGACATTGTGCGCCGCCACGGCACCGGGACTCTCGACTACTTCGCCCTGCGCGACGACAAACAGTGGTTCTTCCACCGCGACTCCATGGTGGCCTACGCCATCCTCGGTGGGGTGTGCCTCGTCTCGCCCGATCCCATCGGCCCCTTCTCCGAGCGGGCCCACGTGTGGGACGCCTTCCGCCGTTACGTCGACCGCCACGGCTGGGGATTGGGCGTGATGGGCGCCGGCGAGGAATGGCTCCCCACCTACCAGGCCTCCGGCATGCGCTTCCTGTACATCGGCGATGAGGCAGTGGTGGACCCGCGTCGGTTCTCACTCGAGGGCGGCAAGATGAAGGGGTTGCGCCAAGCGGTCAATCGGGTCGCCCGCTACGGCTACACGGTCCGTTTCCTGGACCCGGCCAAGCTGGCTCCCGAGGACGCGGCCCGTCTGGTCGAGCTCATGGCGAAGAACCGCCGGGGTGAGCAGGAGCGTGGGTTCTCCATGATGTTGGGCCGGCTCTTCGATGCCCGCGACAGCGGCCTCCTCCTTACGCTGGTCGAAGGGCCCGACGGGGCGCCGGTGGCCATGTGCCAGTTCGTGCCGTCACCGGCCATCGGTGGGTACTCCCTCGACCTCATGCGCCGGGACCCCGACGAGCACCCCAATGGATTGCTCGACTTCGCCCTGTGCTCGACCATCGCCCATCTGAAAGAGATCGGCATGAAGGGGCTCAGCCTCAACTTCGCCGCCCTCCGCTCCGTGCTCGATGGTGAATCGGGGGACGGCGTCACCCAGCGGGTGGAACGCTGGGCCTTACGGCGCCTCTCGGGCGTGCTGCAGATCGAGACGCTGTGGCGCTTCAACGCCAAGTACGAACCAACCTGGCTCCCCCGCTACATCGTCTTCGACTCGGCGGAGCAATTCGTCCCGGTGGTCGTCCAGATCATGCGCGCCGAGTCCCTGACCGAGGTGCCGGTCATCGGCCGCCTCCTCACCACCGGCGTGGCCAAACGATCCGGGCCGGCCGTGCCCGAAGAAGTGCTGGCGGTCATGGACGACGTCGACGGCACCGATGGGGCCCTCGAGGCCGAGAAGGCAACCCCGGTCGGCCCGGGGAGTTAGATGAGTCGACTCGGCCGAAACCAACCTGACCGACCTGAGCACCTGAGCACCTGAGCACCTGAGCACCTGAGCTTCAGGCCGCTCAGCCGTTGAACGTACCGTTCGCCTGGTCGCTCGACAGCGTGGACTCGAGGGTCGCCTCGGTGGTAGAGCCGGTGAGGTCCAGGACGTTGTGCTGGTTGTTGCCACTCGCTCCACCGGAGACGAAGACCACCGGGAACACGTAGGAGGCCCACAGGGAGAGCCAACCGGCCGGACCGTTGTATGGCTGCCCGGCCTGTCCGGCATCACCGAACGGTGCCGACCACATGAAGTCATTCACCGTCTGCATCCACAGTTGGTTGTCCAACTCGAGCCGTCCGGCACCGACGTCGTTCATGACCGCGCTCTGGTAGGCCGAATCACCCTCACCGGTCGACTCGCAGGCGTAGAAGACGTTGCAGGTGCTCGGATCGCTCGCCACCAAAGTGCCGCCGTTGGCGCCCGATGAGAAGGAGAACTGCCAGGCGGACGGCGTCAGGGCGGCCAGCTGAGCCCACGTGGCCGAGGAGCCCCCGAGGTCGGCCTGAGCGGTGGACACGAAGTCGACTGCGCTGTACCCGTCGTTGACCAGAGACGGGGTGACCGCCGCCAGGAAGCTCTCATTGTCGCCCGTCACCGTGAGGAGGATCGGATTCGCCGGCAAGGCGACCGTGTGGCCCTCGGCCCAGTTGACGTAGTCGGCGGCCGCGATGGTGTGGTCGCCGGCGGCCTGAAGATAGGCCAGCTCGGCCTGAACCTGGGTCGGCGTCATGGTCGTGGAGTCCATGGAGATGACCGGGATGGCCGCCACGGGATTGGTGCTCGTCGGCGGTGGCGGGGCCACGGTGACCGTGTCGGGACTCGACGTCGCCGACGTGTAGTTCTGGTCCCCGCCGTAGGCGGCGGAGACGACATAGGTTCCGGGCGCCGACACCGTGATGGCACAGGTGGCCGTCCCGGCGTTCACGGCCGAGGTCGAAGTGGTGCACGCGGTGGCACCCGCCGTCCCGCTCACCGACCAGGTGACAGTGCCCGTCGGCGCAGCGGACCCCGAGGGGCCGGCCAGCGTGGCGGTGAAGGTCACCGATTGACCCGCCATCGCCGAGCCCGTGCCGCTCGTGTCAGTGACCACATCGGTCGGCGAGACCGGAACCGGCGCGGTGTGCGTCAGTGTGAAGTCGCCCGCGGCGATTTCTGACGTCAACATGCTCTCGAATTCGCTCTCCGTCATCCAACCCTTGGCGTCGAGGCGGAAACGCTCGTTCTGCACGCCGTTGCGGAAGGCATCCTCGACGAAGGCGACCGGGTAGTTCTGCGCCGTCCACGACGTGAGCCAACCGGCCGGACCGTCGTAAGGCTGGGGGGTGCAGCCGGTCTGAGTGCAGGCCGTGTACCCGTCGTTGGAGTAGGGGACGACCCACACGCCGGCCGTGAAGCGCCCGGCACCCAGCTTGGAGATGATCTCGGATTGGCCGCCGGACAGGTCCGACTGGACGCGCGCCTCATAGGCGGCGTCGGTCTCACCGGGGACCTTGCAAGCGTAGAAGGCGGTGCAGTTCGGGTCGTAGGTCTGGACGAAGTGTCCACCGGTGCCCGATTCCACGATGAAGTTGTAGACCGAGGGCGACAGGGCGGCCAACTGGGCCCACGTGGCGTCCCAGTTTCCGTCCTGATTGGCCCCGGGGCATCCGGACTCATAAGCGGGCTCGGTGCACACGCCTCCCGCACCATCGGCGAAGCCGGTCACCACGGCCACCGCCATGGTGAAGCCGTCGGCCTTGAGGATCGGCTGCGCCCCGGCCAAGAAGGACTCGATCCCGTTGTCCGCCACCAGGAGGATGGGATTCGTGGGCAGGAGGGTCTGGGAGCCTTCGGTCCACGCCTGGTACTGGGCCGGGGTCACGGTGTGGTACCCCTGGTTCACCAGGTAGGACAGTTCGGCGGTGAGCTGGGCCGTGCTCACGCTTTCCTCATCGGGCCCGTTGCACACCGCCACGGTGCTCGCGCACCCGTTGTTCA
>DASZJQ010000176.1:0-7550 GCA_035947875.1 Acidimicrobiales bacterium
CGATTCGGGTGCCCACCCACACTCGTGAGTATGAACCCATCGGATGGAGGCTGTCGAGGACGGCACCAGGACGGCACCAGGACGGCACCAGGACGACACCTGGAGGGGGCCGTAGGGTGAGGTCATGCATGATTCCGTGACGGTACACATGGCGGCCTCCCCCATGAAGGTGTGGGACCTGGTGAGCGATGTCACCAAGATCGGCCGCTACAGCCCCGAGACATTCGAGGCCGAGTGGCTCGAAGGCGCGACCGGGCCGTCCGTCGGAGCCAAGTTCCGTGGACATGTCAAGCGAAACCAAAAGGGCCCCATCTACTGGACCACCTGCACGGTCACGGCCAGCGAGCCCGGTCGCGAATTCGCCTTCGGGGTGGGCCGGCCCGAGAAACCCCTGAACGTCTGGCGCTATCAGTTGGAGGCCAGTGGGGACGGCACTGACGTGACCGAGTCCTTCACCCTGGCCAAGACCCTGCCGCTCCGCCTGTACTGGGCCATGTTGGGCTGGGCTCGCGGCAAGACCAATCGCGACGGGATGCGGACGACACTCGAGCGGATCAAGGCCGAGGTCGAGTAGCGCGCTGCGCACTGGCGGCGAGCCAGCTCAGTGCTCAGAGACGTGGCCCTCGGCCCGGTGGGGGCTCGGGCGGGGACTCGTCGATGCGATCGGCGATCCAGCGAGCCAGGTTCTCGATGGTGGTGTCGTTGAGCTCCGCCGCGGCCAGGTCGGTCAGGACCGAGGCGGTGACCATCCCGTCCTCGTCGTCGGGTGGGAGCGACCAGATGAAATCGTTGCGGCCGCAGAACTCGATGGTGGCCACCAGCGCCACCTGGACGTTGCCGTCCTTGAGGGGATGATTCTTGATCAGATGGGCACACAGCACGGCGGCCTTCGTGGCGAACGCGGGGTAGAAGTCCTGGCCGGCGAATTGTGCCGCCGGCGCGTGCAGAGCTGAATCGGCCAGGTGGAGGTTGGCTTCCTCGGCGATCTTCTTGGCCGGCGTTTGCAGGACGGCTTCGGCGACGAGAAGGAAGTCGGCCAACTCGGGGTAGTCGATCATCACCGGCCCAGGCGCTGCAGCGCCCGGTGATTCTGCTGGATGGCATCGCGCAGGCGGAGGTAGAAATCCCGGTCGGCGCGACGACGGAGCACCGCCGCATTGAGGCTCGGACGGGCGGGGAGGTTGCCACGGGCGGGGCCGTTGCCGTTGGCGGGGCCGCTGCCATTCGACGTCTCGCTCCGCTCCGGGTCATCGCTCACTCAGGCGATGTTAGGAGGAGGGTCGCCAGACGTCGCCCTCGAGCAGGGCGACGGGGTCGGACGTCGGTTCGAGGAGCGCCAGTTCGCTGCGGTGGCGATCCATCACCAGCGCCGAGATGGCGGCGTCGAAGGCATCCTCGGAATGGACCATGTGGGCGGCGAAGGTCGGGTCAACCGACCAGGGCGAGCCGTCGAGATACCGGGCCCGGTGCTCGTGGCTGCTCTTGTGCACCGGGCCGGTGAGCAGGCGAGGGTAGATCTCCATCACCGTCCAGGGCGAGGCCGAGTGGAAGGGCCAGATGCTGAACCCGGCCTGGCGGAGCCGGCGCAGATGGGGCATGCCGCGGAGTGAGCCGGTGCCGACCGAACCCGCCCCGCCGATTTGAAACGTGCTCTTGGCGCCGATGCCGGCCACCGGGGTGTGCCGTTCGCACCGGCGCAGGTGCTCGGGGAGATCGGGCCGCCGGTGCCCGGGTCGCCCCCAGAACGGAGCCGCGCAGTCCGCCAACCATCGCTCGCCTTCACGCGCCGCCAGGCCCCAGACGTCGTCGATGGTGCGACAGGCGTGCCGGCGCACGAACCATTCGGGGAACGAGAACGAGAAGTCGAGCCCGACACAGACGCCGTCAGGGCACGACAGGCGCCGATCGATGAGGTCATCGACCACGGCGGACCGGTGGCGGCCACCGCGCAGATCGATGAGCTCGCCCCGGCGGACGTGGGCCAACCAGATGTGTTGGCCGGCACCATGGGCGGCTCCGGACCAGTCGACGGCGATGACGTCCATCGAACGAGCCGGCGCGGTTCAGCCGCCGGCGAGGGCGCAGAGCTTGGTGACGGTGTTCCAATTCCGGGTGGTGCTCGATACCCCGAGGTGGCGTTCGAGGTAGGTGCCGGTCAGCTTGGTGTTGGCGTAGCCATCGGGCGTGTGCACGTAGACCTCCCGGCCGATGATGGCCAGCTCGTCACGCCCACTGTCCGGTGGGTGAAACGCGGCCAGCCGCTCCTTTGAGGGCGCGGCAGCCAGAAAGGTGACGTGATGCCGTCCCGGGTCCGCGCCCCGGGACGGATACGGGCTCGTCGCCACGATCCGGGTCAGTTCGGGAACGGTGCGCAGGATGACCTTGGGCGTGGTGCCGAACGTGGATTCGAGTTGCCGTTCGATCTCGGTCTCGAGCTTGGCCGCGCTCCGGCTGGAGGTGCGAAAGATGACGTTGCCCGTCTGTATGTAGGTGGAGACATCGTCGTACCCGAGGGTGAGGAAGATCTCCTTGAGCTCGGGCATGGCCATGCGTCCGTGACCGGCCACGTTCACGCTGCGCAGAAGCGCGACGAAGGTCGTCATGGGTATCAAGTTAGGGGATCGATCCGGCGCCGCCGTTTTCGTCCGGTGGCCGGGCGTAACCTGGCCGCATGCAGCCGATCCTCCACCTCTCCATCCCCGTCCGTGACTTGGCCGAGGCCCAGGAGTTCTACGTCGGGACCCTCGGGTGCCAGGCGGCTCGCGTTCGCCCGAGCTATGCGGACGTGTGGTTCTTCGGGATGCAGCTCACATTGCAGGACCGACCGGATGACGTCACGCCTCTGGCCGACGGCGTCTCCCGTGGATCGGGGGTGACCCGTCACTTCGGCGTCACCCTCGACCGTGACGACTTCGACGAGGCGATCTCGAGGCTGCGCCAGTACGAAATCGAGTGGCTGGTCCCGGTCACCACCGATGATCCCGGTACCCCGGTGGAGCAGACCAAGACCAAGATCGCCGATCCGAGCGGCAACGTGATCGAGCTCAAGACCTACGCCGATGTCGCGGCGGCGCTGGAGATCTCCACCCATTCGTACCCGGCGGCGCTCGAGCACGGGAACTGACGCCCCATTGCGAACGCTCACGGTCCTCGGGTGCGACGGCAGCTGGCCCGGGCCCGGTGGTGCCGGCAGCGGCTACCTGGTCCAGAGCGGCGCCACCACCCTGCTGCTTGATGCCGGGCCCGGCACGTTCGCCAACCTGTGCCGCTTGGGGGATCCGGCCGGGGTCACCGCCGTGGTCCTGACCCATGAGCATCCGGACCACTGGACGGACCTGGAGTCCTTTGCCACCTGGGCCGGTTTCGGTCCCGGGCGGGCGCGATTCCGGGAAGACGGGGGCACCGGGGAAAACCGGAGCCCTGGGAAGAGCGGGGACAACGGGCTCACGGTGTACGCCCCGCCGGGCCTGCGCCGGTGGTCACACTTCGCCCAGGCCCCGTGGCTGGACTGGAGGGAACTGGCGCCCTCCATGGTGCTGACGATCGGCTCGATGCGGGCGCGCTTCGTGGCCACGGATCACGGGCCACCCACCCTGGCCGTGGGCCTCGATTGTGACGGGGCGACGCTCGCCTATTCGGCGGATTCGGGTCCGGGCTGGTCGGTGGAGGAACTGGGATCGGGCATCGGGACCTTCCTCTGCGAGGCGACCTACACCCGGGAGTCCGAGGGGACGCTGCAGCACCTGAGTGGCGGCGAGGCCGGCACCATGGCCCGCTCGGCCGGGGTGGGGCGGCTGATCCTCACGCACCGGTGGCCTACGGTGTCGGCCGACGCAGTGCGTCGCGAGGCGGAGACGGCCTTCGGCCGGCCGGTGGACCAGGCCAGCGTGGGGGCCGTCTTCGATTGGTGAGGTGCGCCCGGTAGCCGGCGCCGAAAGGAATGTGATGTCTGACAACGGGATGCACGATGCCAGAGGTGATGCCCGAACCGCTCGAGGAGATGGGCGCGCCCTGGACGAGCTTCGGCCCGTCAGCTTCGAGCGCGACTACACGGTGATGGCTCCCGGCTCGGTGCTAGTGGCTTTCGGCCAGACCAAGGTGCTGTGCACGGCCTCGGTCGAGGACCGTGTCCCTCCGTGGATGCGCGGCAGCGGCAAGGGCTGGGTCACGGCCGAATACTCGATGCTGCCCGGCTCGACGCCGGAGCGGGCATCGCGGGAAGCGGCCAAGGGCAAGCAGTCGGGGCGGACACAGGAGATCCAGCGGCTGATCGCCCGCTCGTTGCGGGCCGTGTGTGATCTGGTGGTGCTGGGCGAAGTACAGGTGACGGTGGACTGCGACGTCCTCCAGGCCGACGGCGGTACCCGTACCGCGTCCATTTGCGGGGCCTACGTGGCCCTGCACGACGCCTTCTCTCGTCTCCAGCTGGCCGGGACCCTCAGCCAGCAGCCGCTGACCGATTCGGTGGCGGCGATCTCCGTCGGCATCATCGACGGTGTCCCGATGCTGGACCTTCCCTATGCCGAGGACTCACGAGCCGAAGTCGACATGAATGTCGTGATGACCGGGAGCGGCCGGTTTGTCGAGGTGCAGGGCACGGCGGAAGGCCTGGCGTTCAGCCGGGGCGAGCTGGACAGCCTGCTCGGCCTGGCCGAAGGCGGCATCAAGGAACTCTCGAGCCTGCAGGCGGCGTCGCTGGCCGAGCCACCACCGGCACGGTGAGCCCTGCCGCCCCCATCCGGTTGGTCCTGGCCTCGGCCAATCCGGACAAGGTGGCGGAGATCACGGCCGTGCTGGCCGCGTCGCTGGACGTGGAGCTGGTGCCCCGCCCGCCTGAGGTTCCCGACGTGGTCGAGGACGGGGCGACCCTGCTCGACAACGCGCGGCTCAAGGCGGTGGCCCTGGTCGCGGCCACCGGGTTGGCCGCCGTGGCCGACGACACCGGATTGGAGGTCGATGCCCTGGGGGGTGCTCCCGGCGTCTTCTCGGCTCGCTACGCCGGCCCGGACGTCACCTACGCCGACAATGTGGCCAAGGTGCTGACCGAGCTCGCGGCCCTGCCCGATGGTGGCGGCACTCGTCGGGCCCGGTTCCGCACCGTGGCCCTGGTGGCCTTCCCCGACGGCGGCGAGATCTGGGCCGAGGGTGCCGTCGAGGGCACCATCTCCGACGGTCCCAAGGGCCACGGCGGATTCGGGTACGACCCGGTCTTCGTGCCGTCGGACGGCGCTGGGCGCACCTTCGCCGAGATGTCGGCGGCGGAGAAGCACGACATCTCGCACCGCGGCCGGGCGTTCCGATCCCTGGCGGCGAAACTGGCGCGGCGGGCCGAGTAGGGCCTCAGGGCTCAGCCGGCCGCAGGCCGATTCAGCCCGTCTCAGCCCGTCTGGAGGGACGGCGGCAAGTTGAGGAGCCGCAGCGCCGTGCCGCCCATGAAAGCGTCGCCCGCTCGGGCGGAGAGCGGGAGGTCGCGCGCCGCCTCGGTGGCCCGTTCCATGGGGAGGAACGGGTGATCCGAGGCGTAGAGGACCCGCCCGATACCCCGTGAGGAGTCCATGAAGGACACCAGGGCGGGGTCCATGTACTTGGCCAGGTAGGCGGAGTTGGACAGGTAGAGGTCGGGCCACTTCAGCATGTACTGGATCAAGAGCGCCTCGAATGGGTGTCCCATGTGGGCGCCGATCACCGTCAAGCCCTTGAAGTCGATGAGGATGTCCTCGAGGAGCTGTGGATGTTGACAGGCCGAACGGACCTGGGGTCCCGGTACGCCCACGTTGACGGAAACGGGCAGGCCCAACTCGGCGCAGGCGGTGTAGATCGGGTAGTAGAGCTTGTCGTTGAGCGGATACTGCTGCACCAGCGGTGTGACTCGGACGAGGGACACGGCCGGGTGAAGCGCCAGATCACGGAGGCGGGCGCTTTGGCGGACCGGTCGGTCGGCCCGGTCGACGACCAGGGCGACGCTGAGCCGCTCGGCGTAGGGGGCGATGTCATCGAGCAGCACCTCGGTCTCGGGCGCGGAGATCCCGGCGGCGACCACGCCGTGGTCGACCTCACATTTGTCCATGGTGGCGACGAGCTGGCCGAGCGTCGAGGCGGCGGAGAGGTCGCCGCCCAGCAAGTCGGTGATGTGTTCGTTGCCGGGTCGGGCGGTGAAGTCGTTGGCCCCCTCGTCGCTGAGCGCGTTGACCCAGAGATCGACCGTCGGGGACCTGCCCTCGGATGGCGAGGTGATGTCGTCGTCCATCGGGTGGCTGCCGGCGATCGTCAAGGTGCGGGCTGGGCCTTCTTGGCTCGCGCCGCCCGGAGAAGCTGGACACCGTTGGTGAGCGAGTCCTTGATCAGCTGGTCGTTGTCCTTGGAGATGAAGCGATGGACCCGTTTCTCGAAGAGGAAGCGCAGGATGGGGTTGAAGGCGTGATAGGTCTCGGAGAAATGAACCCGGGTGGTCCCGTCGCCGAGGTCCTCCAACCGGGTGCGGCCTTCGGCCCTTGACCACAGGGGCTTGCCGATCGCGTCGTACTTCCAGGACTCCTTGGGGGTGACCTCGGTCAGCCACTCCCACGATTGACCCTGCCCGCCCGAGAGGAGGTAGCGGGGCACTCGGAAGGTGCAATGGCGGACCAGTCCTTCGCCGACCGCGTCACCGGGATGGAGGATCTCGATGGTCACGTCACCGGACTGCGAGCGGGGGGCACGAAACCAGAAGAGGGCCCACAGCTCGTCCGGCGTGGCGGCGATGTCGACGTAGTACCGGTGTTCCTGCACGCGGTCACCATATCCCCGGACCTGACCGCCGTGTCAGGTTGGGCTGGCCGAGGGACGGCGCCGATATGGTCGGAGCATGCCGACCGCCGAAGGTACGAACCGGGCCGCCCTGCACCAACCCATCCCCGAGAACCGAGCGGCCCGGTGGTCGAAGTTCGGCCACTGGGATGAGCCCCTCTTTCCCAATGTGGTGGGACTCGAACTCGAGGAGGTGCGGATCGACTACGCCCGGATGCGGCTGCCCTACCGTCCCGAGCTGCGCCAACCGGCCGGGATGGTGCACGGCGGGGCCATCGCCACGCTGATCGACACCTGCGTGGTGCCGGCCCTCGCCAGCGTCTACGACGAGATTCCCCTCCTCTTGACCATCGACCTGCAGATCCGCTTCCTGGCGGCGGCCAAGGAGACCGATCTGATCGGCGAGGGGTGGGTGGTTCGGCGTGGACGATCGGTCTCCTTTTGCCAGGCGGAGATCCGCCGCGCCGTCGACAGCGAGGTGGTGGCCGAGGGATGGCTGGTCTACAAGATCTCGTTGCCCAAGGCGGCGGGGGAGCCGGCGGAGTAGCTCAAGGGAACGGTGTGCCGTAGCGGTCCAGGTGGGCCTTGGCCGAGATCGGGTGACGGCGGGGCGGGCCCAGCGGCTTGGCCAAGTGACCGAGCGGGACGACGGCGACCGGCACGACTTCGGGAGGGAGCTCCAGGATCCCGCTCAGCTCATTGCCGCCGAGCGTCGGCAGGGTGGTGAGGGTCGAACCCAGACCGAGCGCGTGCGCGGCCAACAG
>DASZJQ010000177.1:0-3295 GCA_035947875.1 Acidimicrobiales bacterium
ACGGGGCCAGCGTCCGGTCCCAGAAGCTCAAGTACCACGTGCAGACGTCAGGGCGGTCGTTGCATGCCCAGGAAATGGCGTTCAACGACATCCGCACCACGCTGCAGGCCCTCTGCGCCATCTACGACAACGCCAACAGCCTGCACACCAACGCCTACGACGAAGCCGTCACCACCCCGACCGGGGAGTCCGTCCGACGGGCTCTGGCCATCCAGATGATCATCAACAAGGAGTGGGGTCTGGCCATGAACGAGAACCCGCTCCAGGGCAGCTTCGTCGTGGAGGAGCTGACCGACCTGGTTGAGCAGGCGGTCCTGTCCGAGCTGGACCGAATCAGCGAGCGGGGCGGCGTGCTCGGCGCCATGGAGACCGGCTACCAGCGGGGGCGGATCCAGGACGATTCGATGCTCTATGAGCACAAGAAGCACGATGGGACGCTTCCCATCGTGGGGGTCAACACCTTCACGGCTCCGACCGCCGATGGACCGCTCGTGCCCATCGAACTGGCGAGGTCCACCGACGAGGAGAAGCAGCTGCAGTTGTCCCGGCTACGCGACTTCCAAGCGCGCCACGCTCTCGATCGGGAGGTGGCCCTCGACGCCCTACGGGACACCGCGCTCGCCGGTGGCAACGTCTTCGCCGAACTGATGGGCACGGTGCGCCACGCTTCGCTCGGCGAGATCACCAACGCCCTGTTCGAGGTGGGCGGGTCGTACCGGAGGAACATCTGAGCGGCCACCCGGCGCCGGTATCGCTGACGGCACGGCCCGGTCAGCCCGTCGCCAGCGCGGCGTTGATCCGATCCTCCAGTTCGGCCCGGGCCGTCACCATTGCCGGCCCGTACCAGGTGAGGCTGCGGCCTGACACGAGCGATGTGGCGATGCCGGGGAAGGCCTCGGGCCCGTCCTCGGCGGAGAACGGGTACGGCTCGTCGGGAAGCAGGACCAGATCGGGGTGCAGGGCCGAAAGCGCACCCAGGTCGAGTTTCGGATACCGGTCGCCGGCGTCGGCCAGGAGATGGCCGAGACCGAGCCGGGCGAGGATGTCGCCGCTGAAGGTGCGGGATCCGACCGCCATCCAGGGATCCCGCCAGATCGGCGCGATGACCCCGGCGGGCGGCACCTCGGGCGGGCGGCTCCACTCGGTGTCCGCCGCCACCAACCAGTCCGGTTCGGCAACGCCCAGCACGTCGACGAAGAGCCGCCGCATGGACCGGAGGGCCTGGTCGACCGACTCCACAACCGTGACCCACACCGGGACGCCGGCAGCCCGCAGGCGCTCGACGTCGGTGCTGCGGTTCTCCTCCTGGTTGGCCACGACCAGGTCCGGCAGGAGACGGCTGATCGCCCCGTGGTCGGGGTTCTTGGTGCCCCGGACCCTGGTGACGTCGAGGCCGACGGGATGGGTGCACCACTCCGTGGCACCCACCAGGCGAGCAGGCACCGTGGCCGCCAGGGCCTCAGTCAGTGATGGGACCAACGAGACCACTCTGCTCGGCGTCCGCTCGAGGAGAAGTGGGTGACCCAGGTCGTCGTTGAGTCTCGGCACTCGCTTCCTCGCCTTCTGCGCCGTCCCCGGGAGCTTCACCGGAACGGGCCGGGATAGCCTGCCACCGGTGGCCTCCGAACCCCTGGACTTCGACCCTATCGAAGAGGCGCGCACGCAGTGGTCCGAGCGTTGGGAGCCGGACGTGGGCGACGCCATGGCGGCGGCGACCTCGATCATGCGGGCCCAGCAGATGGTCCTGGCCGCGGTGGACGGCGCCCTCCGACCCTTCGGACTCACGTTCGCCCGATACGAGGGCCTCGTGCTCCTCTTGTTCAGCCGCCGCGGCGCACTCCCGCTCGGGAAGATGGGGCAACGCCTCATGATCCATCCCACCAGCGTCACCAACATCATCAACCGGCTGGAACAGCAAGGGCTGGTCCGCCGCCTGCCCCATCCGACCGACGGGCGGACCACCCTGGCCGAACTCACCGATGAAGGTAGACGCCTGGCCAAACGCGCCACAAAGGCTGTGAATGCGGTCGAATTCGGCCTGGGCGGACTGGACAACCAGGATCTCCGGCAGCTGATCCGGATCATCCGCAGGCTTCGCGAGGGCGTCGGCGACTTCACCACCTAGTGCCGCCACCGGTGACGGTTTCCCAATCCGACCAGCGTGGGACGAAACGTTGTGGGTGGGCGTGGGCGCTTAGGCTGACCGATGTGGCCGATGGCTACGCCGGAGGAGACAACCATGGACGCAGTCAGCTCACCCGACGGCACGACCATCGCATACGACAAGCAGGGCGAGGGACCCGCCGTGATACTGGTCGACGGCGCGCTGACCGTCCATTCGTTCGGCTCCGGATCGGAACTGGCCGAGCTGCTTGCGCCGCACTTCACGGTCTACGGCTTTGATCGCCGCGGCCGCGGTGAGAGCGGGGACACGCTGCCCTACGCAGTCGACCGGGAGATCGACGACATTGAGGCCCTAGTCGACCGCGCCGGCGGCTCGCCGTTCCTCTACGGTCACTCGTCCGGCGGACCCTTGGCCATGCGGGCGGCCATAAGGCTCGGCAGCAAGGTCAGCAAGATCGCCATGTACGAGCCTCCCTACAACAACGACCCTGGCGCGCAGGAGTCCTGGAGCCAGTATCTCAAGCAGCTGCAAGAGGCCCTGGCCGAAGGCCGCCGAGGCGATGCGGTGGCCCTGTTCATGCGGTTTGTCGGCACGCCCGCCGAGCAGGTCGACGCCATGCGCCGCGAACCGTTCTGGCCGGGTATGGAAGCGGTGGCGCCGACCCTGGCCTATGACCACGCCGCCATCCTGGGCGAGCCCTGGTCGGTGCCGACCGTGCTGGCGACGCGCCTGTCGGTGCCCGTCCTCGTGATGGCAGGCGACGCGAGCCTTGCATTCATGCCGGATGCGGCCCGGGTGCTGAGCGGGGCGATCCCGCGAGGCCAGCTACGGATGCTGAAGGGTCAGACGCATGAGGTGAACCCGGCCGTGTTAGCCCCGGTGCTGGTGGAGTTCTTCACCTCGTGAGGCGGCCACCAGGATGTCCGTGCCCGCCGACGGCGTCACAGCGTCGACGGCCGGGACGCTCGCTGCCCCATCGATCAACGGGCAACGGTGCCGGTCGCGGTACGAGCTCTTCGCATCCGAGCCGCGACGGGTCGTAGGCTCCGTGAGGTGCCCCTGCCTCCACAGACTGCCCGCAGCGAGCGGACGCGAGACGCCCTTCGCCGGGCCGCGCAGGTACGGTTTTTGGCCCAGGGCGTCGAGGAGACATCGGCCGAGGAGATCGCC
>DASZJQ010000178.1:0-15509 GCA_035947875.1 Acidimicrobiales bacterium
TGAGCCCCTGCTTTTGATCGGGCGGAACTCTGGGCCGCGGTGACCGGCGCATCGGGCGGCCATAGAGTGCGAACCGATGGTCCGAAGCGACCTGCCTGGCGAACGACGACGTCGTGCTCATGCCCGACGGCACGGGTTCAGCCGGGCCACTGAGGAGCGCTTGGCTGAGATTGGGCGCCAACTGCCACCGCCGAGCGAGGCGGACCGCAAGATCATGGCGGCCGACCGCGCCGCGCGCCTCAAACGACGCCTCATTGTGGGCTTCGTGGTCCTCTTTGTCGTTGCCCTGGTGGTCGGGGGTGCCGTGCAATGGCTCCGGCCGGTGTCCCCGCCCGCCCTGACCGCACTGACGTCGCCCGTGCGCATACCGGGGACAGCTCCTTCGTTGCCATGGCCCCCCACCGGCGAGGCGGCGCTGAGCGTGCAGGGTCTGGGCCCATTGGGGCATGTCCGAGAAACCCAGCCCGCACCCATCGCCGGGCTTGCCGGCGTGCTGACGGCCTACGTCGTCTTGAAGGATCACCCCCTCTCCCCCGGGGGCGACTCCGGGCCCACCATCTCGGTGACGCCCCAGACGCTGTCCGCATACCAGTCCGGCCGCGTGGCGGGCGAGCCCGAGGTCGCCGTGACCGCCGGCGAGACCCTGACCGAGCTCGACGCGCTGGAAGGGCTCCTCGTCGGCTCGGGCAACGACATGGCCACGCTCCTCGCCGACTGGGACGCGGGGACCACGTCGGCCTTCATCGCCAAGATGGACCTCACCGCCGGCGCCCTCGGCCTCGGCCACACCCACATCACCGATCCGAGCGGGGCGGATCCCGGCACCGTCAGCACCCCGAGCGACCTCATTCGCCTCGGCGAGGCGGCCATGGGGATCCCGGTCTTCAGACAGATCGTGTCGCTCGGCGAGACGACCGTGCCCTCAGCCGGGCTCCGCTACAACCCCAATTTCGATTTGGGCCGGGACGGCATCGTCGGGATCGCGGCCGGGTCGGACACGGCCACGGACGGCTGCTACCTCTTCGCCGCGCAGAAGACGGTGAACGGGCAGACCGTCACCCTCTATGGGGCGGTGCTCGGCCAGTCCGGGCCGAACGGGCCCGACACCGCTGCGGTGGACGCGGGCGACGCACTGGTGAGGGCTGCGCTCCCGGCGATCAACGCCGTTCCGGTCTTCCCGGCCCGACACGTGGTCGGTGAGCTCTCCGCACCGTGGGGTGCGTCGGCACCGGTCATGGTGGCCGAGCCGGTGACCGTCATCGGCTGGCCCGGCCTGAGCGTTCCCGTGACCGCCCGGCTCAACACGTTCAGCGTGCCGCTGGTGGCCGGGGCCGAGATCGGGGTTCTTCAGGTGCGCCAGGGTTCACATGTCACGACCGGGACATTGAACAGCGGCGCAGCGCTCTCGGGACCCTCCGCGTCCTGGCGCCTCACACGCTGATCGGACGGCGTCACCACGGCATCGGTCAGGGGTCGTCCCCGGGCAACGACCGCCGCATCGCCGCGTGCAGGCGTTCGAACGTGAGCATCCCCAGATAGCGATTCCCGTTGAAGACGGGAATGGCCGGCGCATCATGCTGGAGCAGTTCGGCCAGGGCCACGCGCAGCGAGGTGCCCAGGGGAATGCGGGCGGGGAACGGCCTGAGGTGCTCACCGACGGTGCCTTCATAAGGGGGTTCGGGCTTGACCCATCCCTGGGCCACGCCGTCGCTGAGGGTGATGGCCCAGTCCTGGGCGGTGCCATGCACCATCTCGGCTACGTCGGCCATTGACTGGCCGGGCCGACAGATCGGCGGATTGACGAGGTCGTCTTCCTTGACGTCGACCACGGCCAGGCGCTTGACGCCGCGATCCTCGCCGACGAACTCCGCCACGAACGGAGTGCCCGGTTGACCGAGGATCTCGGGCGGGGTGGCGTACTGCTCCAGGTGCCCACCCACCGACAGCACCGCGATCCGATCAGCCAGCTTGGCCGCCTCGTCGATGTCGTGGGTGACCATGACGATGGTCTTCTTGATCTCCTTCTGCAGATCAAGCAGAAGGTTCTGCAGGCGTTGGCGCGTCACGGGGTCGACCGCGCCGAAGGGTTCGTCCATGAGCAGCACCGGCGGATCGGCCCCCAGGGCTCGGGCAACGCCGACGCGCTGCCGCTCACCGCCGGAGAGCTCGTGCGGATAGCGCCGGGCGTACTGATCGTGATCGAGCCCGACCAGGTCCAGCAGCTCCCGCACCCGGTCTCTGACCTTGTTCTTGTCCCACCCCAACAGGCGGGGCACGACCGCAACATTGTCCTCGACCCGGCGGTGCGGGAAGAGCCCCCCCTGCTGGATCACGTACCCGATGCCACGACGGAGCTCCACCGCATTCATCCCGAGCACGTCGCGACCGTCAATGAAGATGTGCCCTCCGGTTGGCTCGATGAGGCGATTGATCATCCGCAGGGTGGTGGTCTTGCCGCACCCCGATGGCCCGACCAGGACGCAGAGCTCGCCGTCGACCACTTCGAGGGTCAATCCGTCAACGGCCGCAGGACCGTTGTCGTAGTGCTTGGTCACCGCGTCGAGCGAGATCATGCGCCATAACGCTAGTGGCATCGCGGCCGGTCAGGCCCGGAAGGCCAACGGTGCGCCACAGGGACCGGGACCGGTAGCGTCGTTCGAATGGTGCTGGGCAACGTGATCCAGTGGAGCTTCATCACGCAGCAGTGGTCCGAGATCCAGGCCGACCTCGTGCAGCACATCGAGCTCACCGTCATCGCCGTGGCCATCGGGCTCTGCATCTCGGTCCCGCTGGCCCTGGTGGCCTGGCGCCTGCCCATCACCCGGGCCCCCCTGGTCGGCTTCGCCAGCCTGCTGTACATCATCCCGTCGGTGGCGCTCTTCGCCATCGTCGGCGCCTACACCGGCTACATCGCCTCGTACACGACGGCCGAGATCGCGCTGGTGGGGTACACCATGCTCATCTTGATGTGGAACACGCTGGCCGGGTTGGCCGCCGTGCCGGAAGAAGCCCGCGAAGCGTCGGTGGCCCTGGGCAACACGCGCTCGGCCACGCTCTGGCGGGTCGAGCTCCCCCTGGCCCTGCCCTACATCTTCGCCGGATTGCGCGTGGCCACCTCCACCGTGGTCGGCCTGGTGACGGTGACGGTCTTCATCGGGCTGGGCGGGCTGGGCCAGCTCATCCAATACGGCTTCAACACCGCCTTCACCACACCGATCATCGTGGCGCTGGTGCTGGCGATCGCCCTGGCGGCCGTCTTCGATCTCTGCCTGGTCCTGCTCGAACGGGTGACCGTCCCGTGGAGCCGATCGACCCGGCGGGTCGCGGCGCGGGCCTGACATGAACTTCTTCCATCAGGTGGTGAGCTACTTCGGCGACGGGGCCAACTGGACCGGCCCGACCGGCATCCCGACGCTCTTCTACCGCCAGTTCATCCTCTCGGCCACGGTCATCGTCGTCGCCATCGCGCTGGGTGGGGGAGCCGGCGTGGTCCTCGGCCATACCGGCCGCGGCTCGTTGGTGGCGGTCAATTCGGCCAACGCCTTCCGGGCCGTGCCCAGCCTGGCCCTCCTGACGCTCTTGGCCATCAGTCCCCAGGTCTCACTGAAGTGGGGCGGCTTCCTGGCCTCGTTCATCGCGCTGACCGTGCTGGCCGTGCCGCCCATCTTGACCAACACCTACGTCGGAATCCGGGAAGTGGACGCCGACGTCACCGACGCCGCCCGGGCCATGGGGCTCAGGGGTGGGCAGATCATGGGCCGCGTGGAGCTGCCCCTGGCGCTGCCCTTCATCGTGGCCGGCATCCGCACGGCCGCCATCGAGGTGGTGGCCACGTCCACCCTGGCCGCCTACGTCAGCTACTCGGACCTGGGGACGCCCCTGTTGGCCGGCCTCAGCAGCAACAACAGCGTCGAGGCGTTCTGCGCCTCGCTCCTGGTCATCCTGCTGGCCGCTCTCTTCGCCGTCGCTCTTGGTCTGCTCCAACGAGCGGTCACCCCGGCCGGGCTGCGCCATCACCGCCGAGCCGGGAACATGTTGGCCCCGGCCCCCGCCGTCGAGGGGGCGGCGGCGGCCTGACCTGCCACGTTGACCCGCCACCTTGACAATCCTGAGTGAACTACTCAAGATTACGTCCGTCGTTACAGTCGTGTGACGAAACAGGGTTTGCCCCAATTGCAATACGGGTACCGGTAGCACCACTCCATTCCTCGAAGAAAAGGAACCGCTCATGCGCTTGACCCGCCTCCTGATGGGAGCTGTTGCGCTGACCATGCTGGTCACCCTCGGCACCTCGGCCGTCGCTTCGGCGGCCTCGAAGCCGACCATCATCATCGGCTCGACCAACTTCGAGGAGCAGGCCATCGTGGCCAACCTCTACGGCGACGTCCTCAAGAAGGCCGGGTACCCGGTGACGGTGGAGCCGGCCGCCGGCACCCGGGCCATCGTGGTGCCCGCCATCAAGAGCGGGCAGATCGACCTCGAGGCCGACTACGCCGGCTCACTGGTCAACTTCTTGAACAACGGCGTCTCCACCCCGGTGGCCGACAGCCTGGCCACGGCCGTGCCGAGCCTGAAGAGAAGCCTGAACCCCTCCGGTGTCACCGTGCTCACCCCCGCCCCGGCCCTCGACACCAACGTCTTCGTGGTGACCAAGGCCACGGCCAGCAAGTACCACCTGACCACCATCTCGAGCCTGAAGCCGGTCGCCTCCAAGCTGGTGCTCGGCGGCCCACCCGAATGCCCGACCAACGCCGGCTGCCTGCCGGGCCTGGAGAAGACCTACGGCTTGAAGTTCTCCAGCTTCAAGGCCACCGACGAGGCCGGTCCGATCAGCGTGGCCGCCCTCAAGAACGGCGAGGTCCAGGTGGTCGAGCTGTTCTCCAGTGACGGCAATGTGGTCTCCAACAATTTCGTCGCCCTCAAGGACAACAAGAACCTGGAGGCGGCCGACTACATCACCCCGGTCATCCGCACCTCGGTGGACTCGAGCCAGGTGGCCGCCGCCATCAACAAGGTGTCGGCCAAGCTGACGACGGCGCAGATCTCCAAGTTGAACCTCCTGGTGACCGGTCCCCAGAAAGAGGCGCCCGCCGCCGTGGCCCAGACCTGGTTGCAGCAACAGGGTCTGGGCTGACGCGCTGACCCCACAGACGGGCTAACTCGATCGACAGTGAGGAAGGGCCGGCACGCCCGGCCGACTGAGCCTGGCCGATCGGGACGCTGTCCCCCCGAAGGAACTGCGTCCGGCTAGGACGTTGCGGGCGGACGCGTGGGCAGCCCCGCCGCCTTCCAGGCCGCGAACCCACCGTCGAGATCGGTGGTGTGCCTTCGGCCCAGGCTGATCAGACTGGCGGCGGCCAAGCTGGAGGCGTAGCCCTCCTGGCACATGATCACCACCGTGCGGTCGGCATCATCGGCTTCGGGCAACCGGTGGAAGCCCCGCGGGTCGAGCCGCCACTCCAGGTCGTTGCGCTCGACGATGAGGGCACCGGGCACCTCACCGAACGCCGCCCGTTGGGCGGCCGGACGGATGTCGATCAACAGTCCGCCGTCGTGCAGGATCTGGCGGGCCTGCTCGGCATCGACCCGCCGCAGCAGTTGCCGGGCGTCGGCCAGCAGCCGATCGACCCCGCTCACGGGGCCCACGCCGGATCGGCCCGGTACTCGGCCCGTTCGACCACCAGTGCCGGACCCTCCTGGCGGTAGAACGTCATCGACGCCATGGGCGGAGAGTAGACGTGGACACTGGTGGCCGGCACGTCACCAATGTTCACGATGTCGTGGATGTGGCTGGGGCCGAACCCGGATCCTCCCCCGACGTCCAACGTGCGGTGGGTCAAGCCGCCACCCCGGGCGAGTGAGTGTTCCTCCAACGCACCGTCGACCACCCACAGCGCGCCCGATGAACCTCCGTGGTCGTGCAATTCGAGCCCCTGGTCCCTCGGCCAATGGATGGCCCAGATCTCCAGGTCGTCGGTGAGCTCCAACAGCTCGTAGGAACGGGCCGACAGTTCGTGGCTCGCCCGCGGCAACACGTCGGCGAGCGATTCGACATAGCGCTGCACCAGGCCGAGGAGCTCCAGGGGGTCCGCCCCGGGGTCAGGTCCGGCCCGACCATCGGAGCCCTCCCTGGCCCGGGTGAGATGCGAGCCGGTGGATCCGGGTGTGTCGGCCTGCGTGATGGTCATCGGCGTGTCTTCTCTCGGGTGCGCTTGCGGCTTGAGCGGAGCTAAATCTCTATTCCCGATCAGTTTAGTCGTCTTTATCCCACGATCAACCTCGGGCCCCATCTTCGGCGGGCAGTGCCGAGCCGCGTGCATCACGTTGGGCGGTGGGCCAAGGTAAGGCAGGCGCTGCCAAACCTGAGGCCGGCGCCACCAAGAGGGAGCCCCAGCCATGCCCGCAGCCGGTCGTTCGAAACCGGGTCCACCCAAGGTCTTCGCCTCCGCCACCCTGGGTCCGGTCACCCTCCGCAACCGCATCATCAAGGCCGCCACCTTCGAAGGGGTCATGCCGGGAGGCCACGTCAGCGACCAACTCATCGAGTTCCATCGCCGGGTCGCCCAGGGTGGAGCCGCCATGAGCACCGTGGCCTACCTCGCCGTTTCTCCCGAGGGCCGCACCGATCGCCACTGCCTCCTCCTGGACCAGGCGACCCTGCCAGGGCTGCGCCGCCTCACCGATGCCGTGCACGCCGAGGGCGCGGCAGCGGCTGCGCAGGTCGGGCACGCGGGTCCGGTGGCCAATGCCCGCTCCAACCGCGCCCCGGCTCTCTCGCCCTCCGGCGGCTGGACCCCGATGGGCACGCGCCTGCGCGCCACCACCGCAAGCGACGTCGACCGCATCACCGAGGACTACCGACGGGCCGCCCTCGTCGCCGTCGAAGCCGGTTTCGACAGCATCGAAGTGCACGTCGGGCACAACTATCTGCTCAGTGCCTTCCTGAGCCCCAAGCTGAACCGCCGTGACGACACCTACGGCGGGAGCGTGGAGAACCGAGCCCGCTTCCCCCGCCGGGTACTCCGGGCCGTACGCGACGCCGTCGGCGACCGGGTGGCCGTCACTGTCAAGCTCAACATGGCCGATGGCGTGCCGGGCGGCCTCTGGCTCGAGGACAGCCTTGAAGTGGCCGCCCTCATGGAGTCCGACGGCGTGCTCGATGCGATCGAGCTCACCGGCGGCAGCTCGCTCGCCAACCCCATGTACCTCTTCCGGGGCGAAGCGCCGTTGCGCGAGTTCGGCGCCACCCTGCCCGGTCCGGCGCGGCTCGGATTCAAGCTGGTCGGCCGCCGCTTCCTGCGCGCCTACCCGTACGAAGAGGCGTTCTTCCTGCCTTACGCCCGACAATTTCTCGACGCCCTCTCTCTTCCTCTCATCCTCCTGGGCGGAATCACCCGGCTCGAGACGGTCGAGTCGGCATTGGCCGAGGGCTTCGGTTTCGTGGCCATGGCGCGGGCCCTCCTGCGCGAGCCCGACCTCATCACCCGCATGCAGGCGGGGTCGGCCACATCGTCTCTGTGCATCCACTGCAACCAGTGCATGCCCACCATCTACTCGGGGACGCGCTGCGTCCTGGTTAAGAACGGAGCCAAGGGAGGAGTCGGGTCGGGGACCAGTGCGAGCGCCCCTTTATCATCGGACGGCGGGTAGGGAGGAGGAAGGGCCATGGGATCAACCCTCGCTGTGCTGGCCGCGTTCGCCTTCGCTTTCGGCACGGTGCTCCAGCAGAAGGGCACGCTCACCACCACTCAAGAGAGCGGCGACGCGCCGTGGCTGATCCAGATCCTGCGCAAGCCGGTCTGGCTGGCGGGCATGGTCATGCAGGCCTCGGGGTGGATCCTCCAGGCGGTGGCCCTCGACAAGGCCCCCCTCATGGTGGTCCAGGCCATCACGTCGCTCAGCCTGGTCATCGCTCTCCCCATCGGGATATGGCTCACCGGTCAGCAGGTCGACCGAAAAGTGGTGGCCGGCGCTGTGGCCGTGGTGGCCGGCATCGTCGTGTTTCTCTCTGTCGGGTCCCCTCACGGTGGGACGACCAATCCGAACGCAGCGACGTGGTGGACCGCCTGTCTCGTCATCGCCGCTCTCGTTCTGGTCTTCGTCGCGCTGGGCCGGAGCCGACAGGGTGCAACCAGAGCACTGCTGTTCGGCTCGGCCGCCGGGTTCGGCTACGGCCTCCAGACTGCGGTGACGAAGGACTTCGACCTCGAAGTCGGCCACGGTCTCGTGGCCCTCCTGGCCGACTGGTCCATCTACGTGCTCGCCGCCTCGGCCGTGGTCGGATTCATCCTGCAGCAGTCCGCCCTCAAGACGGGCGTCCTGGCCCCCGCCATGGCGTCGAGCAACGCCGTCACGCTCTTCGTCGGCGTCGTCCTCGGCAGCGTCATCTTCGGCGAGATGCTGGGGAATGGCAGTGGCCACGTGGCGCCCGCGATCGTGGGGCTCCTCCTGGCCGTCGCCGGAGTCGTGCTGCTGGCCCGGGCCGAAGGACCAACCGCGGACCCGGCCCAGGGCGAACACGTCCCCTTCCAGTCCCCGACATCGTGACGATCGTGCCCTCGCATCAAGTGACCACGCACCCAGCGACCACGCAACGCAGTCACCCACCGGTCACGCGCTGACCGGCGGCCTCCGGCCGGCCCACGGCAGCGCTTCTTCGAGCTGGCCAGCCAGCGCGAGCAACGTCTCCTCGTCGCCGAAGCGACCGACGAATTGGACGCCGATGGGCAGACCCTCGCCGTTCCAGTGCAAGGGCAGCGAGATCCCGGGCTGGCCGGTCACGTTGAACGGCGGCGTAAAGGGCACGTAGGCGGCGGCACGGAACAGGCCGTGCAGCGGTTCTCCCGGCGGTGAGTCGAACGTCCCCAACGGCGCCGGAGGCTCACCAAGGGTGGGCGTGATGAGCACGTCGATCCCTTCGAAGTAGGCGGCGATGCGGCGGCTGAACTGTTGGAGCACCTGGACCGACATCAGATAGCGATCCGAACTGATGGAGCGGCCGAGCTCGATCAGCGCCCAGCTCAGTGGCTCGACGTCGTCCTCGGTGGCGGTCCGGGCGACCCGCTGCTCCCAGTCCAGCAGCACCCAGGCGTTGGCGGCGGCCCACACGTTGACGAAGTGCTCGGTGAAGGCATCGCCGTCGACCTCGAGCGTGGCGGCCTCGACCCGGTGGCCCATCCGTTCGCACAGCGCGGCCGCCTCCTCGGTGGCCTTGACACAGTCGTGGTGCACGGCGCTCCCGGTGGGCGACGCGGTCATGACCGCCATGCGCAGCGGCTGCTTCTCCCCCGTCACGGCGGCGGCAAACGAGGCACCCCGCAAGGGGGGGGCCCAGTAGGGATCGCCGGGTACCGGACCGGCCACCGCGTCCAACACCGCGGCGCAGTCGCGCACCGAGCGCGTCACCACATGCTCGGCCACCAGCCCGCCCATCATGTCGCCGTACTGCGGCGCGACCGATACCCGGGCCCGGGTGGGCTTGAGGCCGACCAGCCCGCAACAGGCGGCCGGAATGCGGATGGACCCGCCGCCATCGTTGGCGTGCGCCACCGGCACCATGCCCGAGGCCACCGCGGCGGCCGACCCGCCCGACGAGCCGCCGGTCGAGTGGTTGGTGTTCCACGGATTGCGCGACGGGCCGAACCGACGGGGCTCGGTGGTGGGCAGGATGCCGAACTCGGGCGTGTTGGTCTTGCCACAGATGGCGAAGCCGGCGCGTTCGAAGCGCTTCGTCAGCTCCTGGTCGACGGTCGAGTGGTAGTCACCGGCCAGGTCCGACCCCTCGCAGAACGGCGTCCCGGCCAACTCGGCCCCCAGGTCCTTCAACAACAGGGGCACGCCGCGGAACGGACCGTCACCCAGACCCGATGCGCCGCCGGCCAGGTCCCGGGCCCGATCGAACAACGGGTGGATGACGGCGTTCAACTCTGGATTGAGCTTCTCGATGCGGGCGATGGCCCCTTCAACCAGTTCGAGCGGCGAAACCTCGCCCTTGCGGACCAGATCCGCCTGCGCCGTTGCGTCCAACCATGCCGTGTCATCACTCATGGCGGCCACGGTACTCAGGCCGCGTCGCGGCCGCGTCGGGAAATCCGCATCGGAAAACCCGCGCCGTGAATCAAGAGGCGAAGACGGTCTCCTCGGGCAGCCGGCGGGCGCCGGTCCAGATGGCGATGGCGTCGCTCACCTCGACGTCGACCCCGCAGACGACGCAGCGTCGGCGGTCGTCCAGCTCGCCCCCGCAGTCGCGGTGCTGGAGGATCATCGGCCGCTCGCCCTCGATGGCGTATTTGTCGCCCCACTTGAGGAGGGAGACCAGCACCGGCCACAGGTCGGCGCCCTTCTCCGTCAGCCGGTACTCGTGGCGCAGGGGCCGCTCCTGGTACGGGCGCTTGCGCACGATGCCGGCCTCGACCAGGCGCTCCAGCCGGGTCTGCAGGATGTTGCGGGCCACGCCCAGGTGGCGTTGGAGCTCCTCGAAGCGCCGGATCCCCATGAAGACGTCGCGCAGGATCAAGATGGTCCAGCGCTCCCCGATGATCTCCAGGGTCGAGGCGACCGAGCAGTACTGCGTGGGGTAGTCCCGATTCAACATTCCCCCAGCCTAATCCTTTTTCCGCCCGATACATTGCATAGTGCTACGTCAGTGGTAGAGTCAGTCCTGTGACACAACCCACTGAGTTGCAGGACGGCACCCCCGGCACCCCGACGGCGTCGCATCCGGCCCTGACCGCCCTGGTGGTGCTCACCGGGGTGTTCCTCTCCTCGCTGGATCTCTTCATCGTCAACATCGCCTTTCCCAGCATCTCGCTGAATTTCCACGGCGAGAGCCTGAGCTCGCTGTCGTGGGTGCTCAGCGCCTACACCATCGTGTTCGCCGCGTTGCTCGTCCCGGCCGGTCGCTGGGCCGACCGGGCCGGTCGCAAGCGGGCCTTCCTCATCGGGTTGGGCATCTTCACCGCGTCGTCCGCCCTCTGCGCGCTGAGCCCGACCCTCGGCCTGCTGATCGCCGCCCGCATTCTCCAGGCCAGCGGCGGGGCCCTCATGCTGCCCACCTCGCTCGGCCTGCTCCTCCCCGCCTTCGGGCCCGAACGCAAGGGTGCGGCCATCGGCCTGTGGTCGGCCGTCGGTGGCGCGGCGGCCGCCCTTGGGCCGCCCATCGGTGGCCTCCTGGTCCAGGTCAGCTGGCGCTGGGTCTTCCTGGTGAACCTGCCCTTCGCCCTCCTCGCTCTCGTCGTGGGCTTCCGCGTGCTGCGGGAGGTGAAGGACCCCGACGCCCACAAGGCGGACCTGGTCGGGGCCGGACTGCTGTCGCTCGCCGTGGCCAGCCTGGTGGCCGCCATCGTGAAGGGGTCCGACTGGGGCTGGGTGAGCCCGTCCATCCTGCTCGCCTTTGCCGTCGCCATCGGCTCGGCGGTGGGGCTGGTGCTGCGCTCGCGCACGCACCCCAACCCGATCATCGAGCCGGCCGTGATCCGGCACCGGGCGGTGGCCCTGGCCGACGTGAGCTCGTTGATCTTCTTCGCCGGCTTCGGCGCCATGGTGCTCGGGTCGGTGCTGTTCCTCACCGGGGTGTGGCACGAGTCGGTCCTGCGCGCCGGGTTCATGCTGGCCCCGGGACCGCTCCTGGCCGGACTGTGCGCGTTCCCGGGCGGCCTGCTCGGTGCCCGGTACAGCCAACGCGCCGTCGGGACCGTGGGCAGCCTGCTCTTCGCCGCCAGTGCGGCGTGGTGGGTCACCCGCATCGGTGCCACGCCCGACTACGCCGGGGCGTACCTCCCCGGGTCGCTCATCGGAGGCGCCGGCGTGGGCCTGATGCTGCCCTCCCTGGGGGGCGCGGCCACCGCACCTCTGCCGCCGGAGCGCTTCGCCACCGGCACCGCCCTCTACGCCATGTGCCGCCAGATCGGCCTGGCCCTGGGGGTGGCCTGCCTGGTGGCCATCCTCGGCGTGGCCACGGGCCCGGCGGCCGTGGGCGACTTTCACCACGCCTGGGTCTTCATGGGATCCTGCGCGCTGCTCTCGTGCCTGGTCCTGCAGGGGATCGGCCGCAAGGCCACCATGGAGCGGGAGTCGCTCGAGGTCTTCGTGGAGGACGAGCCCTACGTGCTGGCCCCGTCGAGGTAGGCGGGGTTGGCCACCAGCAGCTGATCGCGGGCGGCGGCGGCCAGCGCCGGGCCCACCTCGCCCCACGCCCCGTCAAAGGTGCCGGACCGGAGAGCGCCGGCCAGCTGGCGGTCGTCGTCGAAGCCGAGCGCGGCCAGGCGAGCGGCATGCGCCTCGGCCATGGTCGGGCCCAACCGCAGCTCGCGCTCGACCGTCAGCAGCGCGTTGCGCGCCACCCGACCTTTGAACCGCGCCCCACGGTCGCTGCCCTCCATCACGTCGCCCTCCAGGTACTCCCGAACCGCCTCGACCAGCTCGGTGGCCGTCGGCCGACCGAACGGCGCCCGGACCTCGGGGGGCAACGTGCCTTCAGCCACCCCGGTTCCGTCGTCAGCCACCTCGGTCGCACCGTCGGGCGCCAGGCCGAGCAGGGTGCAGAGATCCCACTCGCTCTCGCAGATCCGCCGTCCGATGGTGGCCAGTTCGACCGAGCGGGTGGCGCCGCTCAGATGGGCCGAGGCTTGCAGCGCGCAGATGACAGCCCACTTCACCGTGGCGTAGACCTGCCACCACCTGACCCGGACCGGATCGATCACCGCACCGCCCGCCGCGGCGTAGCCCTCGAGGAGGTCGTCGAGCGCGCCGAAGCCGCCCACCGGCCCCGGTCCGCCGAAGCGCCAGGCCGGGGCGCAGAGCCAGCCGATGTCCTCGGCCGCCTCGCCGGCATGGGCCAGCTCCCAATCGAGCACGGCCCGCAGCCCTTCGGGACCCACCAGGAGGTTGCCGGTGCGGAAGTCACCGTGCACCGTCACCCTCCGGGCCGCCGGCAACCGGTTGGCCTCGAGCCAGCGCACGCCGAGCTCGAGCGCCGGTCGGGCCTCGCCCAGCGCGTCGAGCAAGGGAAGCGGATCCCGGAACGGGTCCCGGCCCGGCAACCCCTCGATCGACGTCGGATCGATGGTGTGGATGGCCGCCAGGGCCCGGGCGCACTGTTGCGTGAGCGCCTGGCGAGCGCTCGACCATTCGGGATCACGCAGGATCTTGCGGGGGATGGTCTCCCCCTCCAAGCGCTCGACCACCAGCCAGCCCGCGCCCAGCCCGTCGTCGAGCCCGTCACCCACGGCCACCACCGAGGGCACGGGGACCCCGGCGTCGTGGGCCGCCCGCAACAGGGCCGCCTCGGCGCCGGCGCGGCCGCCCTGGGCCAACCCGTCACCCCGGTCCAGCTGGAGGATGAGGCGCCGGACCGGAGCCGCGCCGTCGTCCCGCAGATCGAACGAACTGGTGAGGCGCGAGGCCCCACCGGACAACGGGCGCAGGTCCTGCACGGTGCCGCCGAGGAGGCGACCGAGGGCCGCCGCGACGTCGTCGGGTGTACGGCGCGGCCCCATCCCTCAAGAGCTCAATCGACCGGAGCTCAATCGACCGGGACGACAGGCCTCCCGCTGTCGTCGAGCTGGTGCAGGTACTCGCAGATGCCGTAGCCCGTGCGGTCGTCCCCGGTGGCGTCCGACAGCGTCCAGCGGGCCAGCCCTTCGTTGACCATGGTGCCGCCGGCGCGCCCGATGTCGGCCACCCGCAGCACGTCGCCGCGCAGGTGGTAGATCTGGTCCCGCTTGTCGACCACGTCGAGGTGCACCACCCGGTGTGTCACGGCGTCGTCGGCCAGTTCGGTGCGCACCCGCCACTCGGCGACGCTGGTGGCCCGCTCCCGCTCCCCGTCCCACACCCAGCCCCGGTGCAGGTCACCGGCCCCGGTCCCGAGGCGGATGCCGCCGAAGTGCGCGTCCTCACCGATGTTGATGCTGAACCAGCGCCACATGCTGGGCCCGCCCCAGCGCCGCGGCCCCCAGGACCGGTCCCGGTTCCCGTGCGCCCCCACCCACTCATGGCGCTCGCCGTCGATCTCGAGCCACCCGCTCCACCGGCCGGCCTGTTCGAGGTGGCCCTTGCCCACCGTGCCCGCTGCCGCGGCCGCCTCGGCCGACTGCGGGCCCGCGCCGGCGCGCGGCTGCCCGTCGGTGCCGATCGCCGGCGTCACGGCGTCGAAGCGGACGTCGAGCGCCACGTGCACGGTCCGGTTCGCGGGCGCACCGCCGCGGCAGGGTCGGGCCGGCACGTCGGCGTCGGCGGTGATGCGCCACGACTCGAGCGCCTCGAGCATCTCGTAGCGGACGGCCCCGACCTCGAGCACGGTGTCGACCGCCTCGTGCTGCTCGGTGACGTGGCGGTACTCGGCCAGGTCCCCGCCCGGCAGCCAGAGCGACAGGCCCACATCCATGGTCCCCTCGTTGGGCCGGACGCCGATGCGGGTGAAGAAGCCCGAGTCGGTCCCGGGGTCGTAGGCGTTGAAGTAGTACGACTCGCTCCAGGCCGTGTCGCCCTCGACCGGATGGGCCAGGTCGTGCCGTGCTTCGAGAATGGGCATCGTTGCGCTCCCCTACACCATGGTCTGTCCGGCACTGACGTTCAGTGCCTCACCGGTCACGCCCCGGGCGCCGTCGGAGAGCAGCCAGCAGATGGCGTCGGCGATCTCGTCCGCGCTCTGCAGGCGTCCCAGCGGGATCTCGCGGGCCACCCACGCCGCCAGGGCGTCGGTCCCGCCCATCAGGTTCTCGAACATCGAGTCCTGGTTGATCAGGTCGGTGTCCACCGTGCCCGGGCAGACGGCGTTGACGGCGATCCCGCTCGGTCCGAGCTCGGCCGCCATGGTCTGGGTCAGCAGGATGACGCCCGCCTTGGCTGCGCTGTACGCCCCCAGGAACACGAACGCCCGCTTGCCGGCCTGGCTCGAGACGTTGCAGATCCGACCGGTCACCCCGGCCGTGATCATGCGGCTGGCGCAGGCCCGCGAGACCAGCCACGTGCCGACCACGTTGACATCGAGCACGCGGCGGAACTCCTCGGCCGGGACGGTCAGCAGCGGGCCCAACCCGAAGCCCGGACCGCTGCCGCCGGCGATGTTGGCCACCAGCGTGACCGGCCCCAACTCGGCGCTCACCGCGGTCACCGCGGCCTCCACCGCCGCCTCGTCCGACACGTCGGCCACCGCCGTCGAGACCGCCCCACCCAGGGCGGCGATCTCGTCCGCCAGCGCGCCCAGGTCGTCCACGGTGGCCGTGCCGTGGTCCGGCGCCTCGCGGTAGGGACGGGCGATATCGAGGCAGGCCACCGACGCCCCGCCCCGGGCCAGCTGCAGGGCGGTGGCCCGCCCGATGCTGCGGGGTCGGGCCGCCCCGGTGACCAGTGCCACCTGGCCGGCGAAAGGGCGCGCCAGGTCAGGGTGTGTGAAACTCACCGGGCAAACGTAGCGAGGAACGACGGTCCGTGCGACGGTCGATCCGTCGGGGTTGGGGAGAATACATGCAGGCTGCGGTGACCAGGGGCGGGGCCCTCGTCGTGGG
>DASZJQ010000179.1:0-10604 GCA_035947875.1 Acidimicrobiales bacterium
CTACAACATCAACGCGGACACCGTGGCCGGTGCCCTGGCCGAGGCGCTCGGGGCCGAGAAGCTGATCTTCCTGACCGACATCGAGGGGCTCCGGGTGGTCCCCGACGACCCGTCGACCCTGGTGCACGCGGCCAGCCTCGAGGTGGTCGACGACATCCTGCGGAGCGGGGCGGCTCAGGGCGGCATGATGCCCAAGGTCGAGGCGTGCGCCCGGGCGGTACGGGGCGGCGTGGCCCGAGCGCACATCCTCGATGGTCGCGTGCCCCATGCCCTCCTGCTCGAGCTCTTTACCGACTCGGGGGTGGGAACGATGGTGCTGCCGTGACCGCCTCGACTCCCGGTACAGCCTCGACTCCCGTCACCGCCACGACCACCGCCACGACTCCCGCCACCGATCGCCGCGCTCTCATGCGGACCTACGCCGAGCCGCCGGCCACGTTCGTGCGGGGGAGCGGCACGAAGCTCTACGACGCCGACGACACCGAGTACCTGGACTTCATCACGGGCCTGGCGGTGGTGTCCCTCGGTCATGCCCATCCCGTGGTCGCCGAGGCCGTGGCGGCACAGGCGCGCACCCTCAGCCATGTCTCCAACCTGTACGGGAACGAGTTGGGTCCCGAGGTGGCCATGACGATCGACCGGCTGATCAACGGTGGGACGGGGCAGGCCGGCGGCCAGGTGTTCTTCACGAACTCGGGCGCCGAGGCCAATGAGTGTGCCCTGAAGCTGGCTCGTCGATGGGCCGGCCCGGGCCGCTATGTCGTCATTACGGCCGACAACTCATTTCACGGGCGGACCCTGGCCACGCTGACGGCCACCGGGCAACCCGAGAAGCACACGCCCTTCGTACCCCTGCCCGAGGGCTTCGCCTACGTGCCCTACAACGACGTGCCCGCGCTCACCGCGGCGCTCGACGACGCGGTCGACACGGTGGCCGCCGTCCTGATGGAACCGCTGCAGGGCGAGGGCGGCGTCAACGTGCCGAGCTCGGACTATTTGGGCGCCGTACAGGAGCTGTGCACCGAGCGGGGCGCCCTCCTGATGCTCGATGAGGTGCAGACGGGTCTCGGGCGCACCGGCCACTGGTTCGCCTTCCAGGCCCAGGGGCTCAAGCCCGACGTGGTGACCATGGCGAAGGCACTGGGCAACGGCATGCCGGTCGGCGCCTGCTGGGCCCGGGCCGAGGTGGCGGCGGCGTTCGGCCCCGGCGATCACGGCTCGACCTTCGGCGGTCAGCCCCTGGCATTGGCCGCCGCACGGGCCACCCTGGCCGTGATGGAGGCCGAGGACGTGTGTGCACGCGCCACTCGGGCCGGTGCACGGCTGAGGACGGGAATGGCCGGCCTGCCCGGCGTGGTCTCGGTGCGTGGTGCCGGGCTCCTCCTCGCCGCGCAGCTCGGCCAGCCCTTGGCCAAGGAGGTGTCGTCCGCCGCGCTGAGCCGCGGCCTCCTGGTCAACGCCGTGCGACCCGATGCGGTGCGGGTCGCCCCACCCCTGCTGGTCACCGACGACGAGATCGACGCCGCCCTGGCCATACTGGCCGACGTCATGACCGGGGTCATGGCCGCGACCCCCCCGACGCCCGAAGCGGAGGCATGACGCCGTGCCCCATCTCTTCGATATCGACGATCTCTCGCCGACCGACTTCGCCCGCGTCCTCCAGCTCGCCGGCCCCGACCAGCACGAGCGCGTCCTGGCCGGCCACGGCGTGGCACTGCTCTTCGAGAAGCCGTCGGCCCGGACCCGCAACTCCACCGAGATGGCGGTGGACGGCCTGGGCGGCCATCCGGTCTACATCCAGGGCACCGAGGTGGGCCTCGATACGCGGGAGTCGGCCGAGGACGTCGCCCGCACCCTGGGCTGCTACCACCGCATCCTCTGCGCCCGCGTTTTCGACCACGCGGTCTTGCGGCGCATGGCCACCGCCCTCGACACCAGCGGCTTCGACGTGCCGGTCGTCAACCTCCTTTCCGACGAGGCGCATCCGTGCCAGGCCATCGCCGATGTCCTGACCCTGCGCGACACGCTGGGATCGCTGCCGGGTCTTTCGCTGGCCTACATCGGTGACGCCAACAACATGTGTCGCTCCCTGGCCAAGGCGGCGTTGATGGAGGGCATGGAGTTCAGGGTGGCCTCGCCCGCCGCCTACTCGTTTTCGGCCGAGGAACTGGCCGACCTCGAAGCATTCTCCGATCGGATCGGGCGGGGCGGGACCGTGCGCGCCACCAACGACCCCAAGGACGCGGCCGCCGGTGCGGACGCCTTCTATACCGACGTGTGGACCAGCATGGGCCAAGAGGAGGAGCGGGCGGTCCGGCTCGAGGCCTTTACCGGCTTCACCATCGACGACGCATTGGTCGGCTTGGGCGCGCCGGGCGCCGTGGTGATGCACTGCCTGCCGGCTCACCGGGGTGAGGAGATCTCGGCCTCGGTGTTCGAAGGGCCCCGCAGCGTGGTGTGGCGCCAGGCCGCCCACCGGCGCACCGCCATGCGGGGCATCCTGGCCTGGTCCATCGAGACCCCGGTGTCCGTCGAGGCCCACGTCGGGAGCGTCGGATCGTGACCGAGACCACCCGCCCGAACCGCCTGACCAAGCCGCAGCGCCAGCACCGCATCACCAGGCTGCTCGAGGCCCAGGCCGTGACCAGCCAGGGCCAGTTGGTGGCCCTGCTGGCCGACCAGGGGGTCGAGGCCACCCAGACCACGGTCTCGCGCGATCTCGAGGACCTCGGGGCGGTCAAGGTGCGCCTGCCCGGTGGCGAGACGGCCTACGCGCTGCCCGAACTCCCGGTGCACCAGATCGCGCCCGAGGACCATTTGCGCCGGGTGCTGGGGGAGTGGGTGGTCGAGGTGGCCTCCTCGGCCAACCTGGTGGTGTTGCGCACGCCCCCCGGTTCGGCCCATGTCGTAGGCTCGGCCCTCGATCGCAGCGGACTGGACGCGGTCGTCGGCACCGTGGCCGGCGACGACACCGTCCTGGTGATCGTCGATGAGGAGGTGGGGGGCCGGGCCATGGCAGATCGACTGAGTGACGTGGCCGGAATAGCCGGAGAGAGCAGGCACGCCGGACAGAGCGGTGCCGCCGCGGACGGCAGTACATCCGCGGACAGCAGTACATCCGGAGAGAGCACAATCGCCGTGCACGGGAAGGACTGAAGATGGCTGAGCGAGTGGTGTTGGCGTATAGCGGTGGCCTCGATACGTCGGTGGCCGTCCGTTGGCTCATCGAGAACGAGGGCGTCGAGGTGATCGCCGTCGCCGTCGACGTCGGGCAGGCGGCCGACAAGGGGGGCGAGGACTGGGACGCCATCCGGCAGCGCGCCCTGGCCGCCGGGGCCGTCGAGGCCGTGGTGGTCGACGCCCGAGCCGAGATGGCCCAGGACTTCTGCGTCCCCGCCCTGGCGGCCAACGCCCGCTACGAGGGCAAGTACCCGCTGGTGTCCGCCCTCTCGCGCCCGGTCATCGTGCGCCACCTGGTGGCCGAGGCCCGGCGCCACGGCGCCACCGCCGTGGCCCACGGGTGCACCGGCAAGGGTAACGACCAGGTGCGCTTCGAGGTGGGGACCCGCGCGCTGGCGCCTGACCTCTCCATCTACGCCCCGGCGCGGGTCTGGGGTCTGAGTCGCGAGGACTGCGTCGACCTGGCCACCAAGTGGGACATCCCCATCACGGTGACCAAGGAGAAGCCGTACTCCATCGACGACAACCTGTGGGGCCGGGCCATCGAGTGCGGCGCCATCGAGGACCCGTGGGCGCCCGCTCCCGATGACGTGTACACCCTGACCCGGGTCACCCACCGGGAGCCCGTCGAGGTGATCGTCGGCTTCGAGGCCGGCGTGCCAATAGCCCTCGACGGTGTGCCGCTCGCGCCCCAGGACCTCATCGCCCGGATCGGCGCCACGGCCGGTAGTCGTGGCTTCGGTCGCCTGGACATGGTCGAGAACCGTCGGGTGGGGATCAAGAGCCGTGAGGTCTACGAGTGCCCGGCCGCGCTGGCGCTGATGATGGCGCACAGCGACCTGGAGGACCTCACCCTCGAGCGTGACCTCCATCACGAGAAGGCCCGCCTCGAGCCCCGCTGGTCCGAGTTGGTCTACGACGGCCTGTGGTTCTCCCCGCTCAAATCGGCGCTCGATGCGTTCATGGCCGAGTCGCAGCGTCACGTCACCGGCGAGGTGCGGTTGCGCTTTGCCGCGCCGGGCACTTGCACCGTGGTCGGCCGCCGCAGCCCGGTGGCGCTCTACGACCACGGCCTGGCTACCTACGACGCCTCGGACACCTTCCGCCACCAGGATGCCGAGGGGTTCGTGCGGCTCTGGGGCCTGGGCGTCGCCACCTGGTCGGCCCGCCAGGGCCCGGGAGCGCCGCCGCGCCCGCCCGGGGCGAGGGAATCATGACGCTCTGGCACGGTCGCATCTCCACCGGCATGGCCGACGCCGTGGCGGCCTTCACGGTCAGCCTGCCCTATGACCGGCTGCTGGCGCTCGACGACCTGACCGGATCGCGGGCCCACGTCAAGGGACTGGGCAAGGCCGGGATCCTGAGCGACAGCGAGGTGACCACCTTGGTGGAGACCCTCGACCTGGTCGAGGAGGAGTTCGCCGAGGGGACATTCGTCTTCGCCCCCGAGGATGAGGACATCCACACAGCGGTGGAGCGCCGGGTCACCGAGCTGGCGGGCGACGTCGGCGCCAAACTGCACACCGGGCGTAGTCGCAACGACCAGGTGGCCACCGACCTGCGCCTGTGGTGCCGCCGCACCCTGATCGAGGTGGCCGGCGAGATCATGGCGCTCCAGGACATCCTGGCTCAGCGCGCCCTCGATGCCGCCGAGATCTACCTCCCGGGCTACACCCATCTGCAGCGCGCCCAACCGGTGCTCCTGGCCCACCATCTCCTGGCCCACGGGTGGGCGTTGGCCCGCGACGTCGACCGGCTGCTGGTCACCGTCGACCGTCTCAACGTCTCCCCGTTGGGTGCGGGGGCGCTGGCCGGCTCGTCGCTCCCGCTCGATCCCGACTATGTGGCGGCCGAGCTCGGCTTCCACGGCCGCTTCGAGAACTCGCTCGATGCCGTGTCCGACCGCGACTTCGTGGCCGAGGCCCTCTTCGACCTGGCCCTGATCGGCGTGCACCTGTCCCGCCTGGGCGAGGAGCTCGTGCTGTGGTCGACCGAGGAGTTCGGCTTCTGCACCCTCGACGACGCCTACGCAACCGGCAGCTCCATGTTGCCCCAGAAGAAGAACCCCGACGTGGCCGAACTGGCCCGCGGCAAGTCGGGGCGTTTGATCGGCCACCTCAACGCCGTGCTCATCACGCTCAAGGGCCTCCCCCTGGCGTACAACCGGGACCTCCAAGAGGACAAGGAGCCGCTCTTCGATGCCGTGATCCAGGTGACGCGGGCGCTCATCGCCCTGCGCGGGGTCTACGAGACGGTCACGTGGAATGAGGAGCGGATGCAGGCAGCGGCGGACGGTCCGGGCGCCGCCGCCATCGACCTGGCCGAGATGCTGGTCGAAGGCGGCATGCCCTTCCGCCAGGCCCACGCGCTGATCGGGGGACTGGTGCGCGAATCGTTGGAGCGCCATGTGCCCTTGACCGAGCTGGTGGAGGCCCACCCCGATCTGGGCGAGGCCGCGGTGGAACTGCTCGAGCCCGGGGTGGCGGTGACCCGCCGCCGCACGCCGGGGAGCGCCGGCCCGGTTGCGGTGGCCCAGCAGACGGAGCGGTTCGCACGGCGTCGTGAGGTGGACCGCGCCCGCTTGGCTCAATGGCTGCCCGGTCACCCGGGTCATACCGGTCACACCGGCCAAGCCGGTCACACCGGCCAAACCGGTCACACCGGACTGACCGGATCGCCGGGATTGCCCCTGGGTGACTGAGCCGTCACAATCACCTCGGCCAGCGGGTGGAACGGCCCGAGGTCATGTGCTGCGCCGGAGCGACCTCGCCGGAGATCCCGTCGCCGTCGCGCCCTGGTTGCTCAACAAGATGCTCGTGCGAGGGGACCGGTCCGGGCGCATCGTCGAGGTCGAGGCCTACCGGGGCGAGTCCGACCCGGCATCGCATGCGTACCGGGGGCTGACCCGCCGAACCGAGGTCATGTTCGGCCCGCCGGGCCACCTCTACGTGTATTTCACCTACGGGATGCACTGGTGCGCCAACGTGGTCTGCCGGACCGACGGCGAGGCGGGAGCCGTGCTGATCCGGGCCCTGGTTCCCATCGGTGGGGTGGAGCAGATGCGACAGGCCCGACCGGCCGCCCGACAGGACCGTGATCTGTGCAACGGTCCGGCCAAGCTGTGCCAGGCCCTTGGTATCACGGGGGCGGACAACGGCACCGACCTGGTGCGGCGCCGGTCCGAGCCAGGTACGACGGGAGACGAGGGTGGGGCGGTTCGTCTGCTCGACGACGGGACGCCGCCGCCAAAGCGTCCCGGCCGCGGCACCCGGATCGGCCTCAGCGTCGGAGCGGAACGGCGATGGCGGTGGTGGGTGGCGGGGGACCGGGGCGTCTCGCGCCCGGGCTGACAGAGACCCACGGCCTGAGAACGACACACGGCCTGAGAACGACACACGGCCTGAGAACCCGGCCACGACAGCGAAAGCTCGCTACGCGTACCAGCCGAGGACGTCGACGACCACATCGATGCTGCCGCTGCTGTTGTAGACCGTGATCGTGCCGTTGGGGCTGACGGTGGCCACCGTCAGGTTGGCCCTGACCTGTCCGGGGACCGGGGTGAGGTCGGAGGCGGTTGTCCTCGTCGGCCCGGGGTAGACGGTGAGATAGGTCGGCATCGAAGGGGAGACCGCGGTGACATTGACCACCACTGCCTTGGCGCCGGAGGGGACGCCGGCCAGCCCGGCCACCGCGAGGGTCAGGGTGCCGTTGGCGCCGATCGTCTTGGCGTCGCACTGGGTGTCGGCCCCGGTGAGTTGGGACGGGTCGCCGGCTCGCGTGTCGCAGACCCGCACCGGGGAGACTTCGGTGGTGAACTGGCTCCCCGTCCCCCCGGCGGCGGTGTAGTAGCCCGAGACATCGACCACCACGTCGGCCGAGGATGAGCTGTAGATGGAGATCTCACCGGGCGACGCGCCGCTCGAGAGCGGCACGGTGACGCGATTGGCGGTGACCACTCCGGCGGCGTAGTCGACATTCGACGCGGTGGGTCGCATGGCCCCTTGGGGGAAGACGGTCAGGTAGCCGGCGGCCGCGGGGCCGACCGCCGTCACGTTCAAGACGGCGGCGGACGCATTGGCGGGCACTCCGCCGACACCGGCAATCTGGAGCGTGATGGTGCTTCCGGCACCGAGCCGCTCGCCGCCACCCGAACCGTTGCACTGGGCACTCCCGCCCGAGAGCGCGGAAGGGTTCCCGGCGCGGGTGTCACAGACGCGGGTCGGAGCGGACAGCGGGTTGTAGAGGCCGGCCCCGGCCCCGCTCGGCGCGCTTGGGCTGACAAAGCCTTCGACGTCCACCACGATGTTGGACTGCGCCGAGGAGAAGAGCGAGATCTCGCCGTTGGTCCCGGTGCCTACTTCGACCAGGTTGGGGACGACGCCGCCGGCTTCGAAGTCGAGGTTGGAGGTATTCGGGGACGCGGCTCCGGTGGGGTAGGCGGTGAGGTATCCAGGAGCGGCCGGGTTGACCACCGTGACGTTGAGGAGCACGGCGGTGGCATCGACCGGGACGCCGAAGTTGCCGGTCACGTTGATGGTCTTCGCACCATTGGCAGCGACCGGGCTCCCCGCGTTGCCGGGCCCGTTGCACTGGGCGGCTGGACCCGAGAGCGAGGACGGGTTGCCGGACCGGGTGTCACAGATCCGGGTTGGGACGAGTGGGCTGAAGTCGCCGGAGGTCACGACCACGCTGTTCGTGCCCGAGGAGGGAGCGAAGTTGGCGTCGCCCGAGTAGGTGGCGGTGGCCGTGTCCGAACCCGGTGGGGTCGCTGTGGTGTGGCAGGATGCGGCGCCGCCGACGAGAGCGGGTGTGGTGCACAACGTGGTCGACCCGACCCGAAAGGTGACCGTACCGGTGGGCGTGGGGCCGGTGCCGGAGACCATGGCCGAGTAGGTGAGCGCGGCACCTTGCGTGCTCTGGTTGGCACTGACCGTCGGGGTGGTGGTCGAGTTCAGCTTGTAGTCGAAGTGGTCGGCGCTTGACCTCGCGGACGCGCCGCCGTCGGTGGTCACGACCACGTCGACCGCGCCGAGGGCCGCCGTGGCGGGAGCGGTGGCCGTGATGCTGGTGGCCGAGTTGACCGTGTACGCCGCGGCCGGGGTCGAGCCGAAGGTGACCCCGGTGGCCCAGGCGAGGTTCGTCCCGGCGATGGTGACCTGGGTCCCGCCATGCTGTGAGCCGACCGCCGGGCTGACCGAGGTCACCGATGGCGCCGGGGCGGCGCTGTAGCTGAACGCATCGGTGCCCGGGCCAACGGTGCCCGACGTCCCGGCCGGTGTGGTGACGGTGATGGCCATGGTGTCGGCCTGTCCTCCCAGTGGGTCGGGCGGCGCATCGGCCGTGAGCTGGCCGTCCCAGTTGACGTGCACGTTGGTCGCCGGCGTCGAACCGAAGTCAACCGTGGGGAGCTGACCGGCGCTGAAGGCCGAGAAGTAATTGCCGGCGATGGTGACCTGGGTCCCGGTTCCGGGTGCAGTGGCTCCGGCGGGGGAGACCTGCACCACCTGGGGTGCCACCGAGCCGGGGTAGGTCACCGACGAGTAGGGGACGGTCACCCCGTCGGGCGCCCCCCACTTGTTGGCGAAAATCTCGGTGAACGCGCCGGCGGCCGTGGCGGCGTCACCCATGGCCGTGGTCTCCGATCCCGAGTTGGCCCAGGGCCCGAGGATGTTGGTGCGGTGGCCCCAGCAGCCCGAGAAGTTCCCGGCCTGGCAGTCGTAGTTGGTGCCACCGACTCCGTCGTCGTACATCCAGAGGAAGTCCGACTCCAGGGGGTCAACGGCGTCGGCGTAGTTGCTGCCCCATTGGCTGAACGGATACCCGACCGGGGGCGTGGGGTCGGCGTTGGCGGTTGCGGCGGCGGCTGACACCGCATCGAGGGTGGGACTGAGGCCGGCGAACTGGGCCAGCCCCCTGGCGCCCCGCTCCAGGTTGGCCAGGACCAGCAGTTGTTCCGTGCCGCTCATCTGGGCGTAGCCGTTCGGGAGCACCATGGAGGGCAGCCCCTCGCTGTTCCGGCCGGCGTTGATGTCGTGGAGGAGGGTCTCGAGACAGGCCGCACTCGAGTCGCCGACGGAGGAGCACGGGGGAGCGACGTCGAAGGTGATGTTGGCCGGCGGGTTGGAGGGCGGCAGGATGCCGGCGGCCGAAGCGGTCGAGGCGGCGAGAACGCTCAGCGACAATTGGGCCCCGAGGAGCGTGGCGACCACGAGCCCGGCCCCGATGGCCCTTGCACCCCTTGTTCCTGCTCTCAACGTGTCACCTCCGCGTGACACTCGCCGCAACTGCACGAGGCGGCGATGAACTACCAGTGTGAGCCTGGAGGCGGGCCGCGACATGGGCCGAACTGCCCTTTTCCGGCAACTTAGTTCGTGTATGGACAATCCGGACAATTCGTGAGTGGGCACAGCCCGGGGGGACATACCAGGTGGATGTAGCCAGATCGAAGCCAGGTCGGTCGGCCATCTGGGCCCGTCCCGCCGGTATCGGTGAGCTGGAGCCGACCCGGTGTCCCGCAGGGCGTCGGCTATCCGCGGCGTGCGAAGGCGGGCCCGGTACAGTTCAGGGAGGCCATCGGGCGCAGCTGCGTGGGCAGTACCCAGGCACCGGCCGCGACCGGGCAGTGCGTTGACGGTCACGCGCGCAACTGCTACAGTGACCATCCCGTCGGAACGGCTTCCCAAAGGCCCTCCGACTGCCGCAGGAGACTTTCCAGCAGAGAAATCTGTCCGGAACAGTCCTTCGGACACCCGGCACCAACACCGGCAGTAGTGGTGTGTGCCCGGTCGCTCCTTGAAAACGGAAGAGATGAGAGCCAAAAGCCAGTGCGGGCAATTCACACGTACTTTTGTACGTTTGGGTTGTACGTCAATTAGCAGTAAGGCAGGCCTCGTCGGATCGAGGGAGCAATCCCGAGTGATGAGACGGTCTGTTGTTACCTAGGAAGAGTCATACTAGGTGACTCTCTGATTTTTAGAAGGTTTGTTCTTAGTAAGAATGGATTGACTAGAAGTCTCGATGGAGAGTTTGATCCTGGCTCAGGATGAACGCTGGCGGCGTGCCTAACACATGCAAGTCGAACGCGCTCCATTCGGTAGCAATACCGATGAAGAGTGAGTGGCGAACGGGTGAGTAACACATGAGCAACCTGCCCCGATGACTGGGACAACACCGGGAAACCGGTGCTAATACCGGATATCCCTATCGGATCGCATGATCTGATAAGGAAATGGATTCCGCTTCGGGAGGGGCTCGTGGCCTATCAGCTAGTTGGTGAGGTAATAGCTCACCAAGGCATCGACGGGTAGCTGGTCTGAGAGGACGATCAGCCACACTGGGACTGAGACACGGCCCAGACTCCTACGGGAGGCAGCAGTGGGGAATCTTGCGCAATGGGCGAAAGCCTGACGCAGCAACGCCGCGTG
>DASZJQ010000180.1:0-17451 GCA_035947875.1 Acidimicrobiales bacterium
GACGCACGGAGACGATCGGCCAGGATCTCCCCTGGTGGAGCATGCGGCAGAATCTCTCGCCGGCGTATTTGCTGACCGAGTACGGAGAATTCGGGTTGACCGCTGCGTCCTCCCGGAACGGCACGGCAATGTCGCCGTACACCTCGCTGGTGCTCGTATAGACAAACCGCTCATAGTCCGATCGGGCCAGGGCCTGAAGCAAGTTCACACTGCCGTGAATGTTGGTCTGGATGCACTCGTCCACCCGGTCCCAGGACTTGCCGACGTGGGTATACGCCCCGAGGTGGAACACGAGCTTCGGCTGGGCGTGCTCGACCAGTGATGCCATCGCCCCGCTGTCGTTGAGGTTTCCTCCGTGCAGGGTGATCCGATCGCGCAGGTCGACCAGCCGGACCGGGTAGACGGACGAGACCGTGCTCGTCAACGCATGGACTTGCGCTCCATACTCGACCAGGCGCCGGGTGAGATGCGATCCGATGAACCCGGTGGCTCCTGTGATGAGGACTCGGGTTCCGACAAATTCGTCCACGGTCCATCTCCTTTCAGACAGAGGGCACTCAACTCCAGCGCGTCCTTGTAGGTGTCCATCGAACGCCAGAAGCCATGGTGCTGGTAGACAAACAGCTCCCCGGCGGCGGCCAGAGCCGGAAGGACCTCCCGTTCCAGATCATCGCCCTCCCAATGATCGAACGCCCGATCATCGATCACGAAGAAGCCGGCATTGATCCAGTGATCGGTGAGCCTCGGCTTTTCGACGAATCGCCGGACTCGACCTGCCTCGTCCCATTCCAGCGTGCCGTACGGCGATGGCAGCGGAACGGCGGTCACCGTCATGGCGCCCGGGTGCGAGGAATGAAATTCGAGGAGGGCCTTCACGTTGATGGACCCGAGACCGTCGCCGTAGGTGGCGAGAAACGTCTCTCCCAGCACCGGGGCACACCCAATGATGCGACCGGCGGTCCCCGTGCGCTCCCCGGTATCCATCACCTCTACCTGCCATCCCGTCTCCAGATCAGCGGCGAACTTGGCCACGAGGTCGGCGCGGTAGCCGGCAGAGAGGACGAATTGGTCGAAACCCTGACGGGCATAGATCTGCATCAGGTGCAGCAGGATCGGCCGATCGCCCACTTGCATCAGCGGCTTGGGCAACTCAAGCGTGTGCGGGTAGGCGCGTGTCCCGGTGCCACCGCAGAGGATCACGGTCTGCATGCGGGATCCTCCGGCCGTGTGGCCATTGGTTCGGCCCAGCCGGCGAACCCAGCGAATGGCCGTGAGCCGAGGGCCCGGACTCCCCGAGCACGAGGCCCGTTGCGACAGTCCGGCACGGGGGGGAGTATATCGATGACTTGCGGCTGAGCGGGGCACTGGGCCGGCACCTGCTGGCTACCCAAGGTATCCGTAGCCCGGAATCCCGGAGCACCTGGAGCGGGATGTCTGCTCGGCGGTCGGGAGGTCACCGGACGTTCGGAGCGGCGCTCGAGCGTGTGGACAAGGGTCCTGTGGCGGGCCGATCACGCCTTCGTCGTGGACTCCCATGCGCGAACCTCGGTTCCACTTTCGCCGCACGCCCTCGACGCATTCGAAGCGGGAGATCATGCGTGACCAGGATCGCAGGCGTCGCGTTGACCCTCGCTGGAGGAAGGAATGTGGGAGTGACCGGTTCCGCAATTCCCGACCCCATGCCCCTAACATGCGGTGGATCGCGGTGAAGGACGATCTCGAGGGGAGCAATCAGACTGTGTCGGACGCGGAGGTGAGTTGCTCAACACGGGTAGGCACGTGGCGATGAGCGCAATCGCCGCGGAGCCGGGGTCGGCCATCACCCCCGAGGCTGATTCTGACGTCGTTGTGACGTACCCCACGATCGGACGATCCATGCCGCCACGACGGTTTGCCGGGGCACTCGCCGGCGTGGTTCTCTTCAGTTTGGCCTTCCGCGTCGGGTACGTGCTCCTCGTGACGCGCCACCAGACCGGCAAGTTCTACGACGCCTTTTGGTACGGCGTCACCTCGAGCGAACTGTCGTCGCACCAATTCTTCCGGGTCCCTTTCCATACCGCACCCACGGCATCTCATCCACCCTTGACGACGTTCCTCCTCGGAGCGGTCGGTTTCGTCGTCCCCCATGAGACGGGTACCGGGCAGCTCCTCACCATGGCCGTCCTGGGAGCTGGAGTGGTCCTCTGCGTTGGACTCCTCGGGAAGGCCGTCGCCGGCCCTCGCGTTGGGTTGGTGGCGGCGGCATTGGCGGCCTTGGCACCCAATTTCTGGATCCCCAGCGGCATCTTGATGTCGGAAACGCCGTCGATGCTCTTCATGGCCCTGATTCTGCTGGCCCTGATACGTCTCTTGCGGAAGCCGACCTTCGTGAGCGCCGCGTTGGTAGGTGCCGCGTGCGGCGCGCAAACACTGGTCAGAGCCGAACTCATTCTGTTTGTTCCGGCCCTGCTGGTGCCCGGCGCCTTGCTGGTGCCCCGACTCCCACTGCGAAGGCGATTCGGTCTCCTTGCCGTGGGGTTGGTGGCGACGACCGTCGTGATAGCCCCCTGGGTAGGTCGGAATCTCGCCACCTTCAAGGACCCCACGTACCTCTCGAGTGGTGAAGGGCTGGCCCTCTCCGGTGCGAACTGCGCACAGACGTACAGTGGCCCGGGTCTCGGAAGCTGGAATCTCGCTTGTGCGACGGCCATCTCGGGCAGTGATGAGTCAGTGCAGTCGGCGCTCGATCAGCACGCCGCGTTCGAGTACGCGACCCACCATGCCGATCGCCTCCCAGAAGTGGTCCTGGCCCGCATCGGTCGATTGTGGGATTTCTATCAGCCCAATCAGATGGCAACCGTGGACGTCAATGAAGGCCGACCGAGACCAGCCGCACTCTGGGGCCTCGGGGTCTACTACGCAATGCTTCCGTTAGCCGTGTCCGGCATTGTCATGTATCGCCGTCGCCGAATCGACCAGTGGTATCTCCTTGTGCCGGCCGGCGTCACAACAATTGTCAGCGCCCTCGTGTACGGGACAGTCCGCTTCCGAGCGCCGTTCGAAGTATGTCTCGTCGTGCTGGCGGCCCCGCCACTGGTACTGCTCGCCGAGCGGCTCAGCGGACACCGGCCACGTAGCCAACGGCCCCAAGGCGCCAGGAACGACAAAGCCGTGTGAGATGCCGAGAGGACTCTCCGTGACGAGAGTTCGCTGAGGAGCGGCGGACGCTCAGCAGCATCACGATGGGTTGACCTTGACCTGCTTGACACATCGGCGTGTTCGGGACGTTGACCTGATTGGCACCTGTCGGAGCCTGGCTTGTCCGCCCGGTGCTCATCGACGACCGCTGGAGTTTGCCTTGTTGTCGGCTCGGTCGCGTTCGAGCTGGTGGCAGATCGGCGTCGGCACCGGGAGGGGGCGAATACGGCCGGCGAAGACCGGAGTGGCGGTGATCGAAGGCGGCACCGAGCCCAGCCGGACGGACGCCGGGGGCGCCACCGGGGTCAGCAGCGAGAAGACCAGCGCCCCGTCCACGGTGATGAAGACCTGGTGGATGCGGGTGTCGAGGTCCACTTGGACCTGGTGCGAGCGACCGGGTGCCACCACGACCGCCGGCTCGGTGTACCAACCTTGGGTCGGTTGGCCGAAGAGCGGCTGGGCGAACTGGTAGGAGAAGCTGTAGCGGTCTCCGCCCTCCCAGGCCACCGCCACCACGTCCTGAGGGGTGGCACCGCCGGTCACGAGAAGAGGCTGCCGTCGCCCTGGGCTGGTGCGCGGGAACGTCACCTCGAGCTGCCGGGCGCCACCGGCGGCGCCGAGTTCGACCGGTTGCCAGGAGTTTCCGTCGAACTGGTACACGCTGGCGCAGTTCCCGACGACCGCCACGTTGAGTGCCGGTGCGCTGGAGGGTAGGCCAGGGACGAATTGGACGCCGGACGTCGGGCTCCCAAGGAGCGCCCGGCCGACCTGCTGCTGGAAGGTCACGAAGCCCGCGCGCTGCGTGATGGTCACGACCGGGCCGAGCTCTCGCTGGTAGAAGAGGCTGAGGGAGAAGGTCGTCCACACTTCGAACAGCACCAGTACGGCCAGCAGCGTCACCCCCACGGTTCGGACCATGCCGTGGGTTCGGAGCGGTCCATCGGTTCGGGACCGGCGACCTAACACGAAGTGCCAGCCGGCGAGCCCGGCCAGCAACAGGAGCGGCATGACATCGGCCAGGTAGCGCTCGGCGATGAAGGACCAGATCAAGATGCCGACCGTTCCGGCCGCCGCCCCCACGAGCGGAAGTCGGAGTGCGGCGATCCCCGGCGCCGCCGACGGCTCCGTCATCGCAGCCGGGGCCGATCCGGCGGGCAGAGTGTGCTCGGGCCGGCGGAGCCGGGCGGGCCGGAACACCACCACGATGCCCACCAACGCCAGGAGGAAGAGCACCGGCATGCTGGCCGGGACACTCGAGGTCCAATCCCGGGAGTCGTAGATGGGATGTCCGATCACCAGGGCCTTGCCGGGAAAGAAGACCCATGGGAACTGCCGGGTGACCGAGAGGGCGTCGGGTCGAACGAACTGCAGCAGGCCGGACGGAAGATATTTGAGGCCGTACAGACTCCCCCCGTTCGACGCCAAAACGGCCTGACGGTGAGCGTTCTCGAGTGAGAAGACCTGGCGATTGAACGGTGGATTGAAGGGAGTGTCGAACTTCACCTGGTTGATCGCCGCATAGATGGCCACCGGGATGCCCATCGCCGCCAGCAAGCCGACGCTGAACCTTCCGGGCGCCTGCGCCACCCTGACCCCGAGGGCCCGCGCCAACTGCCCGGTGCGACGGAGCCACCGCGGAGCGCGAGTCGCCAGTGCGGCGGACAGGTACACCACGGTGGCCAACCCGATGGCCAGGATCGGCCCAACCCCCACCGATGCTCTGGTGAGCAGCGCCAGCGTCGTGAGAACCCCCGTGGCCACCAGCCGACCCGCGCTCGGTCGGTCCAAGAAACCCACCAACGTGTAGAAGGCGCCCAGTGCGAGTGCGGCCCCCCACATCTCCGCTTCCTCGTAGACCATGGCTGTGGCGCCCAGGAAAAGGAACACGGACCCGAGGCCGATGACCACCAGCAACGCTGCCGTCAATCCGGCCTCGAGCCGACTGACCGCGGCGGGACCCCGTAGCAGGCCTCGGATCCTCCAGCTGAGAAGGCTGGAGAACGTCAGCGCCAGGAGGAAGGCGATCAACAACGACGGCTCGGTAAGCCGGCCATCGAAGCGGTGGGTGAAGACGAGGACGGGAAGGCGCAGAAGCGCCGGCACCGGCCCGTAGTACATATCGGTCCGCCCGCCGGTGCGGATCCCCTCGATGGAGAGCACATTGGCCGGCACGCTCCACGTGCCGCGAAACCACGATCGCACCTGGACGTCGTAGAAGTTCGAGAAGGGCACCGACTGGAAGAATTGAAAGGTGCCTGCCGTCACCAACCAGGCGAAGCCCGCACCCGAAATGACAATGCCGACCGCGGATCCCCACACGAACCGGCGGTACGACGGTTCACGGTCCTCCCGACTCCGCCGGCCCGTGCCCCCTGGAACATCCGGACCACCCCGCTGCACGGCGCGACCATAGTGGCGTTGAACCCTGAGACCTCTCCACCTTCCCGGCTTTCCATCTAAATATTTCCTGCTCATCCCGTGTTTGGTCGGGTGACGCCGCCGCCGAGCCACCCACCTCTCTTTCTCTCCCTCCCCGTGCCCTTCCCCTCCCAGGGCTCGGCCCAGCGGGGCCGTAGACTTTGCCGTCCCGCCGTCGAGCGGATGCTTCGACCACCTGCCTCGGGCATGATCCATGGCTGACGTGGTGAAAGGAAACGTGGAACTGCGAATTTCAGGGCGATGGGTCACCGGCAGATGACTCGGACGGCGGACAGCCGCACCGAACCCGCCCATGCCGCCGCCCGTCCGACCATTGACGCCTCATTCTCACCGCGGCACAACAGCATCAACTTTCTTCGACTGGTGCTTGCCGTGGCTGTGGTCTTCTCACACTCCCTTGCCATTGGCGCCTTCCGCAGCGAGATTTTCCTGGGCAAGACGACGTTGGGCACGATGGCCGTCTACGGCTTCTTCGGCCTCAGCGGGTTCCTGATTGCCGGAAGCGCCTCCCGGAATCATGTCGGGCGCTATCTGTGGCAACGCTTCCTCCGGATCTTCCCCGCCTTCTGGGTCTGCTTGGTCGTGACCGCCTTCTTGTTCGGTGCCATTGTCTGGAACCACGCACACCCAGCCCTGGCTGGTCGATGCGGCCTTTCCTGTTACGTCAGAGAACCAGCCGGCCCCGTGGGCTACGTGGTGAACAACCTGTGGCTCCAGGTGCATCAATCAACCATCGCCCACACCCTTCCTTTGGGGTATTTCCGGCCCGTCTGGAACGGGTCCCTTTGGACGCTCTACTTCGAGTTTCTCTGTTACATCATGCTGGCCGTGGTGTCCGTGATCGGCCTACTGCGTCACCGATTGGCTGTGGCCATCTTGGCGGGAGCGGTGTGGCTCGCCGAGATCATCATCACGACGGTCCCGAACTGGAACCAGGCTTTCTCGCCGTCGGACAACTGGGACGTCATGAAGATGCTGACCTTTGTGCCGATCTTCCTCGGCGGATCGCTCCTGTACCTCTATCGCGACAGAGTCCCGGACTCGGGATGGCTCGCCTGGGGCTGCACGGGTCTTGTCCTGGTCGGGCTCGTAATTCCCGTCGGGCGAAGTGCCCCAACCTTCACTCTCACCAGCATGGACCTGACGGCGGTCTTCCTCGCCTATCCGCTGTTGTGGCTGGGCATGCACCTGCCCTTGCACAGGGTGGGTGCGCGCAATGACTACTCCTACGGCGTCTACATCTACGCCTACCCCGTGCAGCAATTGCTCCTTGTCTGGGGCGTCAGCCGATGGGGATACTGGCCGTACACCCTTCTGTCCGTTGCTGCGGTCATCCCGTTCGCCGTGGCAAGTTGGTGGGTCATCGAGAAGCACGCGCTGAAGCTGAAGCACGTGGGTTGGCCGCTCTCACCCGAGCCGGTACGGAGTGTGGCCGAGGGTCCCCCTCACGAGTTGGCGCTTTCACCTGGCCACACCGGTGAGGTGGCACGCGACAACGTCGACCTCGGTCGATAAGCCTCTTACCTTGACCCAGGGGTCCTCGCACCACCACGCGACGAGTTCGGGCGCCATCAAATAGCGTCGGCGCTGGTCGGCCTCGGCCACTCCGAAAAACGCACCCTCATCGTCCGGCCAGGCGCACCTGGAGTCCCAGCTGGCCCAACTCCGGCAACAGGCGCGGCTGCAACCATTCCCCACCCGCGGTCGAGATGTGGATGCCATCGTCCGGCCAGCGCATCGCGACGCGGTCGACCGTCATGGCGTAGTGACCGTTGGGATCGAGCATCCGGTTGAGGTCGATCAGGGTGACCGACTTCGCATGCCGGGCCGCCACCTGACGCACCAGCCGGTTCCAGTCGTTGACCCGCGCTGGATCATTTTCGGGATAGATGGAACCGTTGGGCTGTTCGAGGGGCGGATCGATATAGGGAAAGGTGAACAGGGCAACGCGCGCCCCGCCCGCGGAGAGGATGGTGACCGCCTGGTCGAGCTCGAGCGAAAGGTGGCGGTCCCACCGCGGCTGGCCCACATGCACCCAACTCCCCCCGTAGAAGTGGTCGGCCAGTTCGAAACGGCCGATCAGCAAGCCGGCCACTTCGGGGTGAACCTGGCGGACGTCATGCCGCCAGTCAGATTGCCACGACCCGCAGTTGACGCCGGGCTGTCCTTGGTAGACGACGCCCCCGAGTCGGCTCGGAGCCAGATCGAGATCGCATCCCAAGGCAGCCTCGGGGTACACCTTGACGCCATAGTGTCGGATCGAGTCCTTGGTGAGACCGATGACCGCCGTATACGCGACTGAGTCACCGAACACCATGAAGCGCACCGGGTGAGACGTGAAGGCATGCGCCGAACTCAACGCTTGGCGCTGCGACGCCGATACTCCGCTCGACCCGGCCACGAGCGGGGCCGGGTCGCTGGCCAAGACCACCGGCGCGGTCGCCGCCACCACCACCGCGGCCGTGGCCACGGCGCCACCGAGGGCGAACACCAGCCCCCGCCATGTCTGTGCGAATTGTCCTCGGCGAATCGGGTCCTCGATGTAGTGGAACGACAGAGCCGCCGCCACGAAGGTCGCCGCGAGCCGCACCGTCAAGAGCGCCGATCCGGAGAGGCCGGTGTGGTCGTGGTCGAGCGCGAGGAAAAGAGGCCAGTGGTAGAGGTACAGACCGTAGGAGATGCGCCCGATGTAGGTGAGCGGGCGCAGCGACAGGACCGCCGCCAAGAGCGAGGTCCGCCAACTGGTCACCGCGGTGACCACTGCGCCGGCGGCCAGGGCCACCACCAGGAAGCCACCCTGGTACAGGAACGCGCCCTGACCATTGAGGGCATGCCAGACCCACAAGAGGACTCCGGCTCCTGTGGCTCCGAGGACGATCCCGGTGAGGCGGCCGACCCGGGTGCGCGCCCAGCTGACCGCGATCACCCGCCATTGGCGGTGCGAGGCGAGGGCGCCGAGGACCGACCCGACCAGCAGCGCTTGCACCCTGGTATCGGTGCCGTAGTACAGACGATCGATCGAGGAGCCGGCCAGGTACATCGAGGCCATGAGGAGGGCCGAGGCGCCGGCGGCCACGCCTGCGACCCAGGCCACCCACCGCGTGCCGCCCCGGCGCAGAATGAACAGCGTCACCAGCGGCCAGATCAGGTAGTACTGCTCCTCGACACCGAGGGACCACATGGGTAGCAGCGGTGACGGAGTCGTCGATTGGGTGAAGTAGCCCTGGCCCGAGAACACGAAATGCCAATTGGCGACGTAGAGAATGGTCGCCAGGGCGTCACCGCGGATGCTGGACACGTCGAGGGTATTGCGGAAGACCCATGCGTACAGGGCGACTCCCAGCAGGAGGAGGAAGAGCCCCGGGAGGAGCCTCCGGGCGCGCCCGGCCCAGAAATGACCGAGGCGGATCGTCCCCCGAGCCAGATACTCGCCGCAGAGCAGGCTGGTGATGAGGAAACCGGACAGCACGAAGAACACGTCAACGCCGAGCAGTCCGCCGTCGACCCCGGCGACTCCTCCGTGGTACAGCAGCACCGCCATGACGGCAAAGGCACGGATACCGTCCAGCGGCGCCAGACGACGTCGCCCTCCCCGCCCGGGTGAGCCAGTCCCGTCCGCGCCGGCGCCGGCGCCGACCAGGTCAGGGAGCGCGACGTGCGAGGTCTCCCCCACCTTGACCGTCGGTCCCCCGCGATTCACTGATCCCACGACCATTCTCTATCCCACCGAACCTCCGATCGAGACCACCCGCTTCAGTGGTTCCGGTGTGCAGCCTGAATGGACCATAGGCGAACAAGAAGGCCCGCTACGAGGCACTGTGGGCGGCGAGACGGGCCCTCCCTGCGGTCGACCGAAGGAATTCGGGTTCACGACGAACCGACCGGATCGGGTGTGGGCCCCGCGTCCGGAGACCCGGCGACCGGCGCTTCCGGCGAGACATCGGCCCCGATGAGATCCGATGAGATCCGCTGTGGATCCCGAGCCGCGGCCAGACCGCGACACACCCACCGACCGACGGAGAGGGAGCCGGCGCCGAGACCCTCGAGCGTGGCCGGGTACCTAGCGCAGGAGGACCGGGACCACCACGAACTGGCCCACCAAGAACACCACCATGAAGGAGATGTCGAGGTTGCCAATGGGCCGAATGACACGCCGGACCGGGGCCAGGATGGGCTCGGTGGCCCGGAAGAAGAAGTACTGCACCTTGGCCCACGGGGTGCCGGGCTGAATTCTGAACCAGCTCATAATGGCCATGGGCACCATGATCAAGAGCAGGTACGCTTCGACGGCCTCACCAGCCAGTTTAAAGAGGTTCACTACTCAATGAGAGTAGTGGACTCACTCACGCCCGAAGCCGCGCTCCACCAGGCGCTGACGCTCCTCATCGGAGACCTTCACGTTGCTGGGGGCCAGGAGGAATACCTGGTCGGCCACTTTCTCCATTTCACCGCTCAACGCATAGGTCACGCCGCTGCAGAAATCGATCATCCGGCGTTGAAGGTCGCGGTCGGCCACCTGCAGATTGACGATGACCGGACGATTGTCCTTCAACCGGTCGGCAATCTCCTTGGCGTCGCCGAACCGGGACGGCGCCACCACATGGACCCGGGCCTGCGGCGTGCCCGGGATGGCCGTGTCCACCGGCACCGGCCGCACCGAGGAGGTTCGGGGAGCCGCGGGAGGTGCCTGAGGCTGAGGGCGCACATTGGGCACGGCCGACTCGCGGGGAATGGTGCGGATGCGGCTCATGCCTCCGGCGTACTCGTCGGGCTGCTCGACCTCTTGGCGCCCGGAATCAACCCGGGTGGTCGAGGAGAAACCACGCGGGGCGCGATCCTCCAAGTTGTCGTACTCGTCGTACTCGTCATCGAGTAGACCGAGGTAGACCATAGTTTTCTTCATGAACGACGGCGCCATACCTTCTCCTGTTCCTGGCCCAGCGTAGTGCCTGCCCAGGGGGGCGGGCGGGACTAACCCTCCCGGCTCCGTGATCGCGGCCCAAACAGCGCGCGGCCGATGCGCACCATCGTCGAACCTGCGGCCACCGCCAGCTCGAGGTCGTCGCTCATCCCCATGGAGCGTTCGGGCAGGCCCAGCGAGTCGGCCAGCTCCCCCACCACCCGAAAGGCCCGAGCGGCCTCCTCCGGCGCGGGCGGGGCCACGGTCATCAGTCCTCGTACCCGCAGGTCAAGCCGGGAGAGGGCGTTCACCAGCTCCGGCGCCTCCGCCGGCACACACCCATTGCGGCCGGACTGGCCGCTGCAGTCGACCTGGACCAGCACGATGGCCCCCGGGGCGTACTGGGCGATCCGCTGGCCTTCGACCAGTCGGGCCACGCTCTGCCAGAGGTGCACCACCGGAGCCAGGGACGGCACCTTGTTGCGCTGCACCGTCCCCAGGAAATGCCAGCTGGTGCCCTCCGGGCCCGGAGCTTTCGCCAGCAGCTCCTGGCTGTAGTTCTCCCCGAGGTCGGTCAGTCCGACATCTCGGGCCGCCGCCACCGCTGCGGGGCCGAAGCCCTTGGTGACGGCCACCACGCGCACGACGCCCGGATCACCGCCGGCCCCCTCTATCCGCCGGCGAATCACCGCCAGGCGGGCCGAGACCTCGTCGCTATCGAAGGAATGAGGGGACGTCGAAATCGTCGTCACCCAGATCAAACTCGTCGTCGGTGCTGGTGGTGGACTCGCCGAAGATGTCCACCGTCTCGCCGACGGCTTCGCTCTCGCCCGTGCCGCTGAAGATCGACGACACCCGATCGGCGGCGGCCGGCCGGGTGCCGTCCTCCCAGCGCTCGAATCCGGCGGCGATGACGGTGACCCGAACCTCGTCCCCCATGTTGTCGTCGATCACGGCTCCGAAAATGATGTTGGCGTCGGCGTGCGCCACCCCGTGAATGATCTCGGCCGCTTCGTTCACCTCGAACAGTCCGAGATCCGATCCCCCCGCAATATTGAGGAGGATCCCGCGGGCCCCTTCAATGGACGCTTCCAACAGCGGGCTGGTGATGGCCGCCCGGGCGGCGTTGGCGGCCCGACCCTCACCGATGGAGCTGCCGATCCCCATGATCGCCGTGCCGGCGTTGGTCATGACCATCTTGACGTCGGCGAAGTCGGTGTTGATCAGTCCGGGAACCGTGATGAGGTCGGTGATGCCGCGCACGCCCTGCAGGAGGACCTCGTCTGCCATCTTGAAGGCGTTCACCATGCTGGTCTTGTCATTGGAGACCGTGAGCAGACGGTCATTGGGAATGACGATGAGAGTGTCGACCTTCTCCTTGAGGATCTGGATGCCCGTATCGGCCTGCACGGCCCGACGGCGACCCTCGAACGTGAAGGGCCGTGTCACCACGCCGATGGTCAGTGCCCCCACGCTCTTGGCGATTTCGGCCACCACCGGTGCGGCCCCGGTACCGGTACCGCCGCCCTTGCCCGCCGTGATGAAGACCATGTCGGCGCCCTGCAGCGCCTCCTCGATGTCGGCTCGATGCTCTTCCGCCGCCTGACGACCGACTTCAGGATCGCTCCCCGCACCCAGTCCCCGCGTCAGCTGCCGCCCCAGGTCCAGCTTCAGGTCGGCGTCGCTCATGAGCAGTGCCTGGGCATCCGTGTTGGCGGCGATGAACTCCACGTTGCGGAGCCCCGAGTCGATCATGCGATTGACGGCGTTGACGCCACCGCCACCGACCCCAACCACCTTGATGACGGCCAGGTAGTTACCTTGGGGCTGAACGGTGGTCATGGACTCCCTCGTGTTCGGGTCGATCGCCGACCGATCGCTCTCTGGATCTCTCCGCCTCGGGCCACTTTGTCACTCCCGTCGTCGATTCCCAATCTCTTAAGCTGATGGGAAGGTTGACGTTGACAGTGCGGGAACGTAGTTCCACCATACGGGGGGTGTTGGTGTAGGTCAAGCATCCTCGGTCACGGCCCGGTGACCGTCGGCGCGTCGGGGACGCTGACATCGATGACGTCGCCGGCATGCAGGCTGGCCCCGGCGAGGATCGAGGTGACGTCTTCATACTTAGACGGTAACTGACTGGCCGTGCCGACGTTGACCACCACGGGCGTCGTCATGGAGAGCTGGACCCATCCTCCGGGCTGGACCCCGACCGACGTGACCTGCGCTTTAAACGAGACGGGCAACGTGGACGCCACCTCCAGGCCGACCTGGTCGGCCGATCCGAGCGTGCTCCCGGCCAGGCCCGGCGCTTTGGGTCCGGTCAGGGTCAGCAGCCCGGGCGCCTGCGCCCCGTCGACGGCCAGGACCCGTCCGCCCGACGTGAGCAGGGCCCATTGGCCGGCGGCCGTCTTCATCTGAGCCACCGGGACCTGTTCGGTCACCACGATGTGCACCTTGTCCGGCCAGGCCACCGTGACCGCGGCGCTGCTCACCCACGGCAGCCGCTCAATCCCCTGAGCCACCGTGCCGGCGTGGACATCGATCAGGGCGGGGTGGGTGGCCAGGCCTCCTGCGGCGATGACCTGGGCCGGTGTCTCGTGGGTGGCACCGACGACGGTGACCGTGCCGGCCGAGAACCAGGGCATGTGCAGAAGGAACCAGCCGCCAACCACCAGCACCGTGACCACCCCCAGCGCGATGAGCCAGCCCAGGCGACGCCGGCCACGTTGGCGCGAGACCGCCTTGCGTCGGGCCGAAATGCGCGGATCGATGGCGGCGCGATGGCCAGAGGGGCTCTTCGCCGGACGCGCCTTCGTGGTGGCGGTGCTCATCCGTCGTTCCCCTCTCCGAGCACCATCGCACCATTCTCGCCGTCGGGGAACCCCAACAGGCGGACCTCGGTCGAGAGGGCAACGCCGCGACGCTCGAGCACGACCTCGCGCACATGGGCGATGAGGGCCCACACGTCACCGGCCCGACCCCCTTTGTCGGACTGGATGAAGTTGGCGTGCTTCTCGGACACGTGGGCCGTGCCGATTCGGCACCCCTTCAACCCTGCCGCCTCGATGAGCGCGCCGGCCGAGTCCCCGGGTGGGTTGGTGAACACCGAGCCGGCGTTGGCCCCCCCGGGCTGATGCGACCGGCGCCACTGCACGATGGAACGCACCTCGGCCCGTTCATGCTCCGCGCTTCCGGGCGTGACCAGCAAGTCAGCGTCGAGCACCAGCTCCGACGGGCCCACCGACGACGAGCGGTAGCCGTAGCGCAGGCGCGCCACGTCACCGGTACCCTGGGCCTCACTCAGCAGGTCGACCCAGGTGTAGCGATACAGGCAGGCCGCCATGTCCGACCCGTGTCCACCCGCGTTCATGCGCACGGCGCCGCCCACCGATCCCGGCACACCCACCGCCCAGGCCAGGCCCGACCACCCGCCATCGGCCACTTGGCGGGCCAGCACCGGGAGGGGCACCGCCCCGCCCGCCCGAACCACCAATGGCTCGGCCCCGGGGTGGCGGGACTGGGGAAGGCCAATGAAGTTGAACCCGCTCCCCAACCGTACGGCCACGCCGTCAAACCCGGCATCCGAGACCAGAAGATTCGAGCCGCGGCCGACCACGACCACCGGCAGCCCGCTCCCTCGCAGGGCGAGCCGGACGACGCCCAGATCCTCGGCATCCTGCGCCTCGACGAATAGCGCGGCCGGTCCGCCGACGCCGTACGTCGTCAGGGGGCCGAGCGGGTGATCCCGCGTCGCCCGTGAGCCCAGGGCGGCAGCCAGCACGTCATAGCGAGTCGACGACGTCACCAGGTGGGCGACTCCAGCAACTCGTCCGGCAATCTGGTGAGATCGCCCGCGCCGAGCGTCAAGCACAGGTCCCCCGGTCGCAAGAGGGAGGCGACGGTCCGGCGCAGCTCCTCCCACCCCGGCGCGTACACCACGGGTAGCCGCTCGTCCTGTGCCCGCACGGCGTCCACGATCGACTGCCCCGAGACGCCCGGCACCGCGGGCTCGCCGGCACTGTAGACATCGGTGACCACGAGCCTGTCGGCCTCGAGGAACGCCGAGCCGAATTGTTCGGCCAAGGCCGCCGTACGCGAATAGCGGTGCGGTTGGAATACGGCGACCACACGGGACCACGCCCCAGCCCGGGCAGTGGCCAACGCCGCCCGAACCTCCGTGGGGAGATGGGCGTAGTCATCCACAAAGGTGACCCCGTTGGCGTCCCCGCGGAACTCGAAGCGTCGGGTCACGCCGGCGAAGCGGGCCAGCGCGGTCGCCGCCGCCTCGAAAGGAGCCCCCGCCGTCAGGGCGGCCACGGCCGCCAAGGCCGCATTGCGGGCGTTGTGCAGACCGGGCACGCCGATAGTCAGGGGGCCGAGCGCACCGTCGGGTCCGTGCAACGTGAAGGCCACCGAGCTCCGGCGCTCGACCACGTCGGTCATGGTGAAGGTGGCGCCAGCAGTGGTCCCGACGCTTTGCGCTCCGTGGGCCCGGCCGATGCTGGCGGCTTCGACGTCGTCGGCCGACACGACCGCGCCAGTCCCGGCCGCCCCGACGAAGTCGCCAAAAGCCGCGCGCAGCTCCTCGAACGTGCCGTAGAAATCCAGGTGGTCGGCCTCGACACTGGTCAACACGGCCACGTCCGGTCGGATTGCCTGAAACGTGCCGTAGCTCTCGTCGGCCTCGACCACGAGCCAGGCGCCGGTGTCCCACACGGCATTGGTCCCGATCTCGTTGACGTCGGCCCCGATGACAAAGGAGGGACGCATCCCCGCCTCGATCAGTATCAAGGAGAGCATCGACGCCGTCGTGGTCTTGCCGTGGGTGCCGGCGACCGCCAGGCATCTCCGGGTGGAACAGATGGCGGCCAGCGTGGCCGAACGCGGGATCACCAAAGCCCCCAACTCGGTGGCCCGGACGATTTCGGGGTTGGTCAGGGCCACCGCCGGTGAGTAAGTCAACGCGTCGATCTGACCGACGTTCTCCGCCGCATGCCCGACCGCCACGGCAATCCGGAGAGAGCGCAGTCGGGCGGCCACCGCCGAGTCCTTCAGGTCTGACCCGGACACGGTATGGCCCATTTCCCGCAGCACGATGGCAATGGCGCTCATGCCGGCGCCGCCGATCCCCACGATGTGGATCCGCCGCGGGGTCAGCAGATCCAGCACTCCCCCGGGCGACCCGGCCTCGTCAGCGGGCATGGGCCTGCACCAACTTCGCCACGCTGGCCGCGGCGTCGGGGTGTCCCAGTCCGCGTGCCGCGGCGCCCATGGCGGCCAGCCGGTCGGGGTCACCCAACAGGTTGTCGATCTCGTGAGCCAGCCGGTCCCCGTCGCATTCAGCATCGGGAACGAGGACGGCCGCCCCGACCGCCACCAGCGCCTCGGCGTTGCGCGTCTGATGATCACGCGGCGCACCGGGCAGCGGGACCAGTAGTGCGGGCACACCGGCCAGCAACAGCTCGGCCACGGTGATGGCCCCGGCCCGGCACACGCACAGGTCGGCGGCTCGGTAGAGATCTGGCATTCGTTCCTCGAAGGGCACCACGCGGTAGTCCAGCTTGCCGCACTCGCCACCTCCGCCCGCACGCGGTGGTGTCCTCAACGCGAACTGCGTGAAGTCCCGTCGACCGGCCACGTGGTAGATGGACGTCGTCTCACGTTCGCTCCATCGACCGGCCAGGGCCGCCACCGCACCATTGATTCGCCGAGCACCCAGCGACCCACCGAAGGCGACCACGGTCTGTCGCCGGGTGGGCAGGCCCAACTCGGCCCGGGCCGCCTCCCGTCCCGGCTCGGATCGATCCAGCGATCTCAGCTCGGGTCGCACCGGTGTCCCGGTCACCTGAGCCCGGGGCAGGTCGGTGCCCGGGAACGCCACGGCACATGCGACGGCGAAGCGGCCGAGCACGGCGTTGACGGCGCCCGGGACCGCGTCGGTGTTGACCAGGACCAGAGGCACCCGTGTCACCACGGCGGCGCACCCGGCCGGGAAGCCGGCGTAACCCCCGACCACCACGACGACGCCGGGACGGTGGGCCAGGAAGGTGCCCACCGATCGGAGGGTGGCCCAGACCAGGCCCAGCACGGCTCCCGCGTTGTCCCACAGCGCGGCCGGTCGGAGGCTTCGGCGTATGCCCCGGCCCGGTAGCAGGGTGAACGGGAACTCGAGCGGCGGCCAGTCGGTGGCTTCTTGGCCGCGGCGCGAGCCGAAGAGCTCAATGGATGCGGGGTCATTGCCCAGCGTGACCAGGGCCCGGGCGATCTGCAGCGACGGGACGACATGACCACCGGTCCCTCCACCGGCGATGACGGCCTGGCGTCGCCGGGTCACCGACCTCGACCGCGGCCCGACGTCGAACCGACTGTCATCCGTTCGCTGCCGCGTCGGGGCAGGGCGATGGTGCCGTGAGGTTGCCCGCTCTTCGCCAGGCTCTTCGCCGGGCTCTTCTCCTGGCGTGCGATGTTGATGAGGATGCCGGCGGCGGCCATGGTGATGACCAGCGACGACCCCCCGAAGGAGATGAACGGCAGCGGAATACCGGTGACCGGGAGCACGCCGATGACGGCACCAATGTTGATCAAGGTCTCGCTGGCCAACCAGGCCACCAGGCCGATGGCCAAGAGCCCACCGAAGCGATCGGCCGACCGCGTGGCCGCTCTGATCCCGAACCAGACGAACGATCCCAGGAGGAGGAGAACGGCAATGGCTCCGATGAATCCGAGTTCTTCGCCGATGACCGAGAAAATGAAGTCGGTGTGGGCGTTGGGCAGGAATCCCCACTTCTGTTGGCCGCCGCCCAACCCGGACCCCAGCAGATGGCCCGAGCCCAGCCCGATCAGCGACTGCACCACCTGGTAGCCCGATCCGTTGCCGTGAGCCGATGGATCGAGGAACGACAACAGGCGCTCCCGTCGGTACGGGGAGGCGA
>DASZJQ010000181.1:0-6781 GCA_035947875.1 Acidimicrobiales bacterium
GGCACCGGCACCGGCTCGGCGGCGCAGCTCCCATCGGGGGGACCATTGACGGCAGACGACGACAACGGCCGCCGTGAACAGCGCCGGACCCAACGTCAAGACTTGAGCCGGGGTCAACTGCTTGATGCGGCCGAGCGGGTCTTCGGCGAGAAGGGATTCCACGATGCGTCCCTCCGGGAGATTGCCGAACTGGCGGAATTCTCTGTGGGGTCGGTGTATTCCTTCTTCGATGGAAAGGACGATCTCTTTCGTCAGATGTTCGTGCGCCGCGGCGCCGAGTTCATGCTCGGTATGCACGCAGTCCTCGAGGCTGAAGGCACGGCAACCGAGAAGCTGCACATGCTGATCGACTTTCAAATCGGATTCTTTCGCCGCCTCCGACCCTTCGGCCGTCTCCTCCTGCGCTACGGCAACGCGTCGCTGCTCTCGGATCCCAACGAACTCGACGCCGTGATCGCCGACAACGTGGCGGAATCAATGGGGCTGCAGTCAGCTCTGTTCGCCGCTGGACAAACGACAGGCGAGTTCCGGGCCGGCGATGCCACCGTGCTGGCGCATCTCTTCAGCGGACTGATGGCGGCGTACCAATCTGTCGATCCTTCGATCATGTCCGATGGCACGGACACCGCAGAGCGGCTTTCGTTGCCGGAGTTGCATCAATTGGTCGCGCGGGCATTCTCGGTGTGAGCCGAGCCGATGCGGCACCGGATCCGACCACCATGTGGGACCAGCTCGAACGTCGAGTTGCGGCGACACCCGATGCTCTGTTCCTGGTGGATGACAACGGTCGACACCTGACCTTCTCCGAGTTCCGCCGAGCGGCTCACGAGACAGCGGCGGGACTCACGGCGCACGGTATCGGGCCCGGGACGGTGGTGGCTTGGGCGCTGCCCACCAGGATCGACACCTGCGTGCTGATGGCGGCACTGTCACGGTTGTCCGTGGTGCAGGTCCCGATCGTGCCGATCTACCGCGAACGCGAGGTCAGCCACATCACCCATGAAGCAGAGGTCGACGTGGTGCTCGTCGGCTCGCCGCAACATGGCGTGGACTACGCCCAGATGATTCGGTCCATGGCGGCGGATCGCGGCGGTCGCCCCCGGGTCCTCGAGCTCAAAGGGCCGCTCCCGAAGAGCGGCGCTGGCCTTCTGCCTCCACCTCCCGTCGCCCCTCGGGCGAGCCAGCCCGACCCCGTCCGTTGGTACTTCTACACGTCCGGCTCGACGGGAAGGCCAAAGGGAGTTCGGCACACCGACAGCGGTCTGGCTGCCGTTGCCAGAGGGATGGCCGCCCATCTGGAGATGGTGCCGTCTGACCGCAGCGGACTCGCTTTCCCGATTGCCCATGTCGGAGGGCCCATCAACGTGCTGGCCAGTTTCATGTCGGGGACGGCACTCATCCTCATCGAGAGCTTTGATCCACCCCGCGCGGTCGAGACGCTTCGTCGTGAAGGCGTCACCATGGCCGGCTCCGGTACGGCATTCCACTTGGGATATCTCGACGTGCAACGCCAATATCCTCACACACCGATCTTCCCCCGCCTGCGCTGTTGTCCCGGTGGTGGTGCGCCGAAGCCGCCCGGGCTCCACCGCCAGGTCAAGGAGGAGTTGGGCGGGGCCGGGATCCTGTCAGGGTGGGGGCTCACCGAGGCGCCCGTGCTCACCATGGGCCGGCCGAACGATCCCGACGAGAAATTGTCGCTGACCGAGGGTCGTCCGCTGGCAGGCGTCGAACTCCGGGTGGTGTCACCCGAGGGCGTGGCGGTTGCCGACGGTGAAGTCGGCGAGCTGCGGGTACGCGGCCCTCAGATGATGCAGGGCTACGTGGACCCGTCACTGGATGCGACCGCCTTTGACGAAAGGGGCTTCATCCGCACCGGGGACCTGGGGGCCGTCGACGACGACGGTTTCGTCACCATCACCGGACGCCTCAAGGACGTCGTCATACGCAACGGCGAGAACATCTGGGCGGCGGAGGTCGAGGAACTGATACGTCTCCACCCCGCCGTGGTTGACGCGGTCGTGGTGGGATTGCCCGATGAGAGGACGGGAGAGCGGCTGTGCGCGGTGATCGAGCTGCGAGGCGGGCACGATCCGTTCGACGTCTCGTCACTCGCGGCGCATCTCGAGACGAACGGCCTTCGTCGGCAGGCTTGGCCCGAACGGGTAGAGAATATGTCTGCCCTGCCCCGCACGATTGCGGGCAAAGTGGACAAGCCTGATCTTCAGGAGAGGTTCAGCGGGGCACCGCCCGGATACCTCAGCGATCGAGCAGTTGACCCAACGGAGGAGACGCATCGTGCATGATCAAACCCAAGGCCGACCGCCCGAAGGGGACTGGCTGGGGACGCCCTACGTGCGATTCGAGCGGAAGGGCAGCTTGGCCAGTTGCATTGTCGACCGTCCAGAGGCGCGCAACGCCATGACCGGGGCGATGTACTTCGCCGTGCGCTACGCCGTTGACGTCGTCAATGCCGATCCCACGCTGTCGGGGATGCTCCTTACGGGGACCGGCGACGTCTTCATTCCGGGCGGCGACCTCGGTGGACCAACGATGGATGACTGGGGCAACGTCACCGGTCTCCTCGGAATGGACACCACCCCGTTCGAGGCGATCCGTAACTCCCGAAAGCCGGTCGTCAGCGCGGTGAACGGCATCTGCCAGGGTGGCGGGCTGCTCATGGCCATGTTGTCCGACGTCACGGTGGCGAGTGAGAGAGCAACCTTCCGGGCGCCGGAGCTGTACCGGGGTATCGCCGACATGGGCTACGCCGCGTTCTTGCCGGCCCAGATCGGGCCCGCACGGGCGCGCGACCTGCTGTTCACCGGGAGGAAGCTTGACGCACAGGAGGCCTGTACGTGGGGCTTGGTGACGCGTGTCACCGAGCACGACCATCTGCTCGATGAGGCACGCTCGGTGCTGAGTGCCTGCTGTCGCACGGCGCCGCAGGCCCGATTGGCGGTCAAGCGTGCCGTCAACGAGGTCTACGGCCGGTACGACCGCATGTCGATGGACGAAAGTCTCGCCGGGCCGGAATGCCTGGAAGGGTGGCTCGCCTTCAAGGAGCGGCGTTCACCTTCCTGGGTGGCCGAAGAGTTGCGTCAGGACGGGCGACTGTGAGGAAGCCGCTCTCAATCCCCGGCTGGGGACGGCCGGCTCAGCGTCGATGTCGAGCCGCCGCTCCCTGAGCCGCGCCGCGGCGTAGGAATGCAGAAAAGCAGGCGCCACCAGGCCCTGGGCCGCTCGGACCACCCGGGCTGCGCCAGAGCCCTGGTATGCATATTGTATATGACCGGCCGGTCCGCCGTCGATTCGGGCCACCTAGAATTGGGATTCAGAAGTTCGAACTATCGTTTACCTGGCACTCGAAGGCAGGGAGGGACGCACATGCGAGCCGACGACATGATCATGATCAGCGTGGACGATCACCTGGTGGAGCCTCCGGACCTCTTCGAGGGTCGATTGCCGGCGGCGTTCCAGGACCTCGCGCCCCGCGTGGAGCGGCTGGCCAACGGGAGCGACGTGTGGGTGTTCAACGGCTCGCAGATCCCCAATATCGGATTGAACGCCGTGGCCGGGCGGCCCAAGGAGGAGTACGGGATCGAACCGACCGCCTTCGACGAGATGCGGCCCGGGTGTTTTGACGTCCACGAGCGCATCAAGGACATGGACGCGGGTGGAGTGTTGGGCTCCATGAACTTTCCGTCCTTTCCGGGCTTCAGCGCCCGTCTGTTCGCGGCATGCCGGGACAAGGACCTGGCGCTAGCGGTATTGCGGGCGTACAACGACTGGCACATCGAGGAGTGGTGCGGCTCCTATCCGGGCCGTTTCATCCCGATGGCTCTCCCCATCCTCTGGGACGCAGAGTTGTGTGCCGAAGAAGTCCGGCGGGTGGCGGCCAAGGGCTGCCACTCCATGACCTTCACCGAGAACCCGGCTGCGCTCGGCTTTCCCAGTTTTCACGACCCGTCGTGGGATCCGCTCTGGACGGCGCTGTGCGACGAGCAGGTTGTGCTGTCGATCCACCTGGGCTCGTCGGGAAGCATCACCGTCACGGCTCCGGATGCTCCGGTCGATGTGATGATCACCCTGCAGCCGATGAACATCTGCAGTGCGGCAGCCGACCTGCTGTGGTCGCGGGTCTTGAAGAACTTCCCCGACATCCGAATCGCCCTCTCGGAGGGGGGTACCGGGTGGATTCCCTACTTTCTCGACCGGGTTGACCGAACCTATGACATGCATCGGGCGTGGACGGGACAGGATTTCGGGGACAAGTTGCCGAGCGAGGTCTTCCGACAACACTTCTTGACGTGCTTCATCTCGGACCCGGTGGGCGTTCAGTTACGGCATCAGATCGGCATCGACAACATCGCCTGGGAATGTGACTATCCCCACTCGGATTCGTCATGGCCGCACGCCCCCGAGGAGATGGCGGACGTGGTCACCGGTGTGCCTGACGATGAAGTCGAGAAGATGACGTGGCGTAACGCCAGCCATTGGTACTCCTTCGAGCCCTTCGCCCACCGGCCCCGTGAGCGGTGCACGGTACAGGCACTGCGAGCCGAAGCAGCCGGGCATGACGTCGAGATTCGCTCCTACGACAAGGGCCGGTTCACCCGCAGCGGGCAGGGGGTGGACCTGGGGGAGCTGGCCGCCCAAGCAACCGCTTGAGGGAAGGGTTCATCGTCGTTGGGAGATCGCTCAATCGGTCACGGCCCACATGCCGGCGAAATCGAGGGAGGGTACGATCCACTATCACGTGCAGGACGAGACCGGTCACGGTCGAAGGGGCGGTGTTGCGGGTACGACAACGCCCCGGGCGCACGAGCCGGTGGGTCGGTGAAGCGGGTGCTTGAAGCACACTCCACTCCGGAGTCGCCAGTCGATTCCGCCGGTCCCCTGGCCGTCGGGCCGGACTCCTCCGTCGATGAGGTGATCGACGCGGTGCGGAGCTGGATCGAGTCGACTCTGCCCGAAGCGTGGATTGAGGCCGGCCGGAGAGGTGGACCCGCCGCGGTTCGAGAAGTGAGGACGCGAGCCGACTATGCGTCCTGGTACCCGAATTTCGGGAGGTCCGGTCTCGTGGCCGCCACCTGGCCCAGGGCGTACGGTGGCCTCGATCTCTCACCCGCCGCAGCGCGACGGGTCGAAGAGGAACTGCGTCCGTTCAACCTGGGGCGACTCAATCCTTTGGGTCTGAATCTGGCCGCTCCGGCACTCTTCGCCCATGGATCCGAAGCGCAGCGTCTCCGATTTCTCCCCCCCATCGTCCGAAACGAGGAAGTCTGGTGCCAGCTCTTCAGCGAGCCTGGGGCCGGATCGGATCTGGCGTCCCTGGCCACTCGTGCCGACCTGGACGGAAACGAGTGGACGATCAACGGCCAAAAGGTGTGGACCACGTGGGCGCACCTGTCGGACTGGGCGGTACTGCTGGCTCGGACCGACATCGATCTGCCAAAACGGCGGGGCCTGACCTATTTCCTCATCAATCTGCGCCAGCCCGGTGTTGACGTTCGCCCGCTGCGGCACATCGGGGGCGAGGTCGATTTCAACGAGGTCTTTCTCGACGGAGCCACCGTGCCCGACGCCCACCGGGTGGGTGAGGTGGGCGTCGGCTGGAAGGTGGCCAACGCCACGCTGTCGGGGGAGCGCCAGATGGTGTCGGGGGGTGGCTCGGGTGGTGTCGACCGCATCGGAGGCTCGAGTGTGGCCTATCTCATCCGGCTGGCCAGACGGCGGAGCGCCGACGGTGGGCCCGGAGGATGGGACGACCCGGTCTGTCGCGACGAGATCGTCCGCCTCTACTGCGAGGAGCGCGTCCGGGAATGGACGAACCAACGCGTTCGCAGCCAGGTGCGCGCCGGACGATCGCCTGGTCCGGAGAGTTCGGTGGGCAAGGTCCATCAAGGAGGGCTTAACCAGCGCATTCAGCTCGCCGCCACGTCGGTGCTGGGGATGGGGGCCACCGCCTGGTTGGGCGACCTCGGCGACTACGCCGAGACATTGCCCCATGAGGTTCGCGGGATGCTGCGGAGCCGGGCCAACACCATCGAGGGTGGGACCACCGAGATCAACAAGAACATCGTGGCCGAGCGCGTCCTCGGACTGCCACGCGAGCCCGACCCGTATTCGTCGCTTCCATGGAAGGAAGTTCCCCGCAGTTGAGCTCGTACTCCACGCTGCTGGTTGAACGCAATGGTCCGGTCGGCTGGCTCATCTTCAACCGTCCGGCCGCAGGGAACTCCATGGACGCCGTCATGCTCGACGAACTGGGGGAGGCCTGGCGCGAGCTGAACGGGGACCCGGCCGTCCGCGTCATCGTGAACACCGGGGAAGGGGACGCCTTCCAGACCGGCCTCGACGTGATCGAGCTGAGCCGTGATCCCGACGCCCTGCGCAAGCAGTCCGGACGGACGCGCCGAGCCGAGCTGAGACTGACCGGATGGCACAACGGTGTATGGAAGCCCGTCATCACGGCGGTGAACGGGATCTGCGCCGGGGGCGGGCTGCACTTCGTGGCCGACGCGGACATCGTCATGGCCTCGTCCAGTGCCTCCTTCCTCGACACGCACGTCTCGGTGGGCCAGGTGGCGGCCTTCGAGCTGATCGGCCTGGCCCGTCGCATGCCCTTCGAGGCGGTCCTGCGCATGGCCCTGGTGGGGCGGCACGAGCGCATGTCGGCCGATCGCGCCCTGGCGTTGGGCATGATCAGCCAGGTGGTCGATCCGCCCGAACGCCTGCGTGAGGAGGCCCAGGCCCTGGCCGAGAAGATCGCCCGCAA
>DASZJQ010000182.1:0-1834 GCA_035947875.1 Acidimicrobiales bacterium
TCGAGGCTGGCCGCGTGCACCAGGGTCGACGGGTCGTCGGGGACCACCCGGAGCCCCTCGATGTCGGTCAGGAAGATCAGCTTCTCGGCCCCGAGCGCCTCGGCCAGGGCACCGGCCACGGTGTCCGCGTTGATGTTGTAGGCCTGGCCCGCCTCGTCGGCGCCGATGGTGGCCACCACCGGGACGATCCCCTCGGCCACCAGCCGCTGCAGCATGGTCGGGTCGACCACCTCCACGCTGCCGACGAACCCGAGGTCGACGTGGCTCTGGGCCGCCGTGATCAGGTTGGCGTCCTCACCCGACATGCCCACCGCCAGCGGCCCGTGCACGTTGATGGCCGAGACGATGTCGCGGTTGACCTTCCCCACCAACACCATGCGGGCGATGTCCAGCGTCTCGGCGTCGGTCACCCGCAGGCCGTGGCGGAACTCGGCCTCCTTGCCCAGCCGGGCCATGAGGTCTCCGATCTGGGGCCCACCCCCATGCACCACCACGGGCAGGATCCCCACGGCCCGCATGAGCACGACATCTTGAGCGAACGAGGCCAGGGCTTCGTCGGCGGCGCCGGCCGAGCCGTTGAGCGCGTTGCCGCCGTATTTGACGACGACGATCTTGCCCAGGAAATTCTGGATGTAGGGCAGCGCCTCGACCAGGACCGAGGCGGTGTTGCGGGCGGCCGCCTTCTGCGCGGCCGAGTTGCGAGGCGGCGGAGCGGCCGAAGGCTCGGGCGAAGGTTGGGGCACAGGCACGGGTTCGGGCGAAGGTTGGGGCGTGGTCACGACGTGGTCCGGTTCTCGTCGATGTAGCCGTAGCCCAGGTCGGTCCCCAGGACGGCCGCGGTGCCGGTCCCGAGCCCGAGGTCGCAGACGATCTCGATGTGTCGTCCGGCCAGGTGCGCGGCCAGGGCCGAGACGTCATGGGCCGCGGCCACGCCACCGGCGCAGACCACGACATCGCCGTAGGCCACCGAGACCTTGTCCATGGCGAAGTCCACCCCGGCCGAGCCGAGCTCGCTGACCACGCGACCCCAGTAGGGGTCCTCCCCGTTGAGGGAACACTGCACCAGCATCGAGTCGGCCACCTTGCGGGCGGCCTGATGCGCCGCGCCGTCGGTAACGGCCCCGACCACCCGGATGTGCGACACCTTGGTCGCTCCCTCGGCGTCGGCCACCATCTGCTCGGCCAGGGAGGTGCACGCTTCGGTCAGGGCGTCGGCGAGCGCGGCGGGTGAGGGCGTGGCCCCCAATCCGCTGGCCAGCACCAGCACCGTGTCATTGGTCGACGTGGAGCCATCAACTGTCATGACGTTGAAGGACGCGTCGACGGCGAGACGCAGGGCGGCCTGCAGGGTGACGGGGTCGACTGCCGCATCGGTGGTGCACAGCGCCAGCATGGTGGCCATGTTCGGCGCCAGCATGGCCGCGCCCTTCGCCATGGCGCCCACGGTGAAGCCCTCGGCCCGCACCACTGCCTCCTTGGGCACGGTGTCGGTGGTCATAATGGCCCGGGCCGCGGCCGCGGCGGACTCCGGGCCGTCCGCCCGGGTCCCGACGATCCGGCGGATGTTCGGCCCCACCTCGATGATGGGGAACGGTATGCCGATCAACCCGGTCTGGCAGATCAGGACCTGCTCGGGCTGGGCGCCGATGCCCAGAGCGGTCCACGTGCACAGCCGCGTCGCCGCCTCGAGGCCCGGGCCTCCCGTGGCCGCATTGGCGTTGCCCGAGGTGAGGATCACACCGGCCACCTGGCCTGCGGCGGCCTGTAGGTGACGGCGGCTCAGTTGGACCGGGGCGGCCGCGGCCAGGTTGGCCGTGAAGACCCCGGCCGCGGG
>DASZJQ010000183.1:0-3657 GCA_035947875.1 Acidimicrobiales bacterium
CAGCTTGGCGGCCGGCCAGATGTCGACGCCGGTGCCGTCGCCCTCGATGAAGGGGATGATGGGCTCGTCGGGGACGTCGAGGGTGCCGTCGTCGCCCATGCGGATGAGATCTGCCATGGGGGCGATGCTACGGGGCGGCGCCGCGGCTTCCCTAATTGACTGTGTGGGCCTGACCAGGGTCGACCTGAGGCTGGGAACCGGCCGCCCCGGTGGAAAGCAATCCGACGAGACGGGCGTACTGCTCTGCCTCCGGGCCGAGAAACTCGCCCACCCAGTACAGCGTCCGCGCCCCGTCCACCTCGGTGCCCCAACGCAGGATCTCCTCGATGTCGAGCCAGTCTTTGGCGCGGTCGAAGATGGCCTTGCAGACGATGAGGTGCTCGGGAGCGAGGATCTGCATGTCCACCGGACCGAAGCGGACCACGCGGGCGAGCTGGGCCATTTCGAGGTGGAAGTCCGTGGTGGCGAAGAACACATCGAGATACGACCCGCCCCAGTCCAGGCGAGCCTGGCCGTCCCGGGCGATCGCGGCGCGGTCTTCTCGGGTCACGGTCACCCCGAGACCGCCCAGCAAGCCGAGCACGGGCTCGGCCGCCGCCGGGGGCAGCGTCACGTTGACGTCGATGTCGGTCGTGGCCCGCGGGTTGCGGTACCAGGCGAGGGCGATGGCCCCTCCGACTTGGTGCGGCACGCCGGCGGAATCGAGCATCTCGTGGAGTGAGACGATCTTGGGCGCCAGGTCACTGAGCTCCTCGGTGCTGCTCACCGATGATTCGCCCCGGCGATCCGTTCCTCCCGGAGGCGGGCGAGCGGCGGGAACCGGAGCGGCTCCGGAGCACGGTCGGGTCCGAAGGGCTTGACCATTGCCACGAAATCGAGAAGCCCGATGAGGACGTCGCCGGGGTCGCGGCGTGCGTCGGTCGGCGGGATGCGCTCCACCGAGCGGGCCATACGGCGGGAAGCCACGACGAACTCTCGCGTCTCAGGGCGGCCGTGATGGGGCGTGCCTTTCGGTGCAACTTCCGCCGCTCCGGTTCGCGCCTCGCGGGATCGGGCGGCGGCCCGGGCGGCGGCGGCCCGCACCGCATCCTGGTCGAAGGGACGGGTCGCCCGTTCGTTGGCACGAGCCAACACCTCGTCGCTGAGATGCGAAAAGTTGGCCAGAGACCGGGCCCGGGGGCCCTTGGGGGTGTGGATTGACTCCCGGATCTCGAAACGCCCTTTCGGACGCGCGACCACATACGCCATACCCACTATGTTACCCACTACATGATCGGTTGCTACTGCGGGCACCCTGAGCGGGCTGCCCCGAGCACGCAGGCCGCCGGCGGGTGGTGTCACCACGAGCGGGCTGTGCGGGGTGGCCACCTTGGTAACCCCTGTTGGCTTCGCCAAGCTGGCGGGTGACGGGAGGGATATTCCGTGGGAGCAGTCAGGCTGGTGTTCGAAGCCGAGTTACGCCGCCGCTGGCGGTCCTGGCTGGCCATCGCCCTTCTCGTCGGCGTGGTCGGCGGCCTCGTGCTGGCCGCCGCGGCTGCCGGTCGGAGGACCGAAAACGCGTTCCCCCGGTTCGTGGCGGCCCACGGGTTCGACACGATCGTCTACGCCACCAGACCGGTGCCCGCGGTTGCCCGCATTCCAGGAGTCGCCTCGGCTACAGAGCTGGTCCTCGCCGACGCGGGGAATCCGACCTGTGACTGCGGACAGATCAACGACAACAACTTCGGCGTGGTCGTCGTGTCGGGCGGGGGCGCGTCGCCCTTCAAGCTCGTCTCCGGCCAGTTGCCCGACCCGTCGAGGCCGGACCAGGTTCTGGCATCGTCCACGTTGCAACAGAGCGGGGTGCGCGTGGGAACCGTGTTCCACGTCCCGTTCGAAGCACCGTCGCAGGCGGCCGACTACAACAACCCCAATACGGGGCTCCCTGACCCGCATGGCCCACACCTCGCCCTACACGTGGTCGGGATCGAAGCCAGCGAGGTTGAGTTCCCCTCCGGGACTGCCCCGGTCTACTTGCTGTATGCAGGCCCGGGTTTCACCCGTTCGGTGCTCCCGCATACGGCCCTGCAATACGAGTACCTGGTCCGCCTACGCCTCGGTGCGGCAGGCATCCCCCAGTTCGACGAGCAAGCCAACCGACTGAACCTGGGCATGGGCTCAGTCGGCGCCTCGAGCGAGGACGGAACGGCAGCCACGATCCAGTCGTCGATCCACCCCCAGGCCGTCGGCTGGTGGATCCTCGCCGCGCTCGCCGCGCTCGTCGGGCTGGCCGTCGTCGGGCAGGCGCTGGCCCGCCAGAGCGCCGTCGAGAGCCAGGACCATCCGACCCTTGTCGCCGTAGGCATGTCCGGGCGGGAGCTCTTCGCAGTCCACGTGGCGCGGAACCTGGTGGTGGGCCTGGCCGGCGCCGTGGGCGCCGTCGTGCTCGCCACGGCGTTGTCCCCCATCGCTCCCCTCGGCGAGGCCCGTCTGGCCGAAAGCTCCACCGGAATCGCGTTCGACTCGCTCGTGCTCCTGCTCGGGGCTCTCGTCACCGTGGCGGTCGTCCTCGCGCTCGGCATCTGGCCGGCACTGCGGGCGGTGCGCACCGGGCGGATGGACGAGCGGGCCGCCGCGTCCCGATCGTCGGCGGTGGTGCGGCATCTGGTGACCCTGGGAGCGCCACCCACCGCGGTGATCGGCGTCCGCAACGCCCTGGAGCGCCGATCCGACGGGTCTGCCGTTCCATTGGGCTCTGCGCTCCTCGGCATGGTGCTGGCGGTCATCGCGCTGTGCGGGACGGGGGTCTTCGGCGCCAGCCTGACCAACCTGACCGCGACGCCCCGGCTGTACGGCGACCCCGAGCAGGTCAGTTTCAGCCCGCCGAACCCCGCCCTGCTGGCCAGCCTGGAGCACAACCGGGCCGTCACCGCGGTCACCGAGGGTGTCGGCGCAGGGGACGTCACGGTCCACGGGAAGATCGTCGGCACCCTCGGCGCGACGTCGGTCAAGGGGCCGCTCCTCTTCTCGACGGTGGCCGGGGATCCCCCGGCCGGCGACGACCAGATCGGGCTCGGTGTCTCGACCATGCACCAGTTGGGAGCGAGCATCGGATCGGTCGTGGACATCACGTTCACGACCCATTCCGGTGCCCCCCACACCGAGCCGTTCCGGGTGGTCTCCCAGGTCTCGTTCCCCCAGTACGGAGGGTTCGTGAGCCTCGGCACGGGGATCCTGATGACGACGGCCGGGCTGGTCCACGTCGCCTGCCTTCCCGGTCCCCAGCTCGCCCTGTGCCGGCAGAAGGTGGCCGGCATCGGCACCGGTGGGGTCAGGGTGGCCTTCGTCCCGGGCGCGCGCGGGAGGGCCGCGCTGGACCACTACCTGGCGGCCTACCCGTCGATCACCTCGCAGCCCGTGGCTCCGACCTCCCTGATCAACTTCGGCGAGGCGGTCAACTTCCCGCTCATCTTCGGGGTCATGCTGGCGGTGTTCGGTGCGGCGACGCTCGCGCACCTGCTCGTGGTCAGCGTGTCACGCCGCCGTCGCGAGGTCGGGCTGCTGAAGGTCCTGGGCTTCGTCAACCGCCAGGTCGTCTCGACCGTCTCCTGGCAGGCCACGACGTTGGCCCTCGTCGGCGTTGTCGTGGGTGTCCCGTTGGGGTTGGTCGTCGGAAGG
>DASZJQ010000184.1:0-5866 GCA_035947875.1 Acidimicrobiales bacterium
ACGACATGAAGGTCTGGATCGACCAGGATCTCTGCACAGGCGATGGGCTGTGCGAGGAGATCGCGCCGGCCGTGTTCACCCTTCTGGACGACGGTCTGGCCTACGTGAAGGAAGACGACTCGGTCAAGAACGAGCCAGGCGGTTCCGCCGGCATGGCCAACGTGCCGAGCGACCTCGAAGAGGCCGTGGTGGAAGCGTCCGAGGAATGCCCCGGGGAGTGCATCTTCATCGAGAAGGACTAGCACGACCCGCCGCAGTGACGGCCAGCCGTTCCCTCCCGCCTTTCCGCGGAGCTCCCTCAGCCGGTGAGCCGGCGGGCCGTCGTGAGGAAACCGGTGTGGCCCACCATGCGGTGGTCGGGTCGCACCGAGCGAGCCTCGACGTGCCAGGTGCGACGGATGATCTCCTGGGTTTGCGACACCCCGAACGGGGTGTCCTCATCGTCGAGAGCCTGACGCAACAATGCCGTCTGATTGATGGTGGGGAGATAGGCCAGGAGAATCCCGCCGGGCCTGAGCGCCGTTGACGCCGCCACCACGACCTTGTGAGGCTCGGGCATGTCGAGCAGGATGCGGTCGAGGTCCATCTCGTCGATGCCCTCGGTGACGTCGCGGATCTCCACCCGGTAGGAGGAACCCGGACCGAGCGTGGCTGTGACGTTGGCGATGGCGCGTTGCGCGAAGTCCTCCCGGAGCTCGTAGCCGACCACGTCGGCGCCGGCCCGCAACACGGTCATCGAGAGGGCTCCGGACCCGACCCCGGCTTCGAGCACGCGTTGGCCCGGTCCGATGTCTGCCGCGATGAGGATGGCGCCCAGGTCTTTCGGGTAGATCACCTGGGCCCCCCGGGGCATCTTGAGCACAACGTCGCTGAGCGTCGGTCGCAGCACCAGGAACTTGCGGCCGGTCGATCCGAGGATGGTGCGGCCCTCGTCGCCACCGATGATGTCGTCGTGCGCGATCACGCCGGCGTGGGTGTGGAAGGTGGCCGCGGCGACCAGGGTCAGCAGGTAGCGGCGCTCCTTGGGGTCGATCAGGAGCACCCGCTCCCCCGCTTCGAGGAGTCGCGGCACGCGACTCAGTCTTCGTCGGAGGCCGAAGTGATGTCGCCGGCCGGTGCGGAGCGGTCGCGTACCGAGATCAACACCTGCTCTCCGGGTTCGATTTTCACGGAGGAGACCAGGCCACGATTGTCGCTGAGGGTGCGGCGCAGGACGAAGACGCACCCGGCGATGACGAACCAGGCCCAATTGCGATCGGCCATGCCCCGCCGGAAGGCGGTGCGGAGAAGGCGCCGGAAGAAGAGATCCATGGACGAACTACAGACGGCGTATCTCGACGACGGCCGACCGGCTCCGGCCCCGTCGGCGCCCGGCCAGGAAGGCCAGGGTGAGAAGGGTCAGCCCCACCGCGCCGACCACGGCCAAGGCCCGGGGCGCTTCGGCCCGGGCGGTGGCTTCTCCTTCCCCGACGACCTGGGCGTAGGCGGTCCGCAGATCATCGCGGGTGATCAGCCGCCGGTCGTTGGCTCGGCTTGACATCAGGTGGTTCCTTCCTGGGTGGCGTGTGGTTGGGCGCGATCGGACTGCTTCGGCAACTTCCGTTGGGCGGGGCCGGCGGTGATCCGCCAGGCGGCCACCCCCACCACGGCGAGGCCGAGCACGCTGACGACGAAATACGGTACCCACGACCAGTCGCCGGTCAAGCTTGTTCCCGTCTCGTCCTGGAGGAGCCGAAGGACGCCGATGAGGAGCAGCAGGAGGCCGATGGCAATGGCGATTGACCCGGCCAGGCCCCAGGCCAGAAAGCGGCCGAGGCCCTTGAGGGGCCCCAGCGTCTCCTGCTTGAGGTAGTCGATGGTTAGCTGGACGGCGTCCCCGCCCGACTTACGCATCCCGCCGATCCCGCTATCTGAGTCTGAGCCCGCCCGTGCCATGTGGCCTGTCATCCTGGTCTCTGGGCTGCGACGGTGCAAGCACCCATGGTTCAGGGAAGCCCGGACCTGGCGCACCACCGAGCGCCCAGCCCCTCACCCCCGCTCTCGGAAGATGTAGGTGGACGTGGCCCGGGCCACCAGTCGTTCTCCGCCTGCACCGGCTGCCCCGGCCGGCATGGCGGGCCTCGTCCCCGTCCCCGTCGTCCCCGTGGCGCTCGTGGCGCCCGAGGCATCGGTGGCAGGCGGTGGATCAGGGGCGTCGAGGGCCACCACACTGGCCTCGACGAAGGCCACCCGCGATCCGCCCGCGATCACTTCGGCCGTGCAGATGAGGGTGGCCCCCGGTGGGACCGGTGCCAGGAAGCTCACCTTCATCTCCGCGTTGGCGGCGAAGACCTTGCGCCCCTGGACGAACGTGACCGCGGCGGCTCCCATGGCGGAGTCGGCGAACGCGCCCAGGAACCCCCCCTGCATGATGCCGGCCGGGTTGGCGAAGCGCTCGTCGGCCGTCATGCGCCAGATGCATCGTCCCGCGGTCGTCTTGTCCAGACACACCATGCCGAGAGTGAGATCGCTGTTCGGGGGTACTTGCATACGGTGACGAGGTGGTGTCATCGGAGGTGAGCGTAGGCCGAGAATGGGTAGGGTTGACTATGGCCCCGGCTCCGACAGCGACCGACAGTGCACGTCCCATGGTGGTGCAGGATCCAACCCTCGTCGAGTTGGGCATCAACGTGATCCGCGGACTGGCCATGGATGCCCCCGAGCAGGCCAATTCCGGGCACTCCGGCACGGCCATGGCCCTGGCGCCGCTGGCCCACGTGCTCTGGACCCGCATCATGCGGTACGACCCCGAAGAGCCGTTGTGGCCGGATCGGGACCGTTTTGTCCTCTCGAACGGGCACGCGTCGATCCTGCTCTATTCCATGTTGCACCTGACCGGGTACGACCTCTCGCTCGATGACATCCGCCAGTTCCGCCAGTGGGGCAGCCGCACCCCGGGACACCCCGAATACCGGCACACGGACGGAGTCGAGGTGACCACCGGTCCCCTGGGCCAGGGCTTCGGCAATGCGGTCGGCATGGCCATCGCCGAGCGGTTCATCCGGGCCCGTTTCGGCCGTGACGTGTGTGACCACCGGACCTTCGTCTTCGCCGGAGACGGCTGCTTCATGGAGGGCATCTCCCACGAAGCGGCGTCCCTGGCCGGACACCTGGGTCTCGGGAAGCTTCTCGCCTTCTACGACGACAACCACATCACCATCGACGGCCCCACCGAGTTGGCCTACAGCGACAACGTGCCGGAGCGCTTCGAGGCGTACGGCTGGAACGTACGCAATCTGGGTGAGATGGCCAACGACGTCGACGGCCTCGAGGCGGCTATCCGTGAGGCCATGACCCAGCCGACCGACGGGCCCGAGGCCAAGCCCACGCTGCTGGTCCTGCGCAGCCACATCGGATGGCCCTCGCCGAAGCTGACCGATACCGCGACCGCGCACGGCTCGCCGTTCGGGGCGGACGAGATCAAGGTGACCAAGGGCCTCCTCGGACTCCCGCCCGACGAGTCGTTCTGGATACCCGACGAGGTGCTCGATTTCTACGGCCAGGAGGTGGCCCGCGGCGCGGCCAATCGGGCCGAATGGCAGGCCCGCTTCGAGGCCTGGACCGGCGACCGCCAGTCCTGGGAGGCCGCCCAGGCGGGGCGGGGCGTGCCCGGCTGGGCCGACGGGCTGCCGATCTTCGAGGCCGGCACGAAGTTGGCCACGCGCCGGGCCATCAATCAGTGCCTCAACGCGACGGCGGCCGGGCTACCGGGTTTGTTGGCCGGATCGGCCGACCTGACCGGGAACAACGGGGTGGCGCTCAAGGGCGCCGACCTCCAGGCGGCCGCCACGCCGGGGGGCACCCAGCTGCACTACGGGATCCGTGAGCACGCCATGGGCGCCACCATGAACGGGATGGCCCTCCATGGGGGCGTGTTGCCGGTCGGCGGCACCTTCTTCATCTTCTCGGACTACATGCGCCCCGCCGTGCGCCTGGCCGCGATCTCCGGGGCGCATGTCATCTATTCATGGACGCACGACTCCGTCGGTGTGGGCGAGGACGGTCCGACCCACGAGCCGGTTGAACATCTGGCCTCGCTCCGCGCCATGCCGCAGATGACCGTGGTTCGTCCGGCCGACGCCAACGAGACGGCGCAAGCCTGGATCCTGGCCGTCGAAGCGGACGGGCCGATCGGCCTGGCGCTCACACGCCAAAGCGTGCCCGTCCTCGATGCCACGGCCGAGCGGGCCCCGGCGGGCGTCGCGAAGGGCGGGTACGTCCTGGTCGACGAGTCCGGCCCGGGACCGGCGCAGTTGGTGCTGATCGGGACGGGCAGCGAGGTGCAGCACTGTGTCGGCGCGGCCAAGGAGCTCGAAGGGTCCGGTGTCTCGGTACGGGTGGTCTCGCTCCCGTGTTGGGAATGGTTCGAGCGGCAGGGTGAGGAATACGTGGCCGGGATCCTGCCGCCCGGCATCCCGACGCTGAGCGTGGAGGCGGGGGCGACCTTCGGGTGGAGTCGCTACGCCGACGCGTCCGTGGGCCTCGACCGTTTCGGGGCCTCGGCCCCGGGCGAGGTGAACATGGAGAAATTCGGTTTCACCGTCGACCATGTGGTCGAGCGGGCACGGGCCCTGCTGGCCGCCCGGTCGTAGCCGCAGGGCCGCCGCACCCAGGAACTCGCCGCACCCAGGAAAAGGAGCAAGACGCATGACCCGACTCCAGGATCTCTATGACATCGCCGGCCAGAGCCCATGGTTGGACAACCTGCGGCGCGACTGGCTGCAGGACGGGAAGTTGGCCGACCTGGTGCACAAGGGGGTGCGGGGCATCACCTCGAACCCGACCATCCTGGCCAAGGCGATCAGCGGCCAGGACACGTACGACGATCAGTTCAAGGCCCTGATGAAGGATCACACCGTCGAGAGCGCCTACTGGGAGTTGGCGATCAGCGACATCGAGGACGGCCTCAAGCTGCTGCGCCCCACGTACGACACCAGCGACGGTGAGGACGGGTTCGTCTCGCTGGAGGTCTCCCCCGCGCTGGCCCACGACACCGACGGCACCGTGCGCGACGCCCGCATGCTGCACGATCGCATCAAGGAGCCCAACTTGCTGGTCAAGGTGCCGGCCACCCGGGAATGCGTGCCCTCCATCAACACACTGATCGGCGAGGGACGCAGCATCAACGTGACGCTGATCTTCGGGATCGACCGGTACGACGAGGTGATGGAGGCCTACATCAGTGGCCTCGAGACGATGGTGGCGGCCGGTCGCGGCGCCGAACTGGCCAAGGTGGCCAGCGTCGCCTCCTTCTTCGTGAGCCGGGTCGACACCGAGGTGGACCGACGCCTGGAGACGCTGGCCGGGGGCGAGAACGGTGACGCAGCGATATTGGCCCTGCGCGGCAAGGCCGCGGTGGCCCAGGCTCGGGTGGCTTATCGGCACTTCCGGGCCGCTTTCTCCGGCCCGCGGTGGGAAGCACTGGCGCACCACGGCGCCCGGGTCCAGCGCCCGCTGTGGGCGTCGACGTCGACCAAGAACCCGGCCTACGACGATCTGTTGTACGTGAACTCGCTCATCGGACCGGCCACGGTGAACACCATGCCGGAGGGAACCATCGCCGCCTTCGAAGAGCACGGCACCGTAGCGCGCACGGTGGACGCCGATCCGGACGACGCCACCGGCGTCCTGGCCCAATTGGCCACCGCCGGGGTCGACATGACCGACGTGGAGCAGACACTGGAGGACGAGGGCGTTGGTTCCTTCGGCAAGTCGTTCGACGAGCTGCTGCAGTCACTCAGCGACAAGGCCGCCACGTTCGGTTGAGTGATCGAGCCACTGATCGATTGAGTAAGCGACTGAACGACGGACGCAGCACCATCCGCAC
>DASZJQ010000185.1:0-3013 GCA_035947875.1 Acidimicrobiales bacterium
GCTGCCGGGGACCAGCGAGCCGACCTGGCGCTCGCCGCTGGGCGACGTGGCCGACCTGTTGTGGTCGTTGCACCAGGCCAGCACCATGGCCGCGGCCGAGCGCGACCCGGCCGGCCGGCTGGGCGTGGACCAGTTGGGCCGGGCCTGGGAGGCGCGCAACCGGCGGGCGGTCCTCACCGGGTATCTGAGTACCCCGGGCATGGCCGGACTGGCCGGTCCCGACCGCGACGTGGTGCGCAACCTCGTCGCACTGCTGGAATTGGCCCGGTCGGTGCGGCCGGCGCCCTGAGATGTGTGGCTGAGCCTTGTGAGCTGAGGCTTGTGGCGTCAGGCTCAGTGGGTCAGTGCCGCCATCTTGAGCATCTCGGCTGACTCTTCGGGTGAGACCACGTTGATGGCCACGCCGGTGCCCAGTTCGAAGCCGGCGGTGGTGGTCGCCTTGGGCCAGATGTGGGCGTGCCAGTGGTAAGGCTCGCCCACCCGGTACGGGGCGGAGTGGAACACGATGTTGTAGGCCACGTCCCCGACCGTGTGGGCCAGGTGGTTCAGCGAGGTGCGGATGGACTCACCCACGGCGACCAGGTCCTCGGTCGGGCTCTTGTGCATGTGTGGCGAGTGTCGCCGGGGGATGACCAGCATCTCGTAGGGGACCGCGCTCCAGAAGGGACAGACGACCACGACCCGATCGTCGGCGTAGATGACGCGGTCGCCGCTGTCCTCCTCGGCCTCCATCGTCGTGCACAGGAGGCAGGATCCGACGAAGCGGGCGAAGCGGGCCTGCTCCTCGGCTAACTCGCGGGGGATGAACGACATGCCGAGCAGTTGGCCGTGCGGGTGCTCCACCGAAGCTCCCGCTTCCCGGCCGGAGTTGACGATGGCCTGGGTGTAGCGCAGGTTGGGCCGTTGGGCGTGCTCCTCGAGGCGGTCACGCAGGGCCGCCATGACCAGGCCGCTCTGCTCCCGGCTCAACATGCCCCAGGTGTCGTTGTGCTCGGGGGAGAAGATGAGGATCTCGTGGATCCCCCCGGCCGTGGCTTGGGTGAACACGGGCCCGCGGTTGGCCACCACGAAGGGCTCGTCGCCCTCGAAGGCCGGGTAGAGGTTCGGGACCACGCGCACCAGCCAGTGCCCGGTTGGTCCGTAGGTCTCCAGGGCCGGCGGCGTGGTCTCCTCGTTCCCGGGGCAGAACGGGCACGGGCGTGCCGAGTCCTCCTCCACCCAGGGGGATCGGGTGACGAAGGAGTAAGGCCGTTCGGAGCGTCCTGGGCTGACGACCACCCAGCGGCCCGACAACGGGTCGAGTCGCAACTGGTTCACTGGCTCTCGACTCTTTCCACTTCCCTATCCACCTTCATCGGCGGTCGCCTTCTTCACTCTGTGTCCTTCTACGGTACAGGCTCCGAACCACATTTAGGCTGCATGCTCACCCAACGTTCACCTCGTTTGGGCACATATGGATGAAGATGTCCGGCGTGCACGCCCAGCCCCAAGGTCCGGCCTTCGACATCGTGCTCCTTCTCCACGTGGGCTGCGTAGTGGCGGGCCTGGCCACCGTGGTGACGAGCGCGGCCACCGCGGCGCGCCTGCGCCGACTCCTCCGCGTCGGACGCTCGCTTCCCGAGGCGGTGCTGCGCTACTTCCGTCCCGGAGTCAATTGGGGCGGTCGCCTGCTCTACGGCATCCCGATCTTTGGCTTCGCCCTGCTGGCCATGAGCCACGGGGCCTACGCCCTCTCCGATAGCTGGGTGGCGAGCGGGTTGGCCGTCTTCGTGGTCGTGGTGGTGCTGGCCGAGGGTGTGCTCTGGCCCGCCGAGCGGAGGATCCAGGCCTCCGTGAGCTCGGGTTCCGCCACCGCCACCACATCCGAGTCCGCCCCGGGCGAGGGGTCCGCGGCCGAACCGGATGCCCGGGGAGTCTCAACCCCCGTGCTGCGCGATGCTCAGCTCGTTGTGTGGTCCGCTGCGGTGGCCCTGGTCCTACTGCTCATCGGCACGGTGCTCATGGTGGCCCAGCCGTAGAGCGGAGTCCGGAACGGCCGGAGTCCGAAGGTCCGCTACGCCTCGAGCGTGAGCCCGGTGGCCGCTTCGACCAACCGCTCCGCCTCGGCCGTCCGGCCGGCCGCCACCAGACCGGGGAGCGGCCCGTCGAGTAGCGCGGCCCAATTCACTGCTTCGGTGCTGACGCCGCTGGCTTTGAGTTGTCGCCGCGCCCGGCCGAGGAGCTCGGCCAGGGCGCCCGTCCCCGGACCGAGGTGCTCGGCCAAGCGGCCGCGTAGCCAGGTGGACAGCGCCGGGCTCGACCCCGCGGTGGAGACGGCGAGCGTGACCGGACCGTCGCGGTGGACCGACGGCAAGATGAACGAGCAGTGGTCGGGGTCGTCAGCGCTGTTGACCCACACGCCGGCGGCTTCGGCGTCGGAGAAGACGGCGGTGTCAACCTCGTGATGGCCGGTGGCGGTCACCACCAAGCGGTAGGCGGCGGCGTCGCCGGGGGCGTAGGCCCGCCGCACGATGGTGAGCGGGGACAGCGCGGCCATGGCGTCACCGACCTCGGGGGCGATCACCGTGACGAGGGCGCCGGCTGCGAGGAGGCCCCGGGCCTTGCGGGCGGCCACCGGGCCGGCCCCCACCACCAGGCAGGCGCGGCCGGTCAGGTTGAGCGAAACCGGGTAATAGGCCGTCATGGGGGTGGCATGGTGGTCGGGGGTGGTCCGGGCCGGTCCGGGTCGGCCGTTAGGAGTGAATGGACGGGCGCCCGACCATGCCGGCGGCCACGGTGGCGATGGTGAGGTCGTCGATCAGGACGAAGCTCCCGGTGATCCGGTCCACCGTGTACGAGTCCAGGGCCAGGGGCGTGGCGGTGCGCAGGTGGACGAGGCCGATGTCGTTCTCGTCCAGTTCGTCGGCGTCGACCATCTCCAGGGCGTTGACGTCGAAGATCCCCTCGACCCGTTCCACCACGACCGGCGTGACGCGGGTCGTGTGCTTGAGCTTGAGGCGGTCACCGGCCACCA
>DASZJQ010000186.1:0-18585 GCA_035947875.1 Acidimicrobiales bacterium
GCCATGCCTGCGCGCACCGACGGCTGACGGGTTTCCCGATGGTGGCCGGCCTTCCGGCCGAAATCGGGGTCGCCGCCCTGGCGTTCGTCAGCACCAACGTGGACAACGCCGTCGTGGCCGTGGCCATGGTGGCCGCCGCACCTCCGGCCCGGGCGCGTCGGATCGCCGCCGGCCAGGTGGTCGGATTCGTCGTCCTGGTCCTTCTGGCCGTCGCCGCGGCCATCGCCCTCTTCGAGGTGCCCGCCCGCCTGATCGGGCTCCTGGGCCTGGTGCCCCTGGCTCTGGGCATCCGAGGGCTCATCGCCCTCCGCCACGCCGAGGCACACGAGCGCGCCGCCCGCCGGGCCTACGGGGCCGGGCTCAGCGCGGCGGCCCTGGTGACCATCGGCGCGGGCGGCGACAATCTCGCCGTCTACATCCCGTTGTTCCGCACCGCCGACGCCGGGGGCCGCGCCGTCACGGCGTTCGTCTTCGTGGTCCTCGAGATCCTGCTCACCCTGTTCATCCTGAGCGCCGGGCGCCACCCGCGCAGTCGCGCCCTGACCACCCGGATCGGCGCTTACGCCGCGCCGGTGCTCTTTTGCGTCATCGGCGTGGTGGTGCTCGTCGAAGCGAACACCTTCGGCGTCTTCTGACGCGTGATGAGGTTATGAACCGGTCGTTATGAACAGCTCGTTGTGAACCGGGAGTTATGAACCAGGCAGCGGCTTGAAGGGTTGCACGGGGACCCAGCACGTCCCTTGGGGCTGGTGATTCGACTTCAGGACGCACTGGGACGATGGCGGCACGTTGTTGTGGATCTTCACCACCTGGTACTGCGTCGGACCGTACATCTTGTTGGGGCCGAAGCTCCAGATCGGGGTGTCGGCTCCCGGGAAGTTCTGGATCTTCGACATGGCGGTCACGAAGGTGCGCCGGTTGAGGTTCGGACCGGCACTGGTGGCGGCCTGGGCGAAGAGGCGGATGGCACTGCACCAGTTGCCGACGGGGCCCTGCTCCTCGATGTAGAAGTTCTGCTCACCCTGGGGCACCGCGGGATAGGCCTTGTGCCACGTGGTGAAGCACGACCGCACGCCCGGGTCATAGCCGCCCTGGCTCTCCGGCCGGGGGTCGTCGATGCCCCCCAGGGTCTCGGTGGTCACGCCTTCTTGACCGTTGAGTGCCTGCTCGTAGGGCACCGGGATGAGCCCCAGCGCCACCTCGATGCTCGACTGGTAGTCGCTCAGCAGGAGCTTGGGGTAGTACTGCTGCGCGTTCTCGTCCGCCAGGTAGGGGAAGAGGGCGTTTTCGGGCAGCATCGGGATGACCGAGGCGATGCCTTGCGACTTCAGGCTCTCCACGGCCAGCTGCGCGTCGGAGTTGGTGCTGGCGGTCTCGTCGATGTTGGAGGCAACGGTGAGGACCTTGGCGGTGACGCCGGCCTTCCTCAGGTCGGGCAGCAGGTAGGAGTTGAGAGCGGTCTGGTCGCTGGCCTGGTCCGACACCACGACCCCCACGGTCTTGCCCTTGGTCAGCCGGCCCGAGCTCAGCCCCCAGTTGACGGTGGCGCTGAGCACGGGTGCGTCGTCGGCGCCGGTCCACCAGAGGTAGGGGGAGCCCAGTTGGGTCCAGTTGGTGACCGTGGTCCACTCGCCGATCATGGGGGTGTGCCCCTGCTGGGTGATGCACAGCTGGTTGTTCCCCGTCCACGTCCCGATGGCGTCGATGACGGCAAAGACCGGCGGACTGCCGATGGTCCACTGCTTGCAGAGCGCGTTCATGCCGGCGGTGTCGGTGGGGTCGAAGGTGACGATCATCGGATTGATGGTGCGGCCGTGGATCCCGCCCGCCTGGTTGATCTGGTTGACGAAGAGGTGGATGGCCTTGGTCTGGTCGCCGTACTCCTTGTCTTCGGACAGGCCGAGCCGGCCCGCGATGCTGCTGAGCGAGATGACGGGGAAGACCACGTTGATGGAGTGAGCCGAGACGCCTCGCGCGCTGGTGCTGGCCTGGCTCACCGGCGTCACCGTGGCCGCGGCCGCCCTCACGGGCGCCTCACTGGCCCCGGCGCCCTGCGCCGAGCCCGGCGTCCCCGACGGGGCCATCACGATCCAGATGACCAGGCCGACCACCACGGCCAGGATCATCAGGACGGTCCGGATCTGCATGGCCCGCGGTCGGCGGCGCAGGCGGCGCCAGGTGCGGCCGACCGGTGCCAGTGGATTGATCGTCGATGTGTTCATCGTCCCCCCGTCGTCAATGCTCCCCCTCTACCGCGGATGGCGTCCCGGTAGGCCCAGAGACGAGAAGCGCCTCGTCACTGGCACCAAGGTACGCCGCCAGCGCCTTCGGGTCAGCGCGGACCACGTCCGGCGGCCCCGCCGCGGCCACGCGGCCCAGTTCCATCACCACCACCTGGGAGCACAGCTCGAAGACCAGGGGGACGTCGTGCTCGACCAGGACGATGGTGGTGTCGGCCACGGTGTGGAGGCGCTGGAGGAGCGGGATGAACGCTTCGGCCTCACGCTGGGCGATGCCCGCCGTCGGTTCATCGAGGAGGAGCAGCCGTGGGTTGCCCAACACGATGGAGGCCAGATCGACCACCCGGCGGGTCCCGGTCGAGATCTCGCCCGTCCGGTGATGGCGGAAGTGTTCGAGCCCGAAGGCTTCGATCACCCGGTCCACGGCGGCCGACTTCCTCTTTTCGGCCCGACGGGCCCAGGGGAGCTGCAGCGTGGTGGAGATCACCGACACCTCGTGCTTGGCGTCCTCGCACAGCATGAGGACGTCGTGCACCGACAATTCGGGGTAGAGGCGGCAGTCCTGGAACGAACGGATCATCCCGGTGCGCTGACGTTCCTCGGGCAGGTACTCACGCAGATCGACACCGTCGAGGAGCACCGAGCCGCGCTGCGGTTGGACCAGGCCCGAGATCATGTCGAGCGTGGTCGTCTTGCCCGATCCGTTGGCGCCGATCAGGCCGACGATGGACCCCGGCTCGGCCGTGAAGCTGACGTCGACCACGGCGTGCACCCCGCCGAAGCTCACGCCGAGGTTCTCGACGTCGAGGCGGGCCGGCGCGGTGGGGAACCCGAGCGCTCCCACCTCCGTGGAGGTCGCAGACCGGGCCGCGATCACGGTTCCACCCGTCCCGCCACCAGGGCCGGGTTGACCGGGGGTCCGCCCGAGGGCGGCGGGACCGGCTCGGAGAGGTGCTCGTCCGGCGCCGGCGAGTCCGGGCCATCGCCCGAGTAGCGCTGCTGGGCCGATCGGATACCCACGGTGATGACGTCGCCCAGCCGGTGGAGCACCTGGGCCAAGCCGCCGGGCAGGTAGAGGATGAAGGCGATCAACCCGAGCCCGCTGGTCAGGAACTGAATCGTCGGGTTGGACCCGAAGAGGGCCGGCAGCCCTTCGAGGTAGAGCGCGCCCAGGATGGCCCCGGGGATCGACCCCAACCCACCGATGACCACCATGGCGATGACCAGGAACGAGACGGTGGGATCGAAGCTGGTGGTGCTCAGTTGCCCCGTGGCGTAGGCGAAGAGGACGCCGGCGTAGCCGGCCATGAAGCCGGAGAGGCCGAAGGCCAGCAGCTTGGTGCGCAGGACCGGGATGCCCATGCCGGCCGCCCCGATCTCGTTGTCGCGCACGGCCACCAGGCGGCGGGCCACGCCTTTGTCGCGCCACATGCGCACGGCCAGGATCGAGAGGAAGAGCATGCCCAGCGAGAACCAGGCGAAGGCCTGCGGCGAGGACAGATTGAGACCGAACAGCGTCGGGTTCGTGACCACCGTCGGGACGTCGGACGGCAGTCCCACACAGAGCGTCTTGTTGAGGACGGGCAGGGTGAAGCACGGCGTCGCCACCACGGCGACCTGCATGAAGAGAGCGAAGCCGAGCGTGCTGACGGCCAGGAAGAGCCCGGGCACGCGCAGGGCGGGCAGGCCGACGATGATGGCCACCACCGCCGTCACCGCTCCGGCGAAGAGCAGCAGGACCGGGAGGGGAATCGAGTTCCCGAGGTGGGCCGCCATGAGCGCGCCGACGGCGACCAGGCCGAACTGACCCAGCGACACCTGGCCGGCCCAGCCGGTGAGCACGGTGAGTGAGAGGGCAATGATGGCAAAGATGCAGACCTGGGCGAAGAGATAGTTGCGCCCGACGTTGAGCACGAGGGGCAGGAGCACCGCCACGGCCACGGCCAGCCAGATCCCCGAGGTCGAGACGCGTTGTCGCAGCTTGTCGAACGAGCCCCGGACCGTGACCGCCCCCTGCAGCCAGGTCGAGCTCGAGGCGGAGCGACTGGTCTTTCGAAGCGCGCCGACCCTGATCAGCATCACGGCCAGCAGCACGACGAAGAAGACCAGCCCCAGCTTGGCCGTGCTGTTCTGCGCGCTGAGGAAGTTCCACTGCAGGACCTCGTAGAGCACCCCCACGCCGATGCCCGCGACGAACGCCACCGTGAGATTGACCATGGCGCCGACCAGCGCCGCCGTCAGGGCGAAGAGGAGCAGGTCCGGGCTGACGGCTTGCACCAGCGCGCTGGTCTGGCCGGGCGCCAGCAAAATGGCGTTGAAGGCGGAGAGCGCACCGGCCACGATCCAGGTCAAGGTGGACGTCCGTCGCACCCACACCCCCGAGAGGCGGGCCGAGTCGGCGTTCTCCGACATGGCGCGCATGGACAGGCCCCAGGGGGTCCAGCGCACGGCCACCACCAGTGCGATCACCACCAGCGGGGCGACGATCAGGGTGAGTACCTCGGACGGCGTGATCAGGACCGTCCCGACCGTGAACGACAGGTCGAAGGGCACCGGGACCGGCTTGTAGAGATTGTGGGGCCGGATGAAGGGCAGCGCGGTCAGCGCCAGCAGCACCTCGCTCAGCCCGATGGTGGCCACCATCACCAGGACGCGCGGTCGGGTGAACAAGCGCCGCAGCACCAACTCGGACAGGCCCCCGACCCCGGCGGCCAGGGCGACGGAGAGCACGAGGGCGAACCAGTACTCGAAGTGGAAGTCGGCGGTGAGCTTGACCAGGAAGACGGCGGCGATGACACCGATCTGACCCTGCGCGAAGTTGAGCACACGGTTGGTGCGGTAGATCAGGACCAGTCCGACCGCCAACAGGCCGTAGCCGAGGCCCACGATGACACCCTGGAGGATGACCCCGCTCGGCGCCGAAAAGGCCAGCAGTGCCACGAGCGGCTAGCTCAGACCCGTAGAGGCGGTGCCGAGGAAGACCGGCCGCAGCAGGTCGTCGCGCTGCATCAGCTCCGCCGTCGGACCATCGAAGCGGATCTCGCCCCGCTCCATGAAGAAGCAACGCTGGGCCAGGCTCATGGCGCGGTTCACGCTCTGCTCGACCAGGATCACGGTGGCTCCCTCCTCGTTGATCCGACGCACCATGCCCATCAACCGGTCCACCGTCATGGGGGCCAGGCCGAGAGCCAGCTCGTCGATGAGGAGCAGACGCGGCCGCGTCATCATGACCCGGGCCAGGGCCAACATCTGCTGTTCTCCCCCCGACAGCGTCCCGGCCGGCTGTTCGATCCGGTCCGCCAGCTCGGGGAAGACTCCCAACGCCTCCCTCAGGGCGGCGGCCGACTTGGCCCGGTCCCGTCGCATGGTGTGCCCGCCGATGCGAAGGTTGTCCCGGACCGACAGGCCGGGGAAGGTCATCTTGCCGCCCACCAGGAGGGCCACGCCCTGGTCGATGATCTGCTCGGGCTCGAGATAGGTGCAGTTCATCCCGAAGATCCGGACCACGCCACGGTGGGGATGCGACAGCCCGGACACGGCGCGCAGGAGGGTGGACTTCCCGGCGCCGTTGGTCCCGAGCAGGGCGACCATCTCGCCTTGTTCCACCTCGAGATTGACGTCGAAGAGGACCTGATTGGTGCCGTAGTAGAAGTCCAGGTTGTGCACCTGGAGGGCCGGGATCGCCCCGCCCTCCTGGCGTCGCTTGCCCTCGGTGTAGCGCTCGATCACATCCTCGATGACGAGGGTGATATCTCGCTTGACACTGCGCGAGCCGAGGATCAGCAGAAATCCGCCGACGAGGCAGACGGGGGCGACGATCGTGAGCGACACGACGATCCCGTGCAGGCCACCGATGGCGTCGGAGATGGCGCCGACGATGACCGAGCCGGCGAAGCCACCGAACACGAGCGAGTAGACGCCGAACATGGCGAAACAGATGGTCCGCATCTCCGGTGGTGCGGTGGCGGCCAGCGTCATGAAGATGCAGATGGCCAGCGGGGAGACGGCGGCATTGGCCAGCGTCTGAAGGGTCACCGCCATCCACAGCTTGGGCACGTAGAGGGACGAGACGTAGAGGACCCCGTAGGCCGAGATGCAAAAGCCGGCGATGACCAGCGGGCGCTGCGGGGCGCGGCGAAAGTAGCGGTCGCCGATGACGTAGGCCAGAGGAAGGCCCAGGAAGGCCGCCAGGCCGATGATGGCGTAGACCTCGCTGCGACCGGCGGTGTCGAGATGGAATTTGTCGAAAAAGAACAGGTTGCCGAACAGGGCCGAACCGGTGCCGACGAAACCGAGAATGGCCACGGCGACCAACTCGTAATAGAGCGACCGGATGCGCAGCAGCCGCGTCATGGCCGATCCCAGCAGGACGCGGGGCGCCTTCTCCTGCTGGGAGTGCAGGTCCATGCCCGAGGCCTTCAGGATGTGGCTGCTCTCGTTGGCCCCCTTCTCCGGTTCGCGCAGCGTGAAGAGCGCGAAGCCCATGGGAATCCCGACCAGGGCCACCAGGAGGCCGTAGCGCCAACTGTGCGCCACCGTGACCACGTAGCCGAAGATCAGGATGCCGACGGTCTGCGAGAGCGGATCCGACAGGTTGTGCCAACTGAAGACCCGACCTCGGGACTCGGTGGGGTAGGCGTCGGACAGATACGAGTTGTGCACGGTGTTGTTGACTCCCGTACCGATGGAGGCGGCGATGTAGAGGAAGGCGAAGGCCCACACATTGGGGGAGAGCGCCATCAAGGAGCCGAACGCCGCGAAGATGAGGAGCGCGACGGCCGCCACCGTCTTGCGGCTACCCCGGTCCGCCCACAGGGCCAGTGGCACCGCCCACATCAACTGGGACACCTGGGCCACGAAGGCCACGGCCCCGAGCGACGCGTTGGACATGTGGAACGAGACCTGCAGGTTGTGGCCGATGAGCGAGATACCGTTGGTGAATGTGCCGGGGATCAGGGCGGCACCGGTCAACAGGACGAGTGGGGCATAGCCCGACGACTTCAAGATGGCGGTCAGCGGCGGCGGTTTCCCCTCGCCGGTCCCCGGCATCATCTCGATGCTGGCGATGACCTCGGGATCCTTGGCCTGCGAGACCGCATCGCGCAGCAGATCGTCGGGCACGGCAAAGTCGAACAGCGGCGCGTCGGTCACGATCGCAGCACTCTATCCCTGACACGAACGTCAGGTTCGGACTCGACGGAGTCGTCGACGGTCAGGGAGACGGGGTCAGCGTGGCCACCGTCAACGGGCCTTCGGGCAGGACCGCGACCCGTGCCCCGGCGCCCCGTTGGCCCACCGCCGCCGTCACCGCCGTGCTCAGGTCGGCGACCGGGTGCAGGAGGGCGCCCCGCGCCATCTCGTCCGTCAGTCCCTCGCTGCGGAGCCACACCTGGGCCCGCCGCAGGACGCGACCCATCACCTGGGCCTGCCACCGGTCGAGCTCCGCGCCGTGCCGGGCGTTGATCAGGTCGTCGGCGCTTCGGGCTCCCGCCAGGACCTCGGCGAAGGCGCTGTTGCCCGGGATGCCATCGACGCACTCGGCCGCCATCACGATGATCCCCCCGTCGCGCACGATGCGCTCGGCCGCGGCCATGCCCTTGACCGCCTGGTACAGGTTGCGGTCCAGCGGATAGCCACCATTGGTCGAGACCACGACGTCGAAGGCGGCATCCACGTCTTGAGTGGCCGAAGCCCGGGCCCAGGCGCAGGCGGCATCGTGGGCCACGTCGAGCGGTCCGGCGAAGACCGCCGTGACCTGGCGGGACCGGTTGATGGTCACATCGACCGAGAAGTGCGGTGGGGCGAGTCGCACCGCCGCCCGGACGAAGTCGTGGACCGGATTCCCCTCCCGGGTGATGAAGGTGGCCCGGGGGTCGGCGATCCGGCGTGGGTGGTGCGCTTCGAGAATCGTCCCGGTGGCGGCCAGTCCGGGACACACCGCCTTGGGCCCTCCGCTGAAGCCGGCGAAGAAATGGGGCTCGACGAAGCCGGTGATGATGCGGACGTCGGCCTCGACGTACTGACGCAACAGTTGGATCGGCACGCCATCGACCTCACCGACCGACAGGTGATCGGGGCTGTCCGAATCGTGGTCGACGATGGCGTAGCGGGCCACGACGTCGGGTCCCACCAATTCTTCCAACTCCGCCGCGGTGGCTTGGCGGTGGCTCCCGGTGGCGCACAGCAGCGTGATGGCCGCATCGGGAATCCCGCAGTTTGCGAGGTGGCGCAGCAGCGGCGGTAGCACCGTCCGGTTGGGCATGGGCCGGGTCAGGTCGGGAAAGACCACGACGACCCGCGCCGCTCCCGCCGCCAACCCGGCCAGCGACGGACCGCACAGGGGCTCCTCCAGGGCTCGGCTCACGGCTCCGGGTTCGTCGGGCAGCCCGGGGAGCTCGGTCGGCAGGATGACCGCCGCATCATCGGGGACTTCGACCCCGAGCCCGGTGCGCCCGTAGGCCAGCGAGACCAGCACCAGCCGGCTAGCGGCTCGGCTGCTCGAGGCCGCCGGCGGGCGGGAGGGTCTCGGTGGCGGCCAGGACCGCCGTGGCGACGTGTTCGACCTGGGGACGGAGACGGCGGTACAGGTGCACCGCAGCCGGATCGGGGGTGATCACCGAGGCCACGGGGTCGAGCTGGGCCAGGGCGAGGTCCATCCCGAGTGCCCGTCCGGCCAGCAGGGCCGCCCCGGCCGAGGCGGCCTCGCCGGATCGGTGACGGGTGGCGGGCACGCCCAGGATGGAGGTCAGCACCTCGACCCAGAGGGGGAGGCCCGTCCCGACCCCACCGAGGGTGACGCCCTGGGCCGTGCTCCCGCCCAACCGGCCCGCGGTCACCACCTCCATGCAGCGCAACACGTCCCAGGCCACCGACTCGATCGCGGCGCGGGACAGGTCCCCGGCGTCGTGGGCCGCTCCCAAACCGACGAAGCCGGCGCGCGCGTCGTCCCGCCACCACGGTGCCCGGGCACCGTCCAGCCACGGCACGGCCATGACACCACGGGCGCCCAGCGGGCTCGCCGCCGCCTTGGCCGCCAATTCGTCGACCGGTCGGCCCAGCAGACGGCCCAGCCAGGCCAGGAACGACCCGGCGGCGGAAAGGCCGCCTTCGAGCAACCACCCGCCGGTGGCGCCCCGGGTCACCACGGCTCCGGCCGGCGAGGGCACCGGTCGCTCGTGGACCGGGACCGACACGTTGGCCGTGGTGCCCCAACTGACCATGGGACTCTCCTCCGACGCTCCGGACCCGAGGACCTCGCATTGGCGGTCACCGGCCCCGATCACGACCGGGATGCCCGGGCGCAGCCCGAGCTCTGCTCCCGGCACCGACTTGAGGGCGCCGATCACGGTGTCGGAGGGCACCACGCTCGGGAGCTTGCCCAGGGCCGGTCCCGCCAACTCGCGCACGGCGTTGCCGTCGAAGTCATAGAGGCCGCTGCGGGAGGCGAACGTGGTGTCGGTCACCAACTCGTTCGTCATCCGCAGGACCACGAGATCCCGGGGCGACAGGATGGCGTCGCTGGCGGCCAGCCGGTCCGGCTCGTGCGCGTCGATCCAGGCCAACTTGGCCGCCACCGCGCCGGCGTCGAGCGGGATCCCCGTACGCGCCCGATTGATGTCCTCGCCCCCCATGTCCTTCGTGAGCGTGGCCGCCTCCGGCGCGCCGCGGCGATCGGACCACAAGATGCCCTTCCCGATCGGATCACCGGCACGGGTCACCGGCACGAAGGTCTGGCGGGCCCCCGAACACGCCACCACATCAACCTGGCTGAAGGCCAGCGGGGCCTGCGCCCTCGCTTCGGCACAGGCGATCACGACCGACGTCCACCAGCGCAGCGGCTCCTGCTCGGCCCACCCCACCTGCGGATGGGTTGTGGTCAGTTCGGATCGGGTCAGGGCCACCAGGCCCTCCTCATGCCAGAGGCCGACCTTGGTCACCGTGGTGCCGAAATCAACGGTGAGGATCATCACGGGTGGACCAGCGCGGCGATCAGGCCCGCCATCTCGGCCGGTTCATGGTCCTGGTACACCGTGCGTCCCATGGCCATGCCGCCACCGCCACCCTCCATCACGTCGCGCACCTCGTCGAGCACGGAGGCCCGCCCGGCCGTGCCGATCGGTCCGCCCAGGAAGAGGACGGGCGCGCCGACGCTGGCCACCACCCGGGCCACGGCGCGCTGTCGTTCCGCTCCCGGTTCGGCCAGGGGGACCGGGACCTTGAGCAGGGGTGCCCCCATGTCGTGGGCGATGACGGCGGCGAAGACGATGGCGTCGGTGTCGCGCGCCACCCCTCCGTCCCGCCAGACCAGCGGCTCGATCAGTGCTTCGAGTGCGGCCGACTCGGACTGCTCGAGCACCTGTCCCAGGAGCTCGAGGGCCGCCGGGGTCAGCGGGTCGGCCATATCGATCCTGGTCATGTGCTTGACCCCGGTCCACCCGTCAGCGGCGGCCCGGGACACCGAGGCCACCGGCCGATCATCGAGCTCGAATGCCGAGGTGGCCAGGCCGGTGCGGTTGATGGAGAGGTAGGTGCGGTGCGCCGCGGTGAGATGACCGGCCGCGGCCAGATCGGCCAGCGGCTGCGCCGTCGCCAAGATGCCGTCACAGGCGGGCAGGGCTTGGGCCAGCGCGTTGACATAGTCCCCGTAGCGTTCCACGGTTACCACGCCGCGGGCGCGATGATCGGCCGCCAGCACGAGGGCCGGGATGGGCAGGCGATGGGGCGGGGTCATGCCGTCCCGGCCGGCGCCATGACGACCTTGGCCACGGCCGAGAAGTCCTCACGGCCGTAACCCGCCCGCTGCGCCGCCCCGAGCATCTGGCGCGCCGTGGTGGTGGTGGCGGCGGGAACGCCGGTCTTCGCCGCGTAGGCCAGAGCCAGGTCGAGGTCCTTGGCCATGAGGTCGGTCATGAACCCGGGCTGCCAGTCGTTCGAGGCGGGACTCTCGGGCACCACCCCGGGGACCGGGAGACGCGTGCGCACGGCGACACAGTCGCCCGTGGCATGGGTCAGCACTTCGAACAACTTGTGCATGTCGACCCCCGACTTCACGGCCATCGCCGTGGCTTCGGCCGTGGCCGTCATCTGCGCGGCGTAGATCAGGTTGTTGCACAGTTTCACCACCTGGCCCATGCCCGGACCCCCGACGTGCACGATGAGGCCGGAAAAGGGGGCCAGCGCCGGTTCCGTCTCGGCCAGCGTCGCCGCGTCGCCACCGACCATGAGGGTGAGCACCCCCTTGTGCGCGCCCGCCGTGCCGCCGGAGAGGGGTGCGTCGAGGTACCGGGCGCCGGTGTCCGAGACGCGAACGTGTTGGGCGCGCTCCACCTCGGGGTCGATGGTCGAGCAGTCGACGATGGTCATGCCCTCCGCCAGCGCCGGCACCATGTCGTCGACCACCTCGACGACCTCGGGTGAGTTGGGCACGCACACGATGACGACGTCGGACGCCTCGGCGACGCCGCGGGGCGAGCCACCGTCCTTGGCCCCACGGGCCAGCGCGGCATCGATGGGTCCGCGGCTCCGCGAGGCGACCGTGACGTCATGTCCCGCCTCGATGAGGTGGCCCGCCATCGGCAAGCCCATGGCCCCCAGGCCGACGAATCCGATTCGCATCGTGTGTCCCTCCCGCTGGTGGTGACCGACGGCCGCTCCGGTCCGGAGCAGAGTCGACCGATGGCGCTTGCTGCGACGCTATGCGAACTGCGGCAGCCACTCCGCCGTGCCGGCCATCAATTCCTCCACCATGGCATCGGTCTGGCGCAGGTCGCCCCGCCCGGCCAAGGGGTCGAGGGCGAACGCCTCGGCTGCCAGGGCGCGATCGCCCTTGAGGGCCGCCTCCACCGTGAGCTCCTGCGTGGCCGTGTGGCGCCGGACGATCTCGTTGAAGGGTTCGGGGAGGACCGAGACGTCGCGGCCGCGGATCCCGTCCCCGTCGATCACACAGATCGACTCGAGCACCACGTCGGCCGGCAGGCCGGGCGCCTGTCCGGCGTTGGGGATGTTGACCGGCGCCTCGAAGGGCTCGCCCGTCAACATGGCCGCGATCATCGGGGAGGGCAGTTCACCCGACTGCCACGTCTGCAGGTCCTTGGTGCCGCCCAGCCAGGCGTCGACGTCGGCCACGTATTCGGCCTGGTGCCTTTCCCGCACCGTGATCGGGCTCAGCCCGATGTTGTAGGCGGCGCCCCACTCGGACTCGGGGGTGAGCGCAAACGACACGAACTCGGCAATGTGCCGGTCCCCGGCGGCCGGGAAGGTGCCCCAACGATCCAGCATGATCAGCTTGAGCACATGGCGCTGCGCGAAGTTCAGCTTGGAGAAGGCCTCGGCTTCGGGGCGCCCGGGGTAGGGAGCCAGCGAGGCCAGCCCGCCGACCTCGTCCACCAGATCACGGATGATGTCGAAGCCGTTGTCGCCGTCGACATCGAGCGAGGTGAGCACCGGGAAATGGTTCACCCCGGTCACCGACGGCGTGATCGCGTCCCACGGTTTGCCCAGGGCGATGGCCAGGTCCATGGTGAAGTTGCCCACCTCGTGGCAGAGGCCGACGGCCTTGATGCCGGTCTCACGGCAGACCGAGCGGGTCAGGGTGGTCATGGGATTGGTGATGTTGAACAGCCACGCATCCGGGCACATCTCTTCCATGTCCTTGGCGATACCGACCAGCACCGGGATGTTGCGCAGGGCCCGGTTGATGCCACCGGGCCCGACGCTGTCGCCGACGGTCTGGGTGATGCCGTGGGCCGCCGGGACATCGAGGTCGACGGCCATGGAACGGAACCCACCGGTGGAAATGCAGACGATGACGAAGTCGGCCCCCTCGAGCGCGGCCTTCTGGTCGGTGGTGGAGGCGATCGTCGCCTTGGCGCCCAGGGCCCCGTTCACCTTGTGCGCCAGCGCCTCCATTTTGGGCAGGGGGGCGGGGTCGACGTCCTCGAGCACCAGGTGCATGCCGGCCAGCGCCGGGGTCCCGAAGAGATCGGCCATCAACTCGGGGGCCCATTGGTAGCTCCCGCCCCCGATGATCGTGACTTGCGTGCTCACGCAGCACCCCTTCCGTTCTCTGACATTGATGTCAGTGTACTGACGGCGTCCTCGGCCATTCTTGGGGAGGACACCGCGCCACATCGTCGTGGTGTCCTTCCAGTCGACCCGAGGCTTCCCGCCCTCGGCCCGGCGGTTTGCACCTCTGGGTTAGGCGGTTAGGCGTTGGCGGGAATCTCGGTGCCGGGACCGCGCCGCCGCAACGACACCAGATCGCGGCGGGCGGCGGGCAGGGTGATCTCCTCTTGGCCTTCCACCACAAAACCGGCATCGGCGATCATCTGCAGGTCGGCCGAGCCGGCCTGTCCCTCGCTGGTCAGGTAGTCGCCCAGGAAGATGGAGTTGGCCAGATGCAGGCCCAGGGTCTGCAGGCTCCGCAGGTGCAGCTCGCGACCACCGGCGATGCGGACCTCGACGTCGGGGAAGAAGAACCGGAACAGCGCCAGGATGCGCAGGCACCGCTGAGGCGTCAGCTGCCACTGGTCGGCCAGCGGCGTGCCCGCAAAGGGAATCAGGAAATTGACCGGCACCGAATCGGGGTCGAGCTTGCGCAGGTCGAACGCCAGGTCGACGATGTCCTCGTCGTGCTCCCCCATGCCGAAGATGGCGCCCGAGCACGGGGACAGGCCCGCTTCGTGCGCCACGCCGACGGTATCGACCCGGTCGGCGAAGGTGTGGGTGGAGCAGATATCGGCGTAGGTGGCCTCGCTCGTATTGAGATTGTGGTTGTAGGCGTACACCCCGGCGTCCAAGAGACGCTCGGCCCGTTCCTTGGTCAGGAGACCGAGACTGGTGCACACCTCGACGTCGGGGTGGCGCTCCTTGATCACGCGGACGGTCTCGGCCACCCGGCCGATGTCCCGGTCGGTCGGACCACGGCCGCTGGCCACCAGGCAGACCCGCTTGGCCCCACCGGCCACCGCCCGGTCGGCCGTCTCGGCTGCCTCGATCGGGTCGACCCAGTTGTACTTGAGGACGTCGGCTTCGGAACCTCGCCGCTGCGAGCAATAGGAGCAATCCTCCGGGCACAGGCCGCTCTTCATGTTGACGATGAGGTTGAGCTTGACCCGGTTGCCGAAAAAGTGGCGGCGCACCCGACCTCCGGCCGCCACGACGGAGAGCAGATCGTCGTCGCTGCTCGTGAGCACGCCCAGTGCTTGCGCCCGGGTCGGGGGCCGGCGGTCGAGAGCCTGGACCACGAGGTCGTCCAGCAGGGTGGTCAGTTCGGCGTCCATGGCGCACCAGCATGCCATGCGCCCTTCCCGGGTCGCCTCTCCGCGGCCCGGAGCGCGGCGCGGCGCGGTCCCATCGGGGCAGCCGGTCACTCAGACCAGGAGCTTCTCACCCCAAAAACAGGCGAACGGGTTGTCGTTGTAGGGCTCGATGTCGACGTACCCGGCTCGACGGTAGAGGCTCAGCGCGTGCGACTGCTTGGGACCGGTGTCGAGGCGAACGGCCCGATAGCCGAGCGAGCGAGCCATGGACTCCAGCGCCACCAGGAGCTCGCCCGCCACTCCCTGCGACCGGGCGTCCGGTCGCACATACATGCGCTTGATTTCCGCCACCCCGGCACCGAGCTCGCGCACACCCCCTCCGGTCACGGCCAGGTCGTCCCGCCAGCCGACCAGATAGGCGCCACGCGGCGCGCGCAGCTCGGCCGCGGAGAGCGCCGGCCGGGTCAGGCGGCTGGTCGTCCAGTACAGCGCGTTCAGCTCATCGGACATCTCGGCCAGCAATTCCGAGGCCGGCGCCTCCTCGGGGTCGGTCGTGACAAAGCGCGTCCGGGTCACCGCACCTTGTCGGGATGCAACGCCCGAGCCATCCGCTCCATGCCCTCGCGCCAGGGCACCGTCGTCGGCCCGATCAGCTCGTGCATCCTCGTCGTGTCGATCTCCACGCTGTCGATGGTCGATTCGGTCGGCGCGAACGTGGCTTCACACCCGGTGAGTCCGGCCAGGAAGGTGCACCACTCCTCGATGCTGACCCCTTCGCTGCCGCCCCAATTGACCGTGGTGGCCGGCACCGATGCGGCCCGGAGCAACCGGGGCACCATGGCGAAGATGTCGTCCGCATGGAGTGGGTGGTAGACGCTGGGCGCGTCGACATGCACCGGAACCGGATGGCCCGACAGCATCATGTGCAGGTGGATGGCCGGCCAGCCGCCCCCGTCCCCGTAGGGAACCGACAGTCGGGCAATGGTGGTCGGTAGCCCGTGGCGCTCCGCCCCCCAGCGGGCCGTCCCCTCAGCGGCGATCTTGCAGATGCTGTAGGTACGCAGGAAGGGCCACACGCCGTGGTTGTCACCGAGCGGTCCGTCTTCGGCGAACTTGCGGTGACCCTCGGGCTTGTACACCCCGGTGGTCGAGCAATGGAGGAAGGCCGTGGCGTTGCGGTGGTGCTCCATGAGGTAGGCCAATCCACCGCTGTTGGCGGCCAGATCGGTCTCCCAGTCGTTGGTCTTCGCCACGGCAAAGTTCAGCACGTAGTCGGCGTCGGCCGGGAGTCCCGAGACGTCACCGGCCAGCAGGTCGATGGGGACGCAGTGCACCCCGGCCTTCTCCAGTTCGTCCCGGGCGCCCTGATCGGTGAACCGGGCGCCCCCGAAGACCTCGTTGTCCCGGGCCAGGGCCACGGCCAGTGGGCGCGCCACCTGGCCGGTGACTCCCGTGATGACGATGGTGCTTCCAGCCAGCGTGTCGTTGCTCATCCCTCTTTCGTAGTCGCTACGCTCCGCTGATGCATCTCTACGCCGCGTTTCTCGGGGGCGAGCTGGCCCCCAACCGCATGGGCGAGGACCACGAGGTGGTCTTCGTGGTGGCCGAGGACACCACGTCGGCCCGCAAGGCGGCCCAGAAGAAGTGGGGTGGTGACGGTCGCGCCCATGTCGACGCGGTGACCCGGCTGGACCGGATCGACGGCTACGCCATCTCGCTGTCGGCGTCGGGCCACGGTGACGCCACCGCCATGGAGGGCTACAACTAACAGCAGGGCGACGGAACGGCGAATCTGCCGACTACACGACGGGCGACAGCCCGCCGTCGAGGTTGATGGCGGTGCCGGTCAGGTAGGACGACCGGGCCGAGAGGAGGAAGCTGGCCAGGTCGGCAAACTCCGCGCTGCGCCCGACCCGGCCCAGCGGGATGCCCGCCCCCGCCGCCAGACGCGCGTAGTACTCGGGCAACGCCACTCCGGCCGCCGCGGCCCCCCGGACCCACTGGCCGCTCTCGATGAGCCCGATCAGGATGGCGTTGACCCGGATCCGGTCCGGGGCCAGTTCCTTGGACAGCGCCTTCATCAGTGCCATGCCGGCGGCGCGGCTGACCGAGCTCGGGGCGCTCCCGGCGCCCGGCGCCTTGGCCGCCATGGCCAGGGTGAACACGGCCGACCCGCCGCGCTGGCGCAGATGCGGCAGGGCCATCCGGGTCAGACGTACGGCCCCCATCAGCTTCAGCTGCAGGTCGCCTTCCCACAGGGCGTCATCGGTCTCCTCGAGCTTCCCGGCGGCGGATCGTCCGGCGTTGTGCACCACCCCGTCGATCCGGCCCCACCGGGCCGCGACGGCGTCGACGAAACCCTGGATCTCCGTCCCCTGCTCGACGTCGGCCTGCCGGGCCAGCACATCGCCGCCGGCGGACTCGAGGCCTTCGGCCGCCGCGGCCAGGCGGCCCGCGTCGCGTCCGCAGATGGCCACCGCCCCGCCTTCGGCCACCAGGTGTTGGGCCAGGGCCAGCCCGAGCCCGTCGGTTCCACCGGTGATCATGGTGACCGTGCCGGCGAGTTCGAGGTCCACTACCTCGCTCCTTGGTCGAGGGGGGCCGGCGACCGGTTCGACGTGGACACGAAGGCGTCGACCTGCCGGCGGCTCTGCAGCCGGATGAAGGCCAGATGGGCCCAGCGGGGATCCGCGGCGGCTTGGGCGTAGCGTCGGCGGTAGCGGCCATGACGGGTCAGCGACCAGGCGATGATCGACTTCTGCGGATCCATTGACCACAGGTTGGAGGCGGACTCGCGATTGCCGTTCCACAGCTCGGTCCGGCGCACCACCCGGCCCACCGTGCGCGCCACCACACGGCCGGCCACGACCGGCAATGGGAGGTCGAGCCAGACGACGGTGTCGGCGCGCGCCCAGACCAGGTCCTGCACCCCCGAGTAGTTGCCGTCGACCACCCAGCCCGAGGTGCCGACCCGCTCACCCACCCGGGACCGGAACTCACCCGGCTCGAGTTCGGTCCAGCCCGGCTGGTGGAAGATGGCGTCCAGCTCGACGTGGGGGACCTCCAGGCGCCGGGCCAGCGTGGCGCCCAGGCGCGTTTTGCCCGACCCCGAACATCCGACCACCGATACTCGCCTGATAACTCAGCGCTCCTGTTCGGTCGGCCGGATGAGCATCTCGTTCACGGCGACGTGGCGGGGTCTGGTCACGACGTACGTGATGGCGTCGGCGATGTCCTCGGACGCCATGAGCTCGATGCCGCCGAAGTTCTTCGCCATCTCCTCCAGGACCACCGGCCGGTTGTGCGAAGCCAGTTCGGTCGCCGTGGCTCCCGGCTCGATGATGGACACCCGCACGTGCCGGGCCGTCACCTCCTGGCGCAGGGACTCGCTGAAAGCGACCACGCCGAACTTGGTGGCGTTGTAGACGCCGCTGTTGAGCCGGGCCACCCGGCCGGCCGTCGAGCTGACGTTGACCACGTCGGCCACTGAGCGCGGGTCACCCTCGGCGGCCGCCAGCAGGTGCGGCAGGGCGGCGTGGGTGCAGTACAGCAATCCGAGCACGTTGAGGGTGACCATGCGCTGCCACTCCTCGAGCGGCGCCCCCACGATGGGGCCGAGCAACATGACGCCGGCGTTGTTGACCAGCGTGTCGAGGCGGCCCAGCTCGCCCACCGCGGTCTCCACTGCCGCCTGAGCCTGGGCCTGGTCGGACACATCGGCCTCGATGACCAGAGCCTTCCCGCTACCCCCGATCCGCTCGGCCAGTGCTTCCAGCTTGTCCCGCCGCCGGGCCACCAGCGCGACGGTGGCGCCCCTTTCGGCCAGGGCCACGGCGGTGGCCTCACCGATGCCACTACTGGCCCCGGTCACCAGGGCGACGGTTCCGCTCAACGACTCCGACATGGATCCTCCACGACTCTGCCGCCGCACCGGCGCGGCCACGCCCCTGGTTTAGTGGACGCGGTGGGCCGGTGCGTCCATCGGCGCCGTGGGCCCTCGCTCCTGCTTTCGCTACTGCTCGTCGAACGGCTCGATCCCGAACAGGCCGACGGGCACCCCGATGTCATCGGGGACCCGCGTCGGA
>DASZJQ010000187.1:0-4970 GCA_035947875.1 Acidimicrobiales bacterium
GGGCAACGATGCCACGCTGTCGGCGTCGCACCTGAGGCGCAGGTCACATCGCGCGGCGAGCATGCCGCGTCGGATAGAAAATCCCTTGCCTCGATTGGCCCCGTTGTGCAGGAGACGCACCCGCTCGCCATCGACAAACGGTTCCGCACACGCCGCCGTCTGGTCGGTGCTGGCGTTGTCGACAACGATGATCTCCCACTCGCCGCCACGTTCCTCGAGGAGAGCCGTGGCAGCCGTCAGAATGCGGGCGATCTCCTTCTCCTCATTGAGAACTGGGATGACGATGGACAGGGACTGTGGCCTCGGCACGCGGCCAAACTACATGAGCGGAGCCTTCCGAGGGCTGATCGACGCCATGCCGATGGGTTCGGCCCGGCGGAGCGCCCCCGACCACACAGTGAGCGCCGTGCCGTGAGGTCAGGACGGATTTCGGCAGAGCATCCCGATGGACACGCCGGCGGGGAGGTGCGCGCCGTGTCGGATCATCCAGGCCTCGAACTTCATGGGGAGCTCCAGCACCCCGTTCAGCGCCGCCGGGGTGCGGTCCAAGTCGGTGCGCCCTGTTCGTGATGACCTCCGTTCGGCTACACGGGCGCCAGCCACCAGGGGCAGGGCGAGGGAATTGAAGTAGGAGGCGTGCACGAGATCCCACCCGGCGTCGCGCACTCGGCCGCGCAAGGTCGGCAAGGTGTAACGGCGCTTGTGGTGGAGTTGCACGTCGTGCTCCGTCCACAGCCACTGGTAGGCGGGCACGGTGATGAGCAGCAGGCCCTCAGCCGAAGCGACCCGCCGGAGCTCGACCAACGCCCCCAGGTCGTCCTCGACGTGCTCGAGCACATCGAGCGCCAACACGAGGTCGAACTCTTCAGGCCCGAAGGGCAGCGCCTCGATCCCTGCTTGGCGCACGTCGTCCAGTCCGCGGTCGTGGCAGAAAGCGACGGCGTCAGCGGACGGGTCCACTCCGGCGGCGGAACCGAGGGAACCGAACTCGACGAGGTTGCGTCCAGTGCCGCACCCGGCATCGAGCAATCGGACCTTCGCCGGAAGTTGGGTGCGGTGCAGGAGGGCCCAGATCACATGCCGCCGACCCCGGAACCACCAATGGACGTCCTCTTGGACGTACATTTCGCGGTAGGCCTCTTCCTCCATGTCAGGGTGACTTTATCGCAGGAGTCTTGCTGGTAGCTTCTGCTGGCTTATGGGGATGGCAGTGAGCGATCGGCCGTCTCCACTGCAACGGGTCCTGGCCAAACCCTCTCTTCTCGTTCTCTGCTCGTACGTGGGGCTGGCCGTGATTTTCTTCTGGCCCGGCCTCCTGCCGGGTCACACGGTGTCGGCAGCCGACTACCTGTGGAACACCGCACCGTGGAACACGGCGATACCTTCCGGTCTGCCGATGAGCGGAGCGCATCCCGTGCTCGTCGGGTCCAACGGACAGCTGGTGGACGGCGTCACGCTCTTCGTGCCGTTCTTCCAGTACACGTCATCGCAACTCCCCCACATTCCCCTGTGGGACCCCTACATCATGGGCGGCACGCCGTATCTCGCCGACATGCAGTCGCAGATCTTCTCTCCCTTCACCCTTCCCGCCTACATCCTGCCCTTCTGGTGGTCATGGGGTGTGATCGCGTTGCTCAAGATCGTCGTCGCCGCCATGGGCGCCTACTTCCTCGGACGGGTCATGAAGATGGGTACGGCAGGGGCCTTTCTCTGCGGCGTGGTGTTCGGCTTCGGACTGTTCATGGTGGATTGGATCCCGTGGCCATTGACCAGTGTCTTCCCCCTGATCCCATGGGTGTTGCTCGCCACTGAGCGGCTCATTCGCCGTCCCGGGGTCCTCTGGGCCAGCGCGTTGGCTGCACTGGTCGCCCTGCAGTTCTTCGGTGGCCATCCCGAGACGAGCGTGTACGTGGTGTTTGCCATCCTCGGCTACTTCATTGCTCGCATGGTGCAACGGCACGGCAAGGAGATCGCCACGGCGGCACGACGGGGTCACTCTCGACGCGCCACGCTGTTCAGAACGACGAGACGACCGGTCGTCGCCCTCGTACTCGCCCTCGTCGTCGGGACCGCGCTGGCGGCCGTCATCCTCATCCCGTTCGTCGAGCTCCTCCGGCACTCCTCGGACCTGAACGTCCGCCCTCGCAGCCAGGTCCATGTGCCGTCCAACGATTTCTTCGCCGCGTTTCTGCCTTCGTACTATCCCGGAACCTTCAAGATCGTCACGGCCTTCTATGCGGGAGCACTCCCGCTCATGCTGGCCTGCATTGCCCTGATCCGACCGCGGGTCGAGCGAGTGGTGGCCGCCGTGGTCGCGGCGCTGACGGTGGCCGTGGCGCTCGGGATCCAACCGTTCTTCTACCTGGCTGGGCACATTCCGGGTCTGGCCGAGACGTACCTCAGCCGGCTCACGATCATCTATCTCCTCTGCCTGGCGCTGCTGGCCGGCTGGGGACTCAATGACATGGTGCGCGGCCGTCTCCACGGCCGCCGGGCCGTGGTCGGCGTGGGCATTTCGATCGGCCTCCTTGCCCTGCCGTTCGTGATTGTGCAGTCCACCCACGCCACGTCCATCCACTTTCTCCGCCAGGCCCTGGACGTGCCCTGGTTCGCCGCCAGTACGGCCTTGACCACTGACCCACACGCCGTCGCCATCACCCGCTTGGCCGCCCTCATCGTCTGGCTCACCTTCGCCGGGCTGGCGGTCGTGCTCCTCATCCTCAGATTCGGGGGCACGTTGAAGCCCGCCCTGTTCGCGGCGCTGGCCATCGCCTTGGTCGTGGCGGATCTCTTTCAGGCCGGAATGGGCTACAACCCCGCCATCCCGCAGTCCCACGCGGTGCAACCGGTCACTCCGGCGATTCGGTTCCTGCAGCAACAGGTGCCGGCGCGCTACGTGGCGGTGACGCCGTACGGCGGCTTCAATCCGTTTCCCCCCGACGTGAACCTCCGGTACGGCCTGTACGACCTGCGCGGCTACGACCTGCCCGTGGTCAGCCAGTTCGGCAAGCTGTGGTCGAGCTATGTGGCGCCGGCGACAGATCTCCTCCCCCTGGACACCCCCGTGGTTCCACTCTCCATCGGCACCAACGGTCTCAGCCCAGATGCCCTGCGGGTGCTCTCGTTGTACGGCGTCCGCGACGTCCTCGCCGACACCCGAACGCCACCGCTTCACATCACGGGTCTGCACCTGGTCTACAACGGCTACGACGCCAGGATCTATGCCAACGATGCGGTCCTGCCCCGAACCTGGCTCGTCACCGGGCAGGACGTGGTGAAGAACGCCGGGCGGGCGCTCACCCGAGTCGTTGCTCCCGGGTTCGATCCGCGACGGTCCGTCCTCACCGTGCAGCGACTGCCGGGCCTGGCCGAGCACCAGACCGGGGGAAGCACACCAGGCACCGCTCACATCACCCACTACGGAACCGAGCAGGTGTCCATCACGGCGCGGGCCCGTCGGCCGGCCGAGCTCGTGCTGTCCGACACCTACTACCCGGGGTGGAAGGTCACCGTCAACGGACGCCCGGCCCAGATCGACCCCGTCGACTACGCCTTGCGGGGTGTGGCCGTCCCGGCCGGCAACGACCGCATCGTGTTCACCTACGATCCGGCCAGCTTCCGCCTCGGTTGGATGATCAGCCTCGGTGCGGCCCTGGTCGTGGTCATCGCGCTGGTGGTCGTCCTTCTCCGGCGTCGACGTCGTCCGAGTCGACACGCTCGACGCGGTCGATCGAACACATCGCCGGATCCCACTCCGGCCGCATCAACCCCCGAAGGCTCATCACGGCCGTCGTCCGGGACCATCCCGCCGGTGACAGTCAGGTCTGGCGCGAAGACCTGAGCACGCAGTCGGGCACCGCCAGGCGGGACGGGCTCTGGTAGATCTGCGGGGTGGTGCAGGCCGCAAACGCCGCGTCCGATATCGAAAAGTGGTGCCCGCGTCCGAGAGTGGTCACGTCGGTCCAGACCCAGGTGTTCCCACGAAACTTCGGGACGCGGTGGAGGAGAACAGTGAACAGACCAAGGGCCCAGGCGGTGCTGGAGACGCGGCTGTAGCGAGGCACGAGCGTGTCGGGATTGGGGATCGCCAGCAGGGTGACACCCCATCCAGCAAGTGCCCGTCGCACGGCATCGACGTTGCTCGGCGTCACCGGCGCCAAGGTGGAGAAGAGCGAGGAGGCGGCAGTGATGATCCCTAAGCCGAGACGTTCTTGCCCGGCGCGCTGTGGAACGCTCTGGGGTCCGGCACCAGTCGCCATGACGAAATGAAGCGCATCGACCGCCTGCCACGTCATGGCCGATCCGCCCGTCACCGGCGGTGGGAAGGTGAGGACCACTTGGTCGGCCCGAAGGTGCGGGGCGATTTCGGTGAACCAGGAGGGAATGCTCACGGCCTGGGTGGTCAGCGGAATATTGCCTGCTTCCGCCGTAGCCATGGGCACAATGGCCACCGCGGCCACGGCCAGGGCCACCCCGGCGGCCACAACCCGATCCCACGCCCCGGCCCGGCCCTGGGCGTGGCGGCTCCGCGCCCTCGTATCCAGCCGCAGGCCCCAGACCCGAATCGACTCGTGGGTCCGATCGACAACGATCGCCAGCACGACGGCCCCGCACAGCGACGTGAAGGTGGCGAAGCGGCTCGACACGACGTTCTGGACCAGCGGAATATGGGCGAGTACCCGCCATGGGGTCCAGTAACTCGTCAGGCCAAGGGACAAGACGACGGCGATGATCCCGAGCCCACCGAAAAACCACAGTCGGCGGTCCCGACGCCAGACGACAACGCCGCCGGCGGTGACGACGACCATGCCGAGACCGAGGTACTCGAGCCCGGGCAGGGCCGGACCTTGGTATCCGGCGAAGAGCCGCACCGTTTCTCTCCCCAGGTAGTGGATCTGCCACAGGTTGGTGAGATGGATTCCGCCTGAACCCGGTGTGATGGTGGGCCACACCAACCCCGACAGGTGCGC
>DASZJQ010000188.1:0-2525 GCA_035947875.1 Acidimicrobiales bacterium
CGGTTCGGGGACCTGGTCGACCGCTTCAGCTTCTACGCCCCGTACAAGATGAGCCCCGAAGACTGGCAGTCAGTGTTGAAGGGGTTCCATTCGGCCTGAGGCCTGACGCCTGAGGCCTGACCTCTGAGGCCTGACGTCGAAGATCGTGCGGACGGGGCGTGGACGCCGCCTACACGACGATGTTGACCAGCCGGGGCGGTCGAACCACCACCCGCTTGGGAGTTCGGCCGGCCAGTTGCCCGGTCACATTGGATGAGGCCAGCGCGGCAGTCTCGGCGTCAGCTTCCGTGATGTCGGGACTGACCTCGATCCGGTCGCGCAACTTGCCGTTGACCTGGATCACCAAGGTCACAGTCTCGGCCCGGGTCAGGTCAGGGTCGAAGACGGGCCAGGACTGGAGGTGGACGGACGGCTCGCCGGGATGCCGCTGCTCCCACAACTCGGCGGTGACGTGTGGGGACAGCGGCGCCAGGAGGGCCAGCATGGCGTCCGCGGCTTCCTCCCACACCTTCTCGTGCGGACCCTCGTCGTTCCGGGCGTAGCGCTGGAGCAGGTTGAGGTGCTCCATGCAGTGGGCCACGGCCGTGTTGTACGACCAGCGCTCGACGTCATCGGTCACCGCCGCGATGGTGCGGTGGGTGGCCTGGCGCACGGCTCGGTCGGCGTCGGACTCGGGACCCGTCCGGATGTCGGGGCCCGGTTCGGTGGGCGAGAAGGTCCGCCAGAGCCGGTCCAGGAAACGACCGCAACCCTCGATGACCTGATCGGTCTGATCGGTCCAGTCCATGTTGTCAAAGGGTGGGCCGACAAAGAGATGGAAGAGGCGCAGCCCGTCGGCCCCCACCGTGTCGTAGTAGTGCTCGGGGGCGATGAGGTTGCCCTTGGACTTGGACATCTTGGTGCCGTCCATGCGGATCATGCCCTGGGCGAGGTAACGGCGGAAGGGCTCGCGGTCCAGGCCGGGGGCGAGACCCACATCGATGAGGGCGCGGGTGAAGAAGCGGGCGTAGAGCAGATGCAGGATGGCGTGCTCGATGCCCCCGATGTACTGGTCCACCGGCATGAAGTGGCGGGCGGCCTCGGGGTCGAAGGGCCGGTCGGTGCTCCACGGGTCGCAGAAGCGGAGGAAGTACCAGGAGGAGTCCACGAACGTGTCCATCGTGTCGGTCTCGCGCCGGGCCGGCCCGCCACAGATGGGACAGCTGGTGTGAAGGAATCCTTCATGAAGGGCCAGCGGGGACTGGCCGGTAGGGAGAAACTCCACGTCGTCGGGCGCTACGACCGGGAGCTCGCTTTCGGGCACCGGCACCGCGCCGTGTTCCGGGCAATACACCACCGGAATCGGACAACCCCAAAAGCGCTGCCGTGACACCAGCCAGTCGCGCAGGCGGAAATTGACCTTGCGCTCGCCGATCCCCTGCTCCTCCAACCATTCGATGGCCCGGGCCTTGGCCGTGTCGATGTCGAGGTCGTTCATGAAGCCACTGTTGATCTTTTTGCCCGGACCGGTGTACGCCCGCCCACTGTCGGCCTCCCAGCCGGGTGGGGGCTGCACCGTGCGCACGATGGGGAGGTTGTGCAAGGTGGCGAAGTCCCAGTCGCGCTCGTCCTCGGCCGGGACGGCCATGATGGCGCCGGTGCCGTAGCCCATCAGCACATAGTCGGCCACGTAGACCGGCACGGCGGCCCCGTTGAACGGGTTGCTCACGTTGCTCCCGGTGAAGGCACCCCGCTTCTCGAGGGCGGCGGAGTCACCGACCGCGGTGCGCTCCATGTCGGTGGCGTGGGCGGCGCGGTCCCGGACCTCTTCGACCGCGCCGCGATGGGCCTCGGTGGTCAGGGCATCGAGCAGCGGATGCTCGGGCGCGACCACGGCATAGGTCATGCCGAAACTGGTGTCGGGCCGGGTGGTGAAGACGCGCAGCGACAGGTCCGGGCGGCCGTCAACCACGAGGTCGAACTCGGCTCCCTCGGAACGGCCGATCCAGTGGCGCTGCATCGTCTTGACACGCTCGGGCCAGTCCAGCTGGTCCAGATCGGTCAAGAGCTCATCGGCATAGTCGGTGATACGGAAGAACCACTGCTCCAGGTAACGCCTGTAGACCAGGTCGCCCGAGCGCTCGCACGTGCCGTCGGCCAACACCTGCTCGTTGGCCAGGACCGTCTGGCACCCGGGACACCAGTTCACCGGGGCGGTGGCCCGGTAGGCCAGCCCGGCTTCCCAGAGGCTCAAGAAGATCGTCTGGGTCCACTTCATGTAGGACGGATCGTGGCTTCGCACCTCACGCCGCCAGTCGTAGACCGCGCCCAGGCGGGTCAGGGACGACTTGAGCTCAAGGATCCGGGCTTCGGTGAACACGCGGGGATGGGTCCCGGTCTTGATGGCGGCGTTCTCCGCCGGCAGGCCGAACGAGTCGAACCCAAAAGGGGTGAGCACGCCCTTACCGAGCATCGTCTGATAGCGAACGGCCAGGTCACCGAAGGTGTAGTTCCTCACGTGTCCCTGATGGGCCGGCCCCGACGGG
>DASZJQ010000189.1:0-11720 GCA_035947875.1 Acidimicrobiales bacterium
GGCGGGCGGGCACCAGCTGTTCGCTAGTTCCAGCTCGGTGATCGTCTTGCTCCGTCTCGGCGAAATCTGCGGGGGCCGGACCAAAGCGACCAGTACCAGACAGCAACCAGTGCGAGGCCCACAACGCCCACGATGAAGAGAATCAGGGCAAGGGGAAGGACGTCGATGCCTGCGATGTGAGTCCCAACGACGCCCGGGGGAAGGTCTGGAGGACTCACGATCCGCCCCGGGCCCGGTGCGAAGAGCCTGATCGACCCGGGAACCGCGGCGACCCGCTGGGTGGCGAACGCAACGGAGCTACTGCCGCGACCGACCGCAAGCACCAAGCCGGCACCGAGGGTGAGCACGCCGACGACGACCGACAGGGCGATCGCAACGGGAGTACGCCAGGGGGGCGGACGGTACGGGGCGGGGGCGCTCGTCACACCTCGGGCGGCGGCCCACGCTGCCGCGAAGCGCCGAGGGTCGAATGCACTGTTCCCGAGCACGTCTTCGAGTGAGCCCCCTTCGGCTTCGGCCTCCTCGAGATCGACCGTCAGGTCGGCCGCCATCTCGTTGGCGACGGGATCTGGGACTCCGAGCCGGCGCCACTCTCGGCGACACTCCTCGACGAAATCACTCACGGCAATACCTCCGCTTTGACGAGACCTAATGCACCATCGACGGCGTCACGCGCCGCCTTCCATTCGCCGATACCCGTCTCCAGCACCCGCTCTCCCTCGAGCGAGAGGCTGTAGTACTTGCGGGGCGGGCCTCCGTTGCTGGCCGCCCGATGGGTCTCGACCAGGCCATCGCGCTCCAGTCGGCCCAGGAGGGGGTAGATCGACCCTTCCCCAACGATCGAGAGGCCGCGCGCACGGAGGCGCTTGGTCATCTCGTAGCCGTACGCCGACCCCTCTCCCATCACCGCCAGGAGGCAGAGGTCGAGAACGCCTCGAAGTAACTGGCTCCTGCGGCCCTCCGCATATCCCATGCACCACAAGGTACCGTACGCTATCGTGCTCCGCAAGGCACCCAGTGGCCGAGTTGCCGAATGGAGTTACCCCGGAGGCGGCCCCCTGAAGGGCCAACGAAGGATCAACGAAGGACGAAGGACGGCTCGAATCCTGCGTGCGTGGGCACCCAGGACTGCCGTTCCAGGAGGAAGATCAGCGGATGACCACCACCACGCTGCCCGCCAGCCCCCCCCGGCCGGCGTCCGAGAGCCCATGGGCCGTCGAGACCCACGGACTGACCAAACGGTTCGGGGACAACGTCGCCGTGAACGACGTGGAGCTCCTCATCCCGCGGGGATGCGCCTTCGGTTACCTGGGCCCCAACGGCGCCGGAAAGACCACACTGATCCGCGTGTTGCTGGGATTGACGCACGCCGATGCGGGGTCGATGTCGCTGCTCGGGTACCCCGTCCCCAAACATCGCGATGCGGCGCTGGCCCGGGTGGGGGCCATCGTCGACGAGCCCCGGTTTCACGGCCATCTGACCGGGAGAGAGAACCTCCGGATTCTCGCGGCCGCCCGCGAACCGGCGGCGCGGGAACGAATCGGGCCATCACTCGAACGGGTCGGCATCCTTCACCGCGCCGATGACAAGGTGTCGAAGTATTCGATGGGCATGCGCCAACGCCTCGGCGTGGCCGCGTGCCTCATCGGGGATCCGGAGCTGCTGATCCTGGACGAGCCGATGAACGGACTCGATCCGGCCGGCATGCAGGACATGCGCGACATGATCCTCTCCCTGGTGGCCGAGGGCCGCACGGTCGTGTTGTCCTCCCATCTCCTCGACGAGGTCGAGCGAACGTGCGATGCCGTCGCCATCGTGGACCGGGGCAGCGTGATCCGTCAGGGGTCGATCTCCGAGCTCTTGGCGGGTTCATCCCTCGTTGTGCAAGTCGATTGCTCGGAGCCCGAGCGAGCGCGCGCCCTCATCGACGCCTCCTCGGTCAAGGCCAACATCGAGATCGGACCCCAGGGACTGGGGATCACTCTGCCTGCCGGAACGGGGCGCGACGTCAACGCCGAGATCAACCGCGTGCTGGTCGAAGGTGGGATCGCCGTGTACCGATTACAAGAGATCCAAACGTCGCTCGAATCGTGGTTCCTACAGGTCACGAGTCGCCTCGGGGCCCCGGAATGACGACCATCTCCGACGTCGACGCAACTGGTAGTACCCCGGGTCCGGCAGGGCGGCGTGGCGTGTCGCGTGACCGGCGGGGATCCTGGATCCCCACCGGCGGCATGATCGCAACCCGGATCATGGAGCTGCGGAAACGTCGCGGCCTCCTCATTGCCCTGGTCCTGGTGACCGTCGGGATTCCGACGATCTTCCTCGTCATCCGGCTGCTGCTCCATGCGTTTGCGCCGCATTCCTACGGGCCGGCGGGCGGCTACGACATCTTCACGGGCCTGGTGGCCGGGGTGCTGTACATCTTCGGGTTCATCGTCGCCGCCACCCTGGGCGCCACAGCCGGATCCGCCGACCTCGGCGAGGGGATGTTCCGGCACCTGGTCGTGACCGGTCGCTCGCGCCTTGCGCTGTACCTGGCTCGGATCCCAGCGGGACTCGCCATCATCGTGCCCCTGGTGGCGGTGGGCTTCACCATCGTCTGCGCCGTATGCGTCTTCGCCGCGCCAACCCGGCTCAACTTCAACGGCGTGAACGTCCCCGTCAATCTGTCGCAGGCCGGACTTGAGAGCTGGGCCGCCGACCACCCGGACGAGGTCATCTGCAATTTCGGCTTCAGGATTGGACCGTCTTCCCCGACTTCTGGGATTGCCGCTGTAGTCAACAGCGTCCCATGCGGCAACGGCCCCGGCGGTGGCCCGGCGATCGGCAAGCAGGCTCCAGGGTCCCAAGGCCAGCCACAACCCTCCCAAGCCCAGATCAGGCAAGCCGCCAGCGTGATCGCGCGCATGAACTATTCCGACTACGCCCGGCAGTTCCTCTATCCGTCGAATTCGCTGATGATCAAGAGCGGGTTGTGGCTCGAGCTCGAAGCGGTCATCGGATTCGTGGTCGGTCTAGGGCTCGGATCGCTGATCGGGCAGCGGACGGTGGCGGTGGTCCTGATGATCGTGCTCGAAATCGTCCTGACACCGATCCTGTCGAGGGCACGGATACCCCACTTCTCGAACCTCCAGCGCGCCGTGGTCGGCTTGGCCACGGCCCACCTGACACCGGGTGGGCTCCCGGTTCTCGGCGGCGGTGGTGGGGGTCCGGGGGGCGGCGGAGGGAATCCCGGTCTGCTCCCGGAGTCGACGACCGTGGCCGTCTGCGTCATCGTCGCGTGGCTGGTGGGCTGGTCAGTCCTCGGCGCCTGGCGAATGATGACCCGCGACGCTTGAGAAGGGCTCCCTGGCCGACCCTCGCGGGAGATTCTCCGGCACCCAGACAGTCAAAAACGCCTCGACTACGGTGTCGCCAAATGCCGCCTCGCCTCATTGGGGAATGTCTGTTCGATTCGATCCGCACGCAGCGACGGCCACGCCCAGCACCGTGGCAGTGAGGTCGTCCCGGAAGTCGGCGACTGGCGCATTGGTCGCATTCACCCTGACCATCACGTGCCTCATTGCGTGCGGGTCAGCGAATACGACGGGGTCCTCAGCGGCCAGCCCAAAGATCGCCTCGCCGGCCTCCCCGCAGGCGCTGGCCATGGTGGTCCAGGCCACCGCACGGGTCATGATGCTGACCAGCCAGTTCGAGATGACCTTCCGGCAATCGTCAAGCGGCGCTTCCGCGACTCCTCTCGGTGCACATGGCGACGTCGACTTTCGGGGTCCCTCGGCAACGAATCACATCCAATTCGCACGAGGTTCAGGCTCCGAGAGCATGGTGTTCCTCCCTGGAACCGTCTTTTTCAAGCCGCCGCCGTCCACCCCTCCGCTCCAGCCCGGGAAGCCCTGGGTGTTCGCCAACTTCGCTGACATTGCCAAGTACAAAGTGAACTTTCCCCCCTACATCGTGCAGACGGAGAGCATCAATCCAGCCTTCACGATCTACGAACTGGCGTGGGGGTCGATGGCGGCTTCCGTGGCAGGACATGTTTCATTTATGGGGCGTCAGGCCACTGCCTACGTTGTGAGGGTCGGCCTGGAGAAGGCGCTCGCCAGCGCCAGCGGTGCCGATGGTGACGTGTTCGGTCGCACCCTGTCATCGGAGATTTCCGCATCGGGCGAGACGTCCCCTACCGTGACCATCGAGGCGTGGGTCGACTCGGAGGGTCGGTTGATCGGTGTTCGGGTCACTCCCATCGGAGCGGGAATCGGAACCCTCACCATCGCTCTGGACCGATTCGGAGCAACCGTTCACGCGGACAAGCCACCGAGGGCCAGCGTCGTCGATCTGGCGGCGATGATTCCGGGCGGCGAACAGGAGGCCCTCAATGGTGGGGACGCCGATGGAGCCTGACCATGCGGATTCGTTGAACGAACTGGATCCTCCCCCGGCCATTCGAATCGAACAACTCACCAAGCGGCTTCGTAATGGAATCGTCGCGGTCGATGGCCTCGACCTTGACGTGGCCAAAGGTCAGGTCGTCGGACTTGTCGGACCGAACGGGTCGGGCAAGACCATCACGCTACGGATACTCCTCGGATTGGTTCGACCCACGTCGGGGCGTGTGCTCCTCTTCGGGCAGGAGATCCGACCGGGCGCCGAAGTTCTCGGTCGGGTGGGCGCCCTCGTGGACGGCCCGGGCTTTGTGCCCCATCTCTCCGGGCGCCGAAATCTCGATCTGAGCGTCCGGCAAATCCGTCTGTCCGGCGGATCGGCTGATCTCGACGAGGCCGTCGGCATGGCCGGGCTGGACCAGGCCATCGACCGGCCCTACTCGGGATATTCGCACGGCATGCGCTACCGACTTGCCATGGCCCAGGCCCTTTTGGGCTCCCCCGATCTGCTGTTGCTCGATGAGCCGACGACGGGGATGGATCCTTCGCAAGCCTTCGACGTGCACGACGCCATCGCGGCATGCGCCGCCACCGGTACCACAGTCGTCCTGTCGAGCCACCTGATGTCCGAGGTCCAGCGTATCTGTACCCACGCCGCGATCCTCCGCTCGGGCCGGCTTGTGGCAGCCGGATCGGTGACCGAATTGGTGGGCACGACGCCGAGGTTGATCATGGAGGTCGACAACCGCGAGCGGGCGATTGCCGTGCTGCGCGGGTTGCCCGGCGTCTCCCGAATCACCGCCGCCGGTCTCGGATCGGTCGCCGTCGAGGGCGGTCCGCTCGGACCCGTCCAACTGCTGGAGGCACTGGACAGGCAGGGTGTGCGCGTGTCCGGATTCCGAACGGGCAACTTCGAAGACTCCTATCTCGATCTGTTCGCCGCGGACCCGAACGAAACACCCGTGTCGGGATCTGCCGAGCATTGATCTCCATCGAGTGGTACAAGCAGTTCCGGCGTCGTCTGACCTACGCAACCCTCAGCATCGTGGCCGCCTTCTCGGTCATCCTGACGGTGGCCCTGGTCGCAGCGGGTTCAGGCCAGACCGAGTTCGTCGGTGACCTTCCGCTCCTGATCGTTCCGCGCACCTCGGGGTTCAGCGTCCCGATCATCGCCTTGTCGAGCACGATGAAGTTCTTCCTCCCCCTCGCGGTGTCCCTGTTTGCCGGCCAGTCCGTCGCCGGGGATGCGAGCTGGGGAAGTCTCCGATACGCCATGGCCCGTCCGATGTCGCGGAGCCGCATTCTCTGGTCCAAGGCCACGGTGGCGGCCGTGCTCTCCGCTCTCGCCGTGGCAATTTTGATTCTGGTCGCGCTGGTGATCGGCGGCCTGACCTTCGGATGGCATCCGCTCAGCGTGATCGACGGGAGCACGTCCACCCCGGGTCACCCGCAGGTTGACGTGGTGCACGTTGGTGCCTTGCTCGGCCACCTGGGTGTCGCCGCACTCTACGTTGGCGCCGGTATGGCCAGCATCTTCGCCGTGGCCTTCTTTCTCTCCACCACCACGCGGCGTCCCCTCGTGGCCGTGGCCGGCGGCGTTGCCGTGACCATCGTCTCACGCATCTTCAATGCCGACTACCTCCCGGGCGTTCAGGTGGTGAACCGCTTTATGCCGAACAACGACATCGATCTCTGGCAACATCTCCTGACCCGGTCAGCGACTCTCTCGGGGATTCCACATTTCCTCGTACTTCAGGCTGTCTACGTCGTCGTCTTCATGGGCCTCGCGCAGTTGTGGTTTACGAGAAAGGACCTCCTCGATTGATCGGCATCGAACTGATCAAACAGCTTCGACGGAACGGTTACTGGGCGGTCTTCGGTACTCTCGCGGCAATCGCCGCTGTTGTCACGGTCATCATTGCCTCCACGAGCGCAGCGACACCGGAGCGGCTGGGCAACTACGGCTCGGTGATTCCCAATTCGTCGGGCTTCACCATGGCCGCCATCACTTTGAATGCGTTGCTGCTGTTTCTGATTCCGCTGGCCGTGGCCATTTTCGCCGGAGAGTCCGTCGCCGGCGAAGCGTCGTGGGGGAGTCTCAGATACCTTTTGGCGCGACCGACATCGAGGAACCGCGTCCTCGCATCCAAGGTGGCCGTAGCCGGAATCCTGTCACTCGCGGCTGTGCTCATCGTCTCCGTCGCCGGTCTCTTGTCGGGAGTTGCCGCCTTCGGGTGGCACCCCCTTTCGGTGATCGACCTGCAACATGCGTCACCATTTTCCTCGGGCGTGACGACGTTCTCTCCATTCGCCGCGCTGGGTCGAATCGTCTTGGCCACGGCCATCGTTGCGGGCGTCATGGTCTCGACTTTCAGTTTCGCCATTCTGAGCTCGGTACTCACCGATCGGCCGTTTGCCGCGGTCGCCGGTGGAGTGCTCCTGACCTTTGTCTCACGGGCCCTCGACAATGTCCCGGGTCTGCATGCCCTTGGGCCGTGGTTGCCAATCACCGACAAGGGTTCGGGGCTTTGGACCGAGGTCCTCTTCCAGCCCACGGATCTCGCCGGGCTGCCTCATCTCGCTCTCGTCCAGGTGGTCTATGCGATCGCATTTCTCGGAGCAGCGGGTTTGTACTTCAACCGTAAGGACATCCTGAGCTGATCGCTTGCGGGTCGACGTGCCAACGCGTCCGAGAGCTCGACAGGACGGCACAGCGCGCCCCTTTCGCCGGCGCCGAAGGAGTCACTCCATTCGGCGGGCACCGGCGGCCCGAAGTGCCAGGCCCCGGTTTCGTCTCGGACCCCGAGCCTCACCCGATCATTGCGTGAGGCCCAATGCTCAGCTGGAACTCGACCTGGTTGATTCATCTGCGTCTGATTTTTCGGGGCGGGCACTGGAAAGGGTGTTCCCGGTCACCATCGGGTGGAAGAGATGACCCATCGGTGGATCATCGGCCACAAGTTAAACTCCGGTCCTCAACCCGAGCCCGAGCCCGAGGAAAGGGGAGGCGTGTCCTTGAGGACCTTGGATCTTGACCACGCTTCTGTTCTGACCATCGGTCCGGGGATGAACCTCGAGAGCGCCTCGCGCACCGACAGCGTCCCCACGGGCCAAGGCCGGTGAACTCGTTGGAGGTGCTTCAGGTGGCCGGTGCACTCGGCGCGACCGTGAGCGGCATTGACCTGCGCAAGGTGACCAGAAGCGACGAATTGGACGGCGTCCGCCAGGCCCTTGCCGATCACTTGGTGGTGTTCTTACCCGAGCAGGACATCGACCTCGACGACCTCGAACGGATCACCGACCTGCTTGGTGGCAGGGATACCACCCCGTATGTGACTCCGCTCAAGGACCGTCCCTATGTCATCCGGGTCATCAAGGAGCCCGGGGATCTGCTCAACTTTGCCAACGCCTGGCACAGCGACCTGAGTTACCTGCCCATACCGCCGTCGTACACCCTGCTCCACGCTTGGGAGGTCCCCGCGTTCGGGGGAGACACGGTCTGGTCCAACCAGTACCTGGCCTACGAGACCCTGTCCCGCGGCCTCCGGGAGACACTGGCCGGACTCCGAGCCGTGCACTCAGCCGGGATGGCCTACGGGACCGGAGGGCTCCTCGACCAGGTGAAAGACCTCACGTCCATGGCCATCGCCCCTTCACCCGACGCATCGAAGGAGCAGGTCCATCCCGCCGTCATCACGCATCCAGTGACCAACCGCAAGGCGCTCTACGTCAACCCCGTCTATACGACCAGGTTCGAAGGCTGGAACCAGGCCGAGTCGCAGGCCCTCTTGAGCCATATCTACCGTCATAGCACCAACGAAAACCTCACCTGCAGACTGCGCTGGGCGCGTCATACCCTGACCATCTGGGACAATCGCTGCACGATGCACAACGCACTGAACGACTACTCGGGCGTACGTCGGGAGATGTTTCGCACGAGCGTTGGAGGCTCCGCCCCCCGGGTGTGACTACGAGGTTGCGATCGCCGTGAGGAGACCCGATCCGGCAAGGAGATTTCTGCCTCGCGTCACCTTAAGATCTGCCCGATGAGTCCTCGCCCCCCGTATCAAGGGACATCCTGGTGAGAGGCCTCGGCCTCTTCATCGTGTTCCTTGGAGCACTCGCCTTGGCCGGATTCGTCGGATCGGTGGTGGGTCCTCACTTCAAGGGCGCAACGACCTCCACAACGACCACGTCGACGCGCCCGCTCTCGACCACCACGTCGACGATTGCTCACTCCAGCGTGAAGGTTCTCGTTGCAAACGGCACGTCCGAGGCCAACGCCGCAGGCCATTTCGCTCAGAAGCTCCAACAGCAAGGGTGGAATGTCGGAACGCCGCAGAACGCAACGTCGACGGCGTCGACGACAACGATCTACTACGCCCCGTCGCAGCAGCAAGCGGCGGCGCTGGTCGCTTCCGAACTCGGCGTGCCAGCGACGGCGCTCCAACCGCTGACCTCGGCCGTCCCGGTGGCGAACTCCACGGGGCTCGGCGTCGTCGTGGTCATCGGGTCCGACCTTGCCGGTACCGGCTTTCCGGCCACCACGGTTCCGGCTACCTGAGCGCCCCCATGGTTCACGCTACGCCCATTTCACCCGGTGGACGAGGTCCGTGCAGCTCGGCGTGAGTTGGGACTAGCGCTCGGCCATCGGCGGATGGAAGATGGATGTGGAGCAAGGAGGTGCACATGCAGGCGACTGTGGGTGACCAGATCAAGGTCCTTGGACACCGGACCGGACAGCCTGACCGCGGCGGCGAGGTGAGGGAGGTGCGGGGATCAGCCGGAGGCCCGCCGTATTTGGTCCGGTGGTCGGACAACGACCACGAAACGTTGTTCTTCCCTGGACCCGACGCCACGGTGCAGCATCCCGGAGACCGTTCGACGTAGGCGGCAACGCGACGACCGTGACGCTCTCGAAGGAAGGCCCGGCCTAGTGTTCCGCGACCGTTTCGACGCCGGGCGCCGCCTCGGCAAGCGGCTGTTGTCCCTTGAGTCCTCCGAAGTCGTGGTGCTTGGGCTCCCACGGGGAGGGGTGCCGGTCGGCTTCGAGGTCGCCACGGTGCTCGGGGCGCCGCTCGATGTGGTCGTGGTACGCAAACTGGGAGTGTCCTTCCAACCCGAGCTGGCCATGGGGGCCATCGGCGAAGAGGGGGCCCAAGTCCTCAACCTCGACGTGCTGGCGCTGATCGGGATCGACCGGTCCCAGTTCGCGGCTATCACGCAGCGGGAGCGAGCGGAGCTTGAGCGGCGGGAGAGTCGGTACCGGAACGGTGGCCCGCGCGTCTCACTGGACGGACGGACGGCGGTCGTCGTTGACGACGGCATCGCCACCGGCTCGACGGCCCGAGTGGCTTGCCAGGTGGCCCGGGCGCGGGGCGCGGCACGGGTGGTCCTGGCCGTGCCCGTGGCGTCCCCGTCGACGGTTGCCGAGCTGGCGCGTGACGTCGACGAATTGGTCTGCCTCAAGACCCCCGACCGATTCTTCGCTGTCGGCGAGTGGTACTGGGACTTCTCCCCGACCACCGACGAGGAAGTCATCGCGCTGCTGGGGAAGGCGGCCGATGGGATTACGCAGTCGTCAGCACACCGACGACTGGGACGAAGTAGGGGCTAATCAGAGACCTCCCCGCCGCGGCCTGCCTGTCGGCAGGGGCCAATGGGACGCAGGGTGCCTGAACCAGAATCGGCTCGCGTCTGGTTCCAACGATTGGCGGCCCGCGGGCACCCCGATTGCAACCCGTTGACACCAAATCTGCGACGGCCAGGGATCATCGTAGGGGAATGGTCAGCGATCGGTCGAACAAAGGGATGGCGAGCGATTCGAGGCTTGCCGAGCCGATTCCAGAGTTCAAGCCCTGGCGTGAATTGGGTTGGGTCTTCAAGGACGGCGATGCCGTCGTCATCGATCGAAAGGGCAGCGATGTCCGACCGAGGAAGGTGGTGATCTAGTGACAATAGTCACGCGGGCCGACGACAACGGTGTCGAGTCGGCGACGATTGAACCCGGCGATTTCACGGCCGGGATCCTCTCTTCGGGTAGGACCGGGAAGCTTGAGGGAGCGCCCTCCGAGAAGCGCCCTTCTCACCAATTTGAACTTTCCAGAGAAGAACTCGCCAGGGACTATCGACGACTCAGTATCCACTGAAGCCATCGCGTTCACTCACGTGCAGTTCCAGCTACGGGAAATAGGCCAGCCAACGCGACAAAGACTGGCTGTTGCTCACGCAGTGGCGGGGCCGCGCCACAGGTCGATGCCGCCGTCGACGGCATAGCGGTCAATCTCGGCGAGTTCATCGGCGCTGAAATCGAGGTGGTCGAGGGCGGCCACGTTTTGCTCGAGCTGGGCCACGCTGCTGGCTCCGATCAGCACGGACGTGACTCGAGGGTCACGCAAGGACCAGGAGATCGCCATCTGGGCGAGGGATTGGCTTCGTCCCAGGGCGATGTCGTTGAGGGCCCTGATGCGCGTGAGGTTGTCTTCGTTGAGCATGTCAGAAGTGAGTGAGCTGTTGAGGGAGGCCCTGGAGCCTGGCGGGATACCGTTGAGGTACCGGTCGGTGAGGAGACCCTGCGCCAAGACGGAGAAGGCGATGCACCCGACACCTTGAGTGCCAAGAACGTCGAGCAGGCGGTCTTCGACCCAGCGGTTGAGCATCGAATACGACGGTTGGTGGATGAGGAGCGGGGTGCCGAGCTGGCGGAGGATGGTGACGGCCTCGTCGGTACGCCGGTCGGAGTACGACGAGATGCCGACATAGAGGGCCTTGCCCGAGGTGACGGCAGTGTGGAGGGCGCCGAGGGTCTCCTCGAGAGGGGTGTCGGGATCGAAGTGATGGTGGTAGAAGATGTCGACGTACTCGATGCCGAGGCGCCGCAGGCTCTGGTCGAGGCTGGCGAGGAGGTATTTCCGTGAGCCGAGATCGCCGTACGGTCCCGGCCACATGTCCCAGCCCGCCTTGGTGGAGATGACGAGCTCGTCGCGGTGGTCGCGGAAATCCTCGTGGAGGATCCGGCCGAAATTGATCTCGGCGCTGCCGTACGGGGGCCCGTAGTTGTTGGCCAGATCGAAATGAGTGATACCCAGGTCGAAGGCTCGGCGCAGGACGGCACGCTGGGTCTGGATGAGCCGGTCGTCGCCGAAGTTCTGCCACAGCCCGAGCGACACGGCGGGCAGGAGCAGGCCGCTGTCACCACAACGGCGATAGGTCATCGACCGGTAGCGGTCATCGGAAGGGAGATAGTCGGTCACGTCTCGGCTGCTCCGTGTTGTCGCTGCAGACGAATCTATTCGAAGAAAGTCGCTCCCGCCCGAGCGGACTGAGAGCTCCAAG
>DASZJQ010000190.1:0-4127 GCA_035947875.1 Acidimicrobiales bacterium
CCGCCATGACTCCCTTCCCCGGCATCGCCGTCGACATCATTGACAACGACGGCAAATCGGTGGGCAACGACGAGGGCGGCTACCTGGTCATCACCCAACCGTGGCCGGGAATGCTGCGTGGGATATGGGGCGACGACGAACGGTACAAGGAGACATACTGGTCCCGGTTCCCGGGGAGGTATTTCGCCGGGGACGGTGCCAAGCGAGACCAGGACGGTGACATCTGGCTGCTTGGTCGGGTGGACGACGTGATGAATATCTCGGGTCACCGCATCTCGACCACCGAGGTCGAGCATGCGTTGGTGAGCCATCCGTCCGTGGCCGAGGCGGCGGTGGTGGGCGCAAGCGACGCCACGACGGGACAGGCCATCGTGGCCTTCGTCACCGTCAAGGGGGCGGGTACCTCCGAGGGGCCCGACGGTGAGGCGTTCGTGCGCGAACTGCGTGATCACGTGGCGCAGGAGATTGGCCCCATCGCCAAACCAAGGCAGATCATGCTCACGCCCGAGTTGCCGAAGACCCGGAGCGGCAAGATTATGCGGCGGTTGCTGCGCGATGTGGCCGAGCACCGCGATCTGGGTGACGTGACCACTTTGCTCGATCCCACCGTGGTCAATGCCATCAAGGAGCGCATGGCCGACGGAGCCGAAGACGCGGAATAGGACCCTCGACGGCCTGGTTCCATCGCCAGGGGAACGGACGCACTCGAGTGTCTCGAGTCGCGCCGAATCCGGCCGACAGCCTTAGGGGGCGCTGACTTCGAGCACGGTGGCCGATCCCATGCCGCCGCCGGCACAGAGGGTGCCCACGCCGATGCCGCCGCCCCGACGGCGGAGCTCGTGAATGAGGGTGACCAGGATACGGGTGCCCGAAGCGGCCACGGGGTGGCCTATCCCCACCGCACCGCCGTTCACGTTGACGATGTCGTGGGAGAAGCCGAGCTTCCGGGAACAGGCCACCGACATGGTGGCGAAGGCCTCATTGATCTCGACCAGGTCGACGTCGGAGACATCGAGGCCGGCCAGCTGCAGCGCTCTGGGAACGGCGATGGTGGGGGCCAGACCCGTCCGGGCCGGCTCAATCCCACACGAATTCCAGGAGCGGATCGTGGCCAGGACTTCCAGACGGTGGGCGTCGGCGTAGTCGCGATCGACCACCACGACGGCGGCTCCGCCGTCGGCGATCCCCGACGAGTTCCCGGCCGTGACCTGCCCGTCGGGCCCGGTGAGGGAGGGGAGCGCGGCCAGTTTTTCCAGCGTGGTGTCACGACGCGGATGCTCGTCCACGCTGAGCGTGGCCGTCTGGCCTCGACCGACCGGGACGGTGACCGGCACGATCTCGGTGGCAAAGCGGCCGTCGTCGGCCGCCGCAACGGCCCTGAGGTTGGAGTGATACGACCAGTGGTCCGACTCCTCCCGGGTGATCCCGCACTCGCGCGCGGTGTTCTCTCCCACCGTGATCAGCATGTTCATGTTGGGGGCATCGGGCGTGTCCGGGTGGCTCGGGGGGATGAACTGCTGCATGACGCCGAACGGGACCGGTGCCTTGGCGAAGAGGGCCGGCGAGCGGGTCATCGACTCGATGCCCCCGGCCACGATGACCTGGGCCATGCCCGAGCGGATCTGGGCGGCGGCATCTTGGACGGCCATCATCCCGGTGGCGCACTGGCGTTGCACCGCGCCCCCGGGCGTGTCGGTGGGCAGTCCAAGGTCGTTGGCGATGAAGCGGGCCGTGCAGCCGCCGCCCTGGAGAACCTCGCCGATGAGCAGGTCATCGATGTCGTTGGCGTCGAGGCCGGCGGTGGCGATGGCGGCCGCCACGGTTTGCGCACCGATCGCCTGGAGGCTCAGGCCAGCCAGGCCCCGGCCGGCGCGCCCGATGGGAGTCCGGATCGCGGCAACGATGACGGCGTCACTCATGTGCGTGTCCTCTCTCAGGCCCGGACGAAGACCGGGATGGTGAACTCGTCGGAGATGGGCTGGAACTTGACCTTGAGCGCCATGCCGACCTCGAGCTCGTCGAAGGGGCAGTCGACCACGTTGGTCATCATCCGCGGCCCCTCGGCGAGGTCAACATGGGCTGCGACGTATGGGATGCGGTCCTTGAAGGGTGGCATGTCATTGCTGTAGATCACCGACCAGGAATAGAGGGTCGCCTTTCCGCTGGCCTCGAACCACTCGACGTTCTCGCTCCAGCACTTCGGGCAGAACGGCCGCGGGTAGTAGGAGTAGCCGCCACAGTCGACGCAGTGCTTGATCAGCAGTCGCTCATCCTTGGCCGCCTCCCAGAACTCGATGGTGTCGCCCTCAGGCGTTGGTAGGTCGAAGCGAACCATGCTCATCGGCGACTGTTCCCTTGGTTCGGTCCCTCACGGAAGTGGTCCGTGCGCGGAGGTTGGTGTGGCCCTCACCCGGATTGACCCCCGGGCGAGCATCGGCCATGCTGCAACGAACCTGACACCGGCGTCAACTTTTGGGCATTTGGCGCCACCGAGCACCTTGGGGGTCCCGCACACGTGGGGATGGACGAGCACCTGCGACGGATGGCTGAGGAGTTCCCCGGTGAGACCGCGTTCACCGTGGTGGACGTCGGACACCTGACCTTCGCCGAGTGGGAGGGCCAGGCCAATGCGCTGGCTCGCGGCCTGGTCGAAGCCGGCTTGCCTTTCAATGGGCGGGTCGGGATCCATCTCCACCCGCAAGAAGCGCTGCACTGGCTGGTCTCCTATGCCGCCATCCACCGGGCCGGCGGTGTGGCCGTGCCGATGAACCCTCGCCTGGCCCCGGCCGAAGTGGGCCACATGCTGGCCCATTCGGGCGCCAGCGCCGTGGTGGCCGATGCCGAGTTGGTGGCCCAGGACGGTGGGGTGGCCAACGACGAGCTCTTGATGGTGGTGGACGTCGGCGCCAATACAACCGATCCACCCACCACCAACTCCACCTCCACCTCCGGCTCCGGCTCCACCTCCGGCCTAACTTCCGGTTCTCGTTCTCTTCCCCGGGTCGTGAGCTGGGAGGAGATCGGCGACCAGGATCGCAGTGCCTTCGAGGTGCCTCGAGCGGCCGACGATCTAGCCGACATCCTCTACACCTCGGGCACGACCGGGCGCCCCAAAGGGGTGGCGGTGCGGCACTCCAATGCCTCCATGGTGGGCGACGTCACGCCGTCGTGGAACGGGGCGGGTTGGTTGCACGCCAGCCCCATGTTCACCTTCGCCGGGATCGCCCTGGTCTACACACCCATGAAGCTCGGCCTGCGAGGGATCTACATGCCCAAGTTCGACGCCGACCGCTGGCTGGACGTGGTGGAGACCGAGAGGCCAATGGCCATCTTCCTGGTCCCGGCCATGGCCCACCTCCTGCTGGACAATCCGCGCTTCGACACGGTCGATCTCTCCTCGGTCGACATGTGCTCGGTCGGCAGCGCGCCGCTGGCTCCCTTTGTGGTCGAGCGGCTGCAGGAGCGCATGCCCGATGCCATGGTGTCCAACACCTACGGCATGACCGAGGCCGGGTCGGCCTACGCGGTGATGCCCAAGGGCGAAGCGGTCAAGCGGCCTGGGTCGGTGGGAATGATCGCCGCACCGGCCCTGGTGCGCATCGTGGACGCGGCGGGTGTCGACCTGCCGGCCGGCGAGGTCGGGGACGTGCGCCTGCAGCTGCCGGGACATCAGCGCGAGTACTTCGGCGATCCGGAGGCCACGGCAGAGATGTGGAGGGACGGTTGGCTGGTCACTGGTGACCTCGGCAAGCTCGACCAGGATGGCTATCTCTACATCGTCGGGCGCAGCAAGGACGTGATCATCCGGGGCGGTAACAACGTGCACGCCGCCGACGTGGAACACGTCCTGGTGCAGCATCCGGCGGTGGCCGAAGTCGCCGTGGTCGGTGCACCACATCCGGTGCTCGGCGAGGACGTGGTGGCCTTCGTCGTTCTGCACGATGGTCAGGCGGTCGACGGCGATGGGCTGCGCCAGTATGCCCTTCCGTTGTTGGCCGACTACAAGGTGCCGCGCCAGTTCCGCTTCGTCGACGAGCTGCCCCGCAACGCCACCGGCAAGGTGATCAAGCCTGAGCTGCGCGCGCGGTTGGCCGACGCGGCCACCTGAGCATGGACCAGTTGCACGA
>DASZJQ010000191.1:0-4944 GCA_035947875.1 Acidimicrobiales bacterium
CCAGACCGGCGTGTCCCGGCGCTTGGCGATGAAGTCGGTGTACGGGTCCCGGGTGGTCCCGGCCACGACGTCGCTGAAGGCGGAGAACGGGTCGTACTCGGATTCCTCGGTTGTGCTCATGCCACGAATTCCTCCCCTACGGATGCACCCAAGACTGCCTCGAAGTCACTTCCCTGAGCATCGCAGAGGTCAGCGGCCGGCGCATCTCGGTCCCCAGCGGCGCCGGCTGAGCGGCTGAGCGGCTATCGGCCGGGTCCCCGGCGTCAAGGAGCTTGTCGCCGTCTGCGGCCCCGGCCAACCCTCCAGCGTGGGTCACCCCGATGGGGCGAATCAGGACAATGGGGTCGTTCCTCGACTCGCCGCCCACAGCACCTGCCACACGGGCAGCGTAGGATCCCGCCTCGATGAAAAAACTGCGCACGCCCGACACCTGCTTCGAGGGACTCCCGGGGTTCACCTTCGACCCACACTACGCCGAGGTGGCTGATGGCGAGGGAGGTCACCTTCGCGTCCACTACCTGCGTGAAGGCAATCCGGAAGCGCCGGTGGTCCTGCTGATGCACGGCGAGCCCTCTTGGTCGTTCCTCTACCGCAAGATGATCCCGGTACTCACTGCGGCCGGTCTGCAGATTGTGGCGCCGGACCTGGTCGGCTTCGGCCGCTCGGACAAGCCGGCCGAGCGCAGCGATTACACCTATGCCCGCCACGTCGAGTGGATGCGCGAGCTGCTGTTCGACCATCTGGACCTGCGGGACATCACGTTGGTCTGCCAGGACTGGGGCGGTCTCATCGGCCTGCGATTGGTGGGGGAGCACCCGGACCGTTTCGCCCGGGTGGTGGCGGCCAACACGTTCCTCCCTACCGGCGACTCCGATCCGGGCGAGGCGTTCTTCAATTGGCAGCGCTTCTCCCAGGAGGTGGAGATCTTCCCGACCGGCTTCATCGTCAACACCGGCTGCCTCAGCGATCTCTCCGAAGAGGTGCGGGCGGCGTATGACGCGCCCTTTCCCGACGAGTCCTACAAGTCCGGTGCCCGCGCCTTTCCCTTGCTCGTGCCCTCGCGTCCCGACGACCCGGCCCACGACGCCAACGTGGCGGCCTGGGTGGGACTGGCCGCCTTCGATCGCCCTTTCCTCACCGCCTTCGCCGACAGCGATCCGATCACGGCCGGGGCGCACCGCGCCCTGCAGGAGCGGATCGCCGGCGCCCAGGGGCAGCCCCACACCACCATCGTCGGCGCCTCGCACTTCCTGCAGGAGGACAAAGGGGAAGAGCTCGCCCGCGTGGTGGTCGACTTCGTCGCTTCGTGATCCGCCCGCAGTCTGTCGTTGTCGTCGGAGCAGGCGTGTCCGGCATCGGACAGGAACCGCTGCGTTGGTGATCACCCTTGTCCCCATCGGTGTCGTCGAGGGCGGCCGGGACGAGGCGATCGACGACAACTGGGGATCGGTGGAAGCGACCATCCGCCTCGATGCCGAACGCTTCGGCCCCGAATCCGTGGCCGGCCTCGATGCCTTTTCGCACCTGTGCGTGGTCTTTCAGTTCCATTTGGTAAAGGAAGGCGACGTCGTGACCGGGGCTCGTCGCCCGCGTGGGAACACCGATTGGCCGGCCGTGGGGATGTTCGCCCAGCGCGCCAAGATGCGGCCGAATCGCCTCGGCGTGAGCGCGTGCCGGCTGCTGGCCGTCGACGGCCTCGGCCTTCACGTCCGGGGGCTCGATGCCATCGCCGGCTCGCCCGTGCTCGATGTCAAGCCGTTTATGCGCGAGTTCGAGCCGGCGGCGACGCACCAACCGACCTGGGCCACTGAGCTGATGCAGGGGTACTACTGAACCACCGGCTGGTGAACCGCAGGTTGGTCGAGAGCGTGCATGAAAGGGGTAGCCCGGTCCACGGCGGGCCACCCGGTGTCGGCCTTCTTCACCGCCTCTTCCGCCTTGCCTCCGCCTCGTACGCCGAAGAGCCGCTTGGAGATCAGGAGGTACAACACGATGACCAGGTTGATGACCAGGGTCAGGATCTTCAGGGTCGAGACACGGGTGGTCAGCTCGTAGATCTCGAAGGGGACGAGCACGCCGGTCTCGACCAGCGTCAGGTACTCGGCCCATCGGCGGGCGAACCACAGACCGACCGCTTCGAACACCAGGATCACGGTGTAGACGGCCACGCCGGTCCCGATCAGATAGAGCTCGGTCCTCGACAGCGCGAACAGCCGGTTGGCCTCGTGGAAGATGCCGCGTGTGGTGTCGAAGATCGGGCCCCCGAGGCCGCCCTGGAGGTCGGCGAGGACGCGCACGTAGACCTTGCGCAGCTGTTCCCGATCGTGGGCGAAAAAGAAGATCGCCAGGGTGATGACGGAGAGCACGAGGACGTGGAGCACGCGATCCAGGGCGATCAGGCGCAGGACGAAACGATCGCGCAGCGGACGGCCGCGTAGCGGCACCTCGATCTCGTCGCGCCCCGGGATGTACTCACGGGTGGCGTGGTCCGCCGGCGGGATCGGTCGGGGGAGCCAGCTGTCACAGCGCAGGCACCGATGCCAGCGCAATCCGTCGACCTCACGGACGATGGCGCAGTCCTCGGGGCGGATGTGGGCCGCATCGGTCCCGACCAGGGTGTGGCCGTGCAATCCGCAACTGATGAGCTCGTAACGGCCCTGGCGCCGCGCCCCGCGGGACCTCCGGGCCGGTGGAGCCATCGCCGCGTCCATGGCCCGAGATCATGTCAGTTCTGCCGTCCCGGTGGTTGTATGGGGAGGTCGGGCGAGGGTGCCGCTATCCTGCCCAGGCTCACCCAAACAAAGGATCGGTCGGCATGGCCAAGGCACTCTCCGGATTCCGAGTTCTCGAAGTCGCGGCGTGGACGTTCGTTCCCGCCGCCGGCGCCGTCCTGGCCGACTGGGGCGCCGACGTCATCAAGGTGGAGCATCCCGTGATGGGCGATCCTCAGCGTGGGCTGGTTTCCATGGGTCTGATCCCCGGCGGGGACAATGCGGTGAACTACATCATGGAGCAGCCCAACCGCGGCAAGCGGAGCATCGGCATCGACATCAGCACCGACGCCGGACGCGACATCCTCTACAAACTGGTCGAGACCTCGGACGTCTTCCTCACCAGCTTCCTCCCCTCGGTGCGCCAGCGCCTGCAGATCGACGTCGAGCACATCCGAGCGGTGAACCCGAACATCGTGTACGCCCGTGGCTCGGGCCTGGGTCCGCTGGGGGCGGAGAACAACAAGCCCGGGTACGACGGGTCCATCTATTGGGGGCGAGGGGGCGTGGCCAACGCCCTGACCCCGGCCGAGAACGAATGGCCCATCGGGGGGCGGGCCGCCTTCGGTGACCTGGCCGGCGGCATGGCCATCGCCGGTGGGATCGCCGCCGGGCTCCTCCAGCGGGCCACCAGCGGCGAGGCGCCGGTCATCGATGTCTCGTTGCTGGGCTTGGCCATGTGGGTCCTGTCACCCGACATCGTGGCGTCCGGCCTCTACGGCGGCGATCCGATGCCCAAGTTCGACCGCAATGCGACCCCGAACCCGCTGGTCGGGAATTACCGGACCAGCGACGGCCGATTCATCACGCTCATGATGCTCCAGGCCGACCGCTATTGGCCCGAGTTCTGCACGGTCATCGGCCGCCCGGACCTCATCGACGATCCGCGGTTCGTCGACGCGGCCAGTCGCTTCGCCAATCGCGAAGAGTGCGTGAAGACGGTGGACGCGGTGTTCGCCTCGAAGACCTACGAGGAGTGGCGAGTGGCCCTGGCGCCGCTGTCGGGGGCCTGGGCCCCGGTGCAGATGGCCAGCGAGTTGGCCGACGATCCCCAAGTCGCCGCCAACGGCTACCTCGGTCGGGTCGAGCGCGACGACGGCCGGGCGTACGACTTGGTGGCCAACCCGGTCCAGATCGACGAGACGGCCGACCGGATGCTCCCCGCCCCCGAGCACGGTCAGCACACCGAGGACATCCTGCTCGAACTCGGCCTCGACTGGGAGACCATCATCGCCCACAAGGAGTCCGGCGCCGTCCTCTGACCAAGGGCGGGGTGGTTCGTACCAGCGCAAGAAGGCTGACCTGATCATCTGCGGTACAGCTGCGATCTCGGTGGGTTTCCGGATCGTCAAGGGGTTTCGTCACGAGCGCGGCCAAGGCCCGAAGGACCACCAGTCACCACGGCCCCATCGTGACTGGTTCGACGTTGTCAGTCGAAGATCGGCGGCCGATCCCGGCTCCGCTTGAGCTCGAAGAACCCGTCCGTGGCGGTGACCAGGGCCACGCCGTCCCAGAGCTGGCCGGCCGCCTCGCCCCTGGGGGTCGGAGTCACCACCGGGCCGAAGATGGCCATCCCGTTGATGTGGATGGCCGGAGTGCCCACCTCGAGGCCGACCGGGTCCATCCCCTCGTGGTGCGACTTGCGCACCGCCTCATCGAATTCGGTGGAGGTGGCGGCGGCGGCCAGGTCGGTGGAGAGGCCGACCTCCACGAGGGCCTCGGTGATGATGTGGGGATCCGTGCGGCGGCGCTCCACGTGGATGCGACGGCCCAGCGCCGTGTAGAGGGGTAGGAGGATGTCGGGCCCATTCTCCCGCTCGGCCGCGATGCAGACACGCACCGGTCCCCAGGTACGCGCCAGGCCTTTGCGGTAGCTGTCGGAGAGGTCCTCGCGGTTCTCGTTGAGGATGGCCAGCGACATGACGTGCCACGCGGTCGTCACCGCCCGGACCTGCTGGACCTCGAGCATCCAGCGGGAGGTCAGCCAGGCCCAGGGGCAGGCCGGGTCGAACCAGAAGCCGACGTGCTCGGTCAGGGGATGCCCCCATCGACCCGGAGCACGGCGCCGGTCGTGTAGCTGCTGGCGTCGGAGGCGTAATAGAGCGCGGCGCCCACGATCTCGTCGGGTTGGCCGCCCCGCTGCAGGGCATGGCTGGCCCGGGCCGCCTGCTCG
>DASZJQ010000192.1:0-8826 GCA_035947875.1 Acidimicrobiales bacterium
CTCGTTCTTCACCGCGGTCGGCGGGGAGATCCACGCCCTGGCCCCGGGCTCCAAAGTCGAGTCGGGCTTCCTCGGCACCGGGACCTGTGGCCTGGAGAACGGCGACTACCAGACGGTCGGGGCGTCGCCCGGCCTCGACATCTTGACCTACCACGACTATTACGCCGCTACCGCGGCGGTCGGGGGCGACCAGTACAACGGGATCGCGGTCCGGGTGGCCCAGGCCAAGGCGCTCGGCAAGCCCATCATCGCCGGGGAGATGGGGATCGAGGCCGGCACGTCGTGCTCGGTCTCGCTCACCCAGCGGGCGGCGGACTACTCGGCCAAGATCTCGGCCCAGTCGGCGCTCGGCGTGACCGGCTTCATGTTCTGGGACTGGTACCCGGCCCCGGCCTCGTCGTGTGTCTACGAGAACCTGCAGGCGGGCGATCCGGCGCTGAGCCTCCTTGCCGGAACTGGGGTTCTACACACGGCCAGCTCGAACCTCAACTCCAATGGCGGGACGACCGGCTCCCCCAACTCTGCGCCGGCCGGTGGTGGTTCGTGGACGCCATGCTCTGGCAGCCATTGCCCGACGCGGCCTTCATTGTCGGCGGTCTCGTAGGATCTGGGCAAGCGACAGCTCAGCAGAGACCTCGGGTGTCACCTCTACCGCGCCACCCGCGGCAACGCACTGGCGTGGCGCCAGCAACTCTTCACTTTCGTCCTTCGCCGTTCCACCCTCTTGAAAGGCCCCTGGACAACGCGTCCCGTGGGCCACTGGGTTTCCGGACGTAAGGCCGCCATGCCCTTAGGCGCCTAACGCATGATCGGATGGGGCGCTTTGTACTTAACCCGAGGAGTAGCACGGCGCGCCCTGGCTGACTCGCCGTCGTGGAGTGCTGTTCGACCGAGGCGCGGCGAAGGGGATACCGCGGGTGGGGAAGGCCTGGAGAAAGGATGTTGGGGGCGAGCAAGGCGTTAGCTGTCCCCGCCGAAACCGCCAGACTCCACACCCGCTCGTTGTGCCGTGTCGAGCTCCCCTGACCGGCATATGTCCTAGTGAGCACGATTTCAGCCGTTCTGGCGTCACCGCCTTCGCCTGGCGTCCCGACCCAACGGGGTAAGCAGTGGATCGATCCGCGCCACTCCCGATCGCCGATTGATCTTGACCAACCACAAACCAAGAGGCCGCCGGGCCACCGCCTCAGCGACGTACGCGATAGCGGATGTGTGTGGCTTCCGGGGTGTCGATCACTCGCAGGATCTCCAACTCGACTCTGGCCGGCAAAACCTCGAACTGTTGACGTCCCCCGCCAAACAGCACCGGGACTTGGTGAATCTGCAACTCATCGAGCACGCCCGCCTCAAGCGCAGTCTGTGCCGTGTACGCGCCATGCACCAGCACGTTGCGGTCGCCTGCGGCGGCCTTCGCCTGTGCCATCGCACTGGTGATCCCATCTGTCACATACGTCACCAGTGGATACTGCGCGACCGACGGTCCCGCCGGCCGGTGACTGGGCACGAAGATAGGGACGCCGTTGTGGTGATCACCGCCCCAGTGGTCGGTCTGTTCCACGGTGTTGCGACCCGAGAGAACCGCGCCGGTCGCGTTGATCTCGTCGAGGAATTGTTGGCCTATCCCCGACGTGTCCGAAACCTCGGCGTTCGGCCCGGCTGCCGTGGCAAACCCGAACCACTCATGCAGCCGCATGAAGTCGTCGCCACCGGGGTTGTCCGGGCTGGCGTTGGGGCCGGCGATGAACCCGTCAAGTGACATCGACATGTAGAGCACTGATGCAGACACTTCGACCTCCTGTGGTCTCGATCCGAGCTGGTTTCACCTCTTGTCCCTGTGTCAGAGGTGAGTGGGGTGTGGCAAGGCAACGTCCTCCAGCTAGGCCATTCGGCTATTGAGGGCATGACTCGTTGTTCGGACATCATTCTCTCCTGTCGGAACTCATCGCCCAAGGATTGGACGGCTGGCCACCCCAAAAGTCATCGGCCTCGTTTCACAAGCGCGATTCGGCCATGCCAGACCTGTCATGAGACCAGTCAATGCCGCTGACGCAACAAGCCGTTCGTGGGCATTGTCAACAGTGGGTGAGACGGCAGTAGAGGTGAGAGAAGTGATGGAGATGTGACGTGTGGCTCACGTGCACGTTCGTATTTCTCCAGCCGGTGCGGTCCGGCCCGGGTAGCTGCCAGGAGGCCGTGGCCGGAGGCGGGGAGGCCTCTCCACTCGACCTCGGCCAGCCGGTTTCTCAGGTCGTTCACAATCCGTGCCGCCACGTTCGCGCCACTATCATTGTGCCTCGTGGTGCCCACCGGATCGTCCAACGCCCGGTCGAGGTCCTCTCGCCAAGCGGGACAACTGTGCTCAAGTGAAATCCTCGCCACCCACGTCTCGACCAGCTGCGGGCGATCGAGTGGCGCCCCCGGTACCTCAGGCCGCGGCACCAGGCTCGGGGCAGTGTGGCATGGACGGTCGGCGAGGCCAGGTTATCCAGCCGGTGAAGACGGCGACTACAGATGCCGCTAGCCGTCAGCCCAACGCGGAGAGGTGCGGTTGTATCCGCTCGTTGTCCGTCTGACCCCCGTCGGCGGGCGGGTCTGCCGGCGACAACTGGCCCGACTCGGTCAGGCGAGCGCGTGCGCTGACCACGTGACAGTGCTCGATGAGCGCCTCGAGGTCGGCTTGGCCGAGTGGCCTGAGCGTGCCCCCCATCCGCCAGCCCAGCCCCTCCGCCGGGCGGCACGAACAGATGGTGAAGGGCACGTTGATGCCACGGGACTCACCTCCGATGCCGGGGAGGTCGAGATGGAGCTGGACCTCCGAACCGACTTCGATGGGGGCGGAGCCGACCACACCGGCGCCGGCCGGGGTCAGGTCGACGACCCGCACCAGCGCTCCGTTCACTACGCCGGCAACCCCGATAGGCACCCGGTAGTGATGGCGTGCCTGCCGGCGGCGCCCCACCTTGACGAGCGCAGCGCCGATCAGGGTCAGCTCCCACGCGGCGAAGGTCAGACCGGCGACCACGGCCAGCCCGTGGAGTGGCGGCACCGAAAGCAATCCGACCAGCCCGAGGACGCGAAAGACAATGGCCGCCACCAGCACCACGGCCATGGCCATCACCAGGCGGAGCTGGCTCACCGCCGACCAACCCCCATCATCGATCCCGTCCTTGGGCGTGACCTTGAAAGAGCTCCGGAAGGGATGGAAGAGCGCAAAGGCCGCCCTGGCGAAGATGCCTGTGGTCAGGAGCGTCGAGTAGGAACCGTCCCACAGCGTGGCCCGGCCCCGGCAGAGCATCGCCGACGCCGTCAAGTTCAAGGCCATCCAGGGCAGCCAGAACAGCCCGAACTGCCACAGGGTGGCGTGGAGTGGAAGCCGGCCGGTGATGAGCATGGCCGCCAGCACGGCCACCAAGGCCACTCGCTGGAGCGGCACGAAGTACGCCAGCAGCGACGAGAGGTAGCTGGCCCGCTGCTGGAGGGTCAGGCCGGCCGCGATGGCCGGGTTCTCCGGAGTGCGCAGCACGGCCAGGTTGCCCCGCGCCCACCGGTCGCGCTGCAAGAGGTACGACGCGAGGTCGTGGGGGGCAAGACCCTGGACCAGCGTCTCGCTGTGATATCGGGAGTGCCATCCCTGTCCGTGCAGCCGTATGGTGGTGTGGAAGTCCTCGGCGATGGTCTCGGTGGCGATTCCACCGATGCCTTCGAGCGCCTGGCGCAGAATCAACGCCGCCGAGCCGCACCAGAACGCCCCGTTGTGGCGATCCTTGCCGGGCATGATCGTCTCGAAGAACATGCTCTGGTCGTGGCGACCGGTCTCGAAGTGCTGGAAGGAGTCGTGGTTGCCGAAGTCATGGGGTGTCTGGACCACGGCCACCGAAGGGTTGTCGAAGTAACCGATGGTGGCGTCGAGGATGTCGGGCTGCGGCACGTGGTCGGCGTCCAGAATCAACAACACTTCTCCCTGCGTGTAGTCGAGTGCGTTGTTGATGTTCCCTGCCTTGGCGTGCTCGTTGGTAGGTCGGGTCAGATAGCGGGCCCCGAATCGCTCGGCCAACTCGCGCACGTCCTGCCGGCGCCCATCGTCGAGCACCCAGGTGATGTGCGGATAGGTGATCCGGTCGCATCCCACCAGGGTGCCGGCCAGCACGTCCAGACCCTCGTCGTAGGTGCAGACGAAGACGTCGACCGTCGGCCGCCACCCGATCTCCGGGCGCGTGGGCGAGGGGATCCGCCATGCCAGAAAGGCGAACGACGCCAGTGCGGCGAGTCCGAACACCTCGCACGCGTAGAGGACGGCGAACATCACCGGCTGCGCACCCGATGCGGTGTCCAGCGCCCGCCACACCAGGTAGGCCGTACCCCACGCCAGTGCCGCGATTACGAGGATGTGGAGCACGCGGTCGCGGCCTTGGTAGCGCGGATGTACCTTCTGTTCCATCTGGGCGGGGATCGTCATCTCCTGGACCATAAATAGCGCCAGTAGCAGTTAGGGCGAATGTGGGTTGCCATATCGTTGCGTCCGAAGTGATCCGCAAAGGCCGAGGTCACGTCGTAATTTGCAAAGCCCCCGAGGGGATCCCGTGCAGGTTGAGACCAGCGCTTCCCGGGCGCCCTGCACCTTCGTTCCAGACGAAGACCTCGAAGCCGACGGATAAACTGACTACCAGAAGTTCTTCAAAGACCCGAAACGAAGGAGGAGGTGGCCCAATGAGCGACACCACGGAGAAGGCGATCCTGGCCGGAGGCTGTTTTTGGGGGATGCAGGACCTGATCCGCAAGCGCCCGGGCGTGCTCTCGACCCGGGTCGGTTATACCGGCGGCGACGTGGCGAACGCCACCTATCGAAACCACGGCACCCACGCCGAGGCGATCGAGATCACCTTTGACCCCGAGCGCACCTCTTACCGAGAGATCCTCGAGTTCTTCTTCCAGATCCATGACCCGACGACCCTCAACCGCCAGGGGAACGACGTGGGCATGAGCTATCGATCGGCCATCTTCTACGTCGATGACGAGCAGCGACGGGTCGCCGAGGACACCATCGCCGACGTCGAAGCTTCCGGACTGTGGCCCGGCAAGGTCGTTACCGAGGTCACCGAGGCGGGGCCCTTCTGGGAGGCCGAGCCTGAGCACCAGGACTACTTGGAGCACTATCCGAACGGCTATACCTGCCACTTCCCGCGTCCGGGCTGGGTCCTGCCACATCGGAGCGATGCCGTAGCCTGAGGACGGGTGTCCACCCATTCAATCCGCTTGACGAGCCTCCTCGACGGTCAGTTCAGCGGCGGGATCGGCCTCAAGACGATCGTCGGGAATGGGCAGACCGCTTCGAACCGAGTAGCCGTAGTGACCGTCATTGAGACGTTTCTCCGCACGATCGATTGCAGCCAAATGTTCTTGTAATTCGTCAACAACAGAATCATCGGTACCTTCGCCCGTGAGCGGTTCGGCTGAATCGAACATGTCCCCCGTCTGATTGGCGGCGGTCCGGTCAGCCTGGCTATTCCCAGCCATGTCCTCCAGCAGTCGTTCCGTGCGGACCCGATCGGTGCGAAGTAACTCCCTGGCCCGTGCGATCTCCATAAATTCGCTCCTCGTTCATGATCCGTCCACCCAGCGGCATGCTATCGAGCCATGCGCCTCGACCGGCGATCGTGCCGACCAGGTTCGTCGTCGCTGGGTGGGGGGACCTCGGTATGCACGAAGTACGCCCAGCGCGCTGTCCGCGTTGGAGATCGCAGGCTTCACGGCGTCGGCAGTTCACCGAGCCACCGAGCACCGGCCACCTTCCTCATGAATCTATGGAAGTGCGGATCGAATTCCTCCCCGCTGGCGGCCACCACTTCATCGAATGACCACCAGCGGGCACCTCGGAACTCGACCTCGTCGATAGTCATTCTCATATCTCTCTTTCCTTCACACACGAACCACAAACTGACATCTGTGTGGCCCGCATCGAGCCCAATGGTTGTGGTGACGGTCACGAACCATGGTTGTTCGCGCCGGCCAGCGAAGTTCGCCTCGATTCCGAGTTCTTCGCGACACTCCCGCCGGGCGGCCGCGGCCGGATGCTCGTCGGGCTCGACATGCCCACCAGGTGGAAGCTTCAGTCCAGAAAGCACGTGGTCAACCAGCAAGACGTCATAGGTCTGTCGATCCAGCACGACGACATAGGAGACCAAATGTCGAGGCGGAAATGCTGGCTTCGATCTTCGGAACACGTCATCGGTACTCTCAAGCCACCGCAAGGTGTCGGACAGGTGCTCAGCCTCTAGGGCATCTCCGGGAGAAATTCGAGCCACCAACCTGTGGACAACCGCAACCGAATCACGCACCGACGCCAGTCTGCCCTATGACGGGCTTCTCGCCGCAGCCGAATCAGGGGCGTCGAGGGCCGCGCCAACGAGGGACGGTGGGAGGGGACGGGTCCCGTTCGCCCACCAACCCCGGCCGGAGCCGCTCAATCCCGGCGACGCGCACCGTGAGCGGCCCGGGCGAGCTTCGCTTTCTCGTTCGGCCTGAAGACGCCGAATGAACGGCAACCGGGATGCAACCCAAATGCCCCGGTCCTGCACCATGAGACTCCCATGATGCAGTTCGACAACCGGCGAGCCTGGGTTGCGTCCGAGCCTAGCGCCGCGACGACGCGCACGGTCGGGGGTCAAAGAACGAGGGAGGGAGTCGAAGTGAGGGCAATGTGCGTTCACCAGGTCGCGTGTCCCCGCGGAATGTGTGCCTGCCCGGCTCGCCAACGGCCCGGAGCGGCCGGGTGAGGGAGACGGTGCAAGAGGCTGACCGCTCGGATGGTCGAGTGGAAGCCACTGGAAGGTTGCCGCGGCCAACCGTCTCGCGGTGTCGTGGCGCCATCTTTGTGGTGGCTTCGAAAGTATGAGACCGTGGCATGCCATAAGTGTCTTCGCCCCGGCCGTTGCACTCATTCTGCTGGGTGTCTTCGTGCCGGCATCGGCCAGCCCCGCGCCAACGGGCGCGTACAGCACACCGTTCTCCCCATCTGTTCCCAACCCAACCACTGCCTCGGCGGCCGAACTGCAGACGGCTGGCCCACAGAACGCGCTCGGTCCTCGGGTAAGTGGAACTCTGTACGGTCCCGCCATCGCGCCTTCCACCATTCTCGCCCGCGCCCAGAGTTGGGTCAATGAGGGTGTTCCGTACAGCCAGACGAACTACTGGACCGACGGCAATGGTACCTACCGGCAGGATTGCTCCGGGTACGTTTCGATGGCCTTGGGACTCAATACCGGGAGTGCGAACAACTACGGCTTGACCACCGAGACCCTTCCAGAAGTTGCCACGGTCACGGGCGGCACGGAACTGGCGAGCCTGGAGGCGCTGCAGCCTGGTGACATCGTGGACTTGACGACCACGCACGTCGTCTTGTTTGCCAGTTGGGCCAGTCCGGGGTCGATCGCCAATGTCTATGAAGAGTCAAGTCCGGGCACCGCCGCCCACTACGCGACGATCTCCGTGAGTTACTTCATGTCCCAGGGGTTCTGGGGTTACCAATACAACAATATGGTCGCTGGTCCCTCCGCCCCATCAGGGTTGATGAACGTGTTCTACCGGACGCCGACCGGACAGGTCGGCAACGACTGGTGGACACCGAACAGTGGTTGGGTCAGTCAGACCCTGCCCGGCCCGGCCGACGTGGCCAGTGCCCCGACGGCCATCGTCAATTCGCCGTCGTTGATGAACGTGTTCTTCCAGACCACGACCGGACAGGTCGGCAACGACTGGTGGACACCGAACAGTGGTTGGGTCAGCCAGACCCTGCCCGGCCCGGCCGACGTGTCCAGTGCCCCGACGGCCATCGCCAATTCGCCCTCGTTGATGAACGTGTTCTTCCAGACCGCGAGCGGACAGATGGGCAACGACTGGTGGGCTCCGTCCGCCGGCTGGATCAGCCAGAGCCTGCCCGGATCGGCCAACGTCAATGGCAGCCCGACGGCCATCGCCAATTCACCCTCGTTGATGAACGTGTTCTTCCAGACCTCGAGCGGACAGATGGGCAACGACTGGTGGGCTCCGTCCGCCGGCTGGGTCAGCCAGACCCTGCCCGGGTCGGCCAACGTCAATGGCACCCCGACGGCATTTGTCATGTCACCCTCGTTGATGAACGTGTACTACAAGACCAGCAGTGGACAGATGGCCAACGACAGATGGGCTCTCACGGATGGTTGGACCAGTCAGACGTTGCCTGGGCCGACCAATGTCAACAGTGCCCCCTCGGCCATCGCCAATTCCTTTTCGTTGATGAACGTGTTCTTCCAAACGCCGGGCGGACAGATGGGCAATGACTGGTGGGCTGCGAGTGCGGGCTGGGTCAGTCAGACCTTGCCCGGGCCGTCCAATGTCGCCGGTGGCCCCGCGGCCATCGTGAACTCGCCTTCGTTGATGAACGTGTTCTTCCAAACGCCGGGCGGACAGATGGGCAATGACTGGTGGGCTCCGTCTGCCGGCTGGGTCAGCCAGACGTTGCCCGGGGCGTCCAATGTCGCCAGCGCCCCCACGGCCATCGTCAACTCGCCATAACACCCCATCAGCCCGCCCGGGCCCGAAGGCATCAGCCGGCCACGAAAAGTCGGACAGCCCGTCTGTACGATCGTCTCAAGGGTGGCGAGAGCTTCGAGTCGAGTTCACATCCCCTGATCTTGGGCCTCGTCATCCAAACACGATCGTGGGGGAGTCTCAGCCGACTGCACCGAACTTCATGCGGCGCAGTCGTTTCGGGGTCACGTACCCGTTGTCGGCGAACCACCGAGCGGAGTCAACCATGGCGGCGGAGGCCGGCCGCGAGGTGTAGCCCAG
>DASZJQ010000193.1:0-1585 GCA_035947875.1 Acidimicrobiales bacterium
GGCGAAGAGGACCGAGAGGATGACCTCGGCGGTGACCTTGCCGACCGCGCGGAATTGCAAGTGAGGCTGGCAGAAGTCGACAGGGGTTCGACCGAAGTTTGATGTAAAGCGAATTCGATCTTCGCTCAGGCGGCGACCGGGAAGCCCCACCGATCGACCTTCGACCAGAACTGACTCCATCGCTCCGGTGTGTAGCTCAACGCCCGCAGGCTCAACACCACCGCCGCACCACCCTCCGTCCACTTCATCCCCGAGCCACAAAGCCGCTGCTTGACGAGCACCTTACAGGCCGCCTCCGTCACACCGCTGCCGATCGGCTCGTGCGCCGCCACCCGGCTGGAATAGTCCATCCGGCCCGCCCCCGACTGGTTGGCAAAGTAGGTGATCGCTTTCTGGACATCCTCATGATCCTTGGCCCAGGGGCGTTCCCGGGCCAGCCTCCGCAACTGCTTCAGCACCCACTCGGCCCCGCCCGGTTCGTGCTTCAACCGATGGCACGCATCTTCCAGCCACGCCTCCTTGGTGCGGGGGTGGCCCCGGTACAGCACCACCGCCGCCTTGCCCAGGTACTCCGCCGCATGCCAGAAGTCGGTCACCTGCACGTCGGTGTGCCGGCCGCGGAACTCCCAGTTCCCACCGGCCCCGTCGGCGATCCCCACGTAATGGGCGTCGGGGCACTTCGCCCTGGCACGCCCGACCTCCGCCTCCAGGCGGCCCAGGAACTTCGCCTTGCCGTACTCGGGGGTCGCCGCCAGGTAGACCGTGTGCTGCCGCTCGCCCTCCCGGTCGTAGAAGGCCAGGGTGCCGACCATCGCCTCCCGCCAGCCGTCCTCGCACATCAGCGTGCAGGTCCCGTCCAGGCTGACGGCCACCGTGGCGGGGGGTTCGTCGAATTTCGGCAGGGTGTAGCTCCAATCCTCCTCCTTGGCCAGCGCCGCCGCCGCCACCGCATCGGCGATGTCCTGGATCAGGCAGCGGGAGACGACCCGCCCATGATTCTCCTCCAGGTCGATCTGGGCCCGGGTCGAACTGAACTCGGCGTACTTGTGCGAGATCGTCTTGGCGAACCGTGGGGTGGACGTGACCACGATCCGGGCGTCCCGGTCGAGCGGGCAGGAGGTCGGGCCGCCTTGGGGGCTCTGGTACACATGGCGGGCCACGGTGGCGACGCCGTAGGGTGTCTGGTAGTCCTTCTCGACCTGGCCCTTGGTGGTGAGCTTGACCGGGCCGACGGTGATGGGCGAGCCGTCGGTGTCGAACTGCCGGAGGCCCTCGGCGGTGGCGACGACGCCGGCCTCGTTGAGCCGCTGCTGGAGGGTCTCCTCGAAGTCGAGCATGGAGCCGTTGTAGGGGATCTCGACCTGGAGTGTGAACGAGTGAGGCGTCCGGGCGATGATCGTGGCATTCATGGTTCCAGTCCCTCGGGTGAGGGCTGGAAATTACCAAAGGCAAAGGGGTTAAGTCTACATCATTCCTCGGTCGAACCCGACTCATCTATTTCCGTTTGGTATCTCCTGGCCTGTTCCTCTGCTCGTTTAGCAGCCTCGGACATGCTTTTGGCTGCTCTCGTTAAGGGTACGGCTAA
>DASZJQ010000194.1:0-13790 GCA_035947875.1 Acidimicrobiales bacterium
AGGATCGGTCTCGTAGATGGCGGTGACCGCCTCCGACCAGATGTCCGCCTTCTTGGCCGCGATCTCGTGGCTGACCTGCTCGCGGCGTGCTCCGTACCTGATGGTGTCCATGTGCCCTCCTTCTGTAACACTGTTCCACACAAGGGGACAGGTGTCGAGAGTCGCTACGCTCGCCCGGCGTGACCTCCCTGAAGACTCCCCCGGCCGGGTCCGAAGAGCCAACCGGGCAGCGTCTGGTGGCGGCCGCCCGGGAGTTGCTGCTGCGCGACGGCGTGTCCGGGGTCACCATGCGCAAGGTGGCCACCATGGCCGGCGTCACCCCGACCTCGGTCTACTGGCATTTCGGGAGCCGGGAAGCCCTGCTGGACCAGGTGCTGACGGCGCTGATCGAGGAATTACCCGAGCCCCGTGCCCGCGGTCGCTCCCCCCGCAAGCGGATGCTGGAGCTGGCCCGGGAGCTGCGAGCGCAGGTGGCCGCCACCCAACCGGTCCAGGCGCTGGCGTTGGAGCTGGGGCGAGCGGCCGAGCTCTCCTTCCCGACCCAGGTGGCGCTGGCCCGCGAGGTGGCCGCGTCCGGATTGCGCGGCGACGACGCCGCCATGGTGGTGCGGGCCATTCTGTTCACCGTCGGTGGGTTCATCCTCTTGACCGACAATTTCGAGCAACGGGTGCCCGGGAGCGAAACCACGCAGGAGCTCTGGCACAGCCTGGGCGGTGGTGCCGTCGACGCCGGGCTCCAGCGGGCGATGGAACAGGGCGTCGACACCGATGTGCTGTTTGCCTTCACGCTGGACAAACTGCTCGACGGCCTGCTGCCGGACTGAACGACCCGGCACGACGACCCGGCGCGACGCGCCAGGCGCGGATGGCGAGACGGACTACCAGGCCCGCAGCATCTGCGTCCGGTCGAAGGCATTGCAGGTGGAGTCGGTCGGCCAGTCGTCCTGGGCCAGCGGCGTACTGACGTCGGCCACGGCGGGCCCGATGCGGTCGCCGACCGGACGAAGCTGCTCGAGATCGAAGCCGTAGAAGTCAGCCGCGGTGGACTCCACCATGGTCCGTACCTCGCCCACCGGTCGGTCGGCAAAGGCCACGCGCAGGGCCTCGGTGGTGTGAGGATAGGTGCCTTCCGAATGCGGATAGTCGGCCCCCCACATGATGTGCTCGATCCCGAGCTCGTTGCACAAAGGAGCCTCGCTCGGTCGGAGGAAGCTCGCTCCGATCCAGAAGTTGCGGGCGAAATATTCCGAGGGCTTCATCGACAGGTGCGCGGCCGCGGCGCCGAAATACCGGGCCTCGGCCGCTTCGGGCAGCGTCATGCGCCCGTAGAACCAGTCCAGCGTTTCGAGCCCGCGCGGCAACCACGCCACCCCCTGCTCGGTGACGGCGAAGCGCAGGGTGGGATGGCGCTCGAGCACCCCGGCGAAGATGAGATGCCAGACGGCACGGTGGCTGAACCATGGAATCTCGATCAGCATCATCGATCGAGCTGCTTCGTGCTCGCCGTAGTCGGGCAGGGCACTCCCGCCGTGAATGTTGATCGGCACGCCCAGGTCGGCACAGAGTTGCCACAGGGGCTCATAGTGCGGTTCCCACAGCGGGGGCAGATGCGAATTGGGGGGAATGGACGGCAACAGGATGCCGCCGAAAGGATGGAACTGTTCAACAGCCCACCGCACTTCGGCCAGCGCGTCCTCCATGCGATTGGCGAAGACCTGTACCACGCCGGCCCGCCGGCCCGGCGTGGTGGCACAAAAATCGGCCAGCCAGCGGTTATGCGCTTGCACCCCGGCCCAGCGGGTCTCGTAGTCCTCCGGGGTCGGAGGAAGCGCCACCAGGTTGCCCTCGGCGAAGAAGGGCGGGACGGTATTGGGGAACAGCACCTCGGCGGCGATCCCGTCGGATTCGGTCTCGAACAGCCGGCGAGCGCTGTCCCAACTGCGGTACGCGATGGGAGCCAGGAGGTCGGCGAAGGGGTTCACGTACTCAGCCGCCCAGGCGTCGAAGTCATCGTGCCAGCGACTGGCCAGGTACGGCCGGTAGTCCTGAATGTCTCCCCCGGCGTGACCGTCGGACGAGATGATCGTGTAGCGGTCGGTGGTCGCGCTGGACCTGGTCATCGTCATGGCCACTCCTTCAGCTCAGTGCGGCTGGCGGAAGCCGGCCCTCGGCGATGGCATCGGCCCGTGCGTGCAACATGGCACCCGCCTCTTCGAGCCCGTGGCCGATGATGAAGTCGCCGGCCTTGACGCCGCGGACGACGAAGCGGCCCAACTCGAGGAGGTCCACCACGTCGACCGATCGCCCGGCCGCTTCGAGCTGGGCCTTGAACTCGGCGAACGTCGTCCCGGGCGCCGGCGGACGCGGCTTGAGGCGGGCCAGTTCCGGTGGTCGGTTGCGTTGGGCGGTCCACAATCCCGTATCGAGCAGGCCACCCGAGGGATAGAAGACCGCCGCGCGCAGCTGCGTGCACGCCGCCGACAGCTGGTGGGCCAGGGCCTCGGTCAGGCAGGAGATGGCGGCCTTGCTGGAGGCGTAGACCGAGGCGTACGGAACGGGTGCGATGCCGCCGTCCATGCTCGAGGTGTTCACCACCACCCCGGGCAGCCCCGACTCGATCATGCGCGGCACGAAGGACAGCATGCCGTTGGCCACCCCGAAGACGTTCACGCTGAAACACCACGTCCAGTCGTTTGGCTCCTGCTCCCACGGCCTCCCGCCGCCGCCCGACGTCACGCCGGCATTGTTGAAGAGGAGATGACAGGCCCCCTCGGTGGCAAACACATCGTCCGCCAAGGCCTCGACGGAGGCTGCCGAGGACACGTCGGTGACCACGCCACGCACCTGGCCCAGAGGATGCAGCCCCTTGAGAGTGTCATCGAGCACCGACGCTTCCACGTCGGCGATGACGACGCGAACGCCCTCCTCGAGCAGGGCCTCGACGATCCCCCGCCCGATGCCGGCTGCCCCGCCGGTGACTACCGCCACCTTCCCGCTCAGGTCGTCCACGCTTGCCACCCCCTGTCACGGCCCACGCCGCACGCGCGCCACCATACCCTCAGGCCACGTGTCCTGTTACACCGTTCTAGAAGTGTTACCACCCGGTCGATGAGCGGAGCGAGGACCCCGCCCAGGCTCAGGTGGTGGGCGTGGTGATCACGCCGGGGCACTCCTTCTGAGTGTAGGCATCGAGCACCTTCTCCGCCGAAGCCAGCTTCGGGCTGTTGGAGGCCGTGGTCACCGCGGATTGGTACTTGGCCTTGCTCTTTGAGTTCGCTATGAGGTTCTTGAGCGTGCCCTCGAAGGTGACGATGACACCGGCTGCGGACTTCACGTTGCTCGGGGCTCCGTCCAGCGCCGACACGACTGATTTCAACACACCCGATTCCGCATTGAAGAGCGACAGCAAAGCCTTTTGCGCCACTGCCCAATTCTGTGAGTTGATCGCCTTCGTCACCGACGGGCTCAGTGGCTTGCTCCCGGCCTTGATATCGGCCTTGTAGGCCGTGCAGAGGGCATTGGTGCGAAGCGTGGTCGACGCCTTCACGGCCTTCACGCTGCCGGACGCCGCAACGGCAGGCCCGAGGCCCAGCGCCACCGCGATGATGGCCACTCCAAGCCCTACCCCAGCTTTCTTCATCACCACCTCGTCCACCTTCCGAAATCTCTCCGTCGTGAATAGGTCCACCCGGCCTCAGTCTTACCGGGTCCGCTGGCCTTCCTCACCCGGGAACGGACGGGGCCAGGTCATGACGCGGTCAGGTGCTGCAACGCCACCTGAACCTTCCGGACCCCACCATCGCCGGTCAGGTGGTCGGTGTCGTGGTCTTGGGAACCAGGCCGGGGCACAGCTTCGCGGCGTAGGCTGCGAGGACCTTCCCCGCCGACGCCAACTTCGGGTTCGTCGAGACAGCGGCCATCTGTGTGCCGAAATTTGTCAGGCTGGTCGACCGCTGGATCACGCCTTTGATGGAATTTTCGAACTGGACGAACGTTCCCACCGCCGCCTTGACGTTGCTCGGCGCTCCACTCAGGACCGACTCCAGCTTGCTGTTCGTGACCGTCGCTGAGCTATACGTCGACAAGAGGGCCTTCTGAATGGCGGGCCAATTTCCGGAGGCATAGGCCCTGGCCAGCGCGCTGCTCTGGGTGTTCGCCAAGGCCGACTGCTGGTTTTTGTAGTCCCGGCACAATGCGCTGCTACTCAAGCCCGACACGCCCGACACGCCCGACACGCCCGACACGCTGGCCGATGCTGGTGAAATGGCGGGTATCAAGGCCATTGCCATGCCGATTGCGGCCACCCCGATCCCAGCCTTTGCCCTGTTCAGCATGACCGTCCCCACTTTCCCGACTCTCATTGTCACCGGGGTTTCCCGATGTGCCGACACAAGCTTACGATCAGCTGAGTGAACCGTCCGTGATCCCAGTATTTTTCCAATAAGTGCTGGTAGGGGGCTGCAATGTCCGTGACAAGTTCGTGACACCGTCGTCGCAGGCCAGAATCCGCTCGATCCACCCTCGGCCGGTCCGGATCGAACAGGCGCCTTGCAAGTGAATTCGCGAGGCCAGGTCCGCTCGCACTAGACGCCTTCTTGAGCCAGGAGACGGCCCGACTTCACGGCCAGAACGAGCGCTTCGTAGTCGCGCTCGTTCTGGTCGGCGTAGGCCGAGGAAAAGTCGGCAATGGCTCGGTCGAAAGCGTCGCCCTTTCCCAGGTAGGTGGCCACGGCTATTCGATCGCCCCAGCGGGCGTGGGCGCGGGCCAGCGTCTGACCGCAAATTCGCGAGTAGAGCTCCGCCCCCGACACCAGCATGTCCTCGACCTCTGCGCTCCCCTTCCAATCGTGGAGCTGGCGCACGTAATAGTCGCGGATCGCTCCATCGAATCCCTTGATGCGTTGCCAGCCGAGGAATGCGTCGGTGGCTCCCTGCATGAGGCGCTGACCAGCCACGACACGTTGACCGTGATTGCTGTACTCGCTCGGGCGCGTGAAGGCCTCGAGGACCGACGGTTGCGCCTCTTTGACTTGGAGGATCAAAGGATCCGACTCGTCGCGGCCGATCAAGAGCAGGATGTGGCAACGGGTGCCGACGCTGCCGACCCCGACGACCTTACGGGCGGCATGGACGTAGCGGAACTCCTCCAGCGGGTGGTGCTCGACCCCTAGCGTGCGCCGGTACGAGGCGAGCAACTCCTTGATGAGCGTTTCGGTGTGATCCCACTCGGTGCCTGCCGGCACCAGATCCTCGATCGGCACGATGAGCGGGGGTTCGGAGACGAAGCGGAGTTCGTCATCGACTCGTCCGGTCCGCCGGGTCATGACCCTGACGCTGTCGCGAGTACGCGCCTTCGCCACCATCTTTTCGGCTTGCCGGGCTTCCTTCCTTCTCAACCGACCCCGGCGAACCTCTGACATGAATTGGTCCAGGAGTTGTCCCACCTCCAGATGGTCGGACCACGCCTCGAGCGTGCCCATGGTGGCCGTCGCACGGATGCGCTCCCGATACGCCCTGACACCCGCCATGACGACGGCTCGTCGATCGACCCGTGAGAAGCCGCGGAAGCGACCCATGACCTCGAAGCTGGCGGCCAAGCGTTTGACATCCCACTCCCACGGACCGGGCAGCGTCTCATCGAAGTCGTTGATGTCAAAGATCATCCGCCGCTCCGGCGTGCCGAACACACCGAAGTTCGAGAGGTGGGCATCGCCGCAGAGCTGCACCGTCACACCCGATTGCGGCGTCGCGGCCAGATCGGACGCCATGATCAATCCGGCGCCGCGATAGAACGTGAAGGGCGAATCGAGCATCCGCCCATAGCGGATCGGGACCAGCTCCGGCACCCGGCTGACGGCCTGTTCCTCCAGGAGGGAAATCGGGTCAGGACGATGTCCGACCGGCGGGAGGGTTCCGTGGCTGGACCTCGGGGCGCGATCGCGGGCCGACCTTCCCCGAGCCTCCCGCTCTTCGACGCTGAGGCGATCCCGCCTCCAGGCCGAGGCGAATGAACGCTCAGGCATGTGGCCCGCTCGGTCTCCGACAACGGGCGCCGGCGATCCAGTCGGTACCACCAGTTCCGCGTCTCTCCGTGTGAGCCACCCCAGCCCCCTGCCTAACCCAACCGATGGTACTCCTCTGGAATTGTGGCGTCGGCGGTGATAGTCACTCCTGTTGGCACAGCCTGTTCAGCGGTTGGCCGACTCGCACAAGGAGCCTCATGTCCCAGCAACGTCAACCAGGCGTGGACTCGGACGCAGTCTTGGATGCGGCGGCGTCGTGCTACCTGCGCTTCGGGGTGTCGAAGACCACGGCGACGGACATCGCGCAGGAGGTGGGGATCTCGCGGGCCACGCTCTACCGTCGATTCGGCAGCCACGAGACGATCTTCCTGGCCGTGTTGACCCGCGAATCGGCGGCCATGTCCGCCGACGCCGAGGTACATCTGGCCGACATTGTCGACCCGATGGAGCGGATCCTCGAAGGCATGATGTTCTGCCTCGAGGAGATCGGTCGCCGGCCGGTCCACGCGGCGGTGTTCGGCGGTGACTCGGGGGCCTGGGCCGCCACTCAGGCCATCAACATGGCGACTCTGCGCCGCATCGGCGAGGCGGGCATCCGCCCCCTCCTGGAGTCGTCCCTGACCGACGGATCGGTGTCGGAACGCGACATGATGGACCTAGTGGACTGGATCGTCCGGATCCTCATCTCGTACGCCGCCGTGCCCGGCAACGGCGGCCGGCGGCCCGCCGAGGTCCGTCGCCAGCTCACCGCCTGGTTCCTGCCGGCGTTCGACCGCGTGTTCGGTGCACGGGCCACGAGCCTGTGAGACACTGAACTCAATTCGTCTTACGTACCGCCGGGGGGTGGAGCATGAAGGCCTTGCAGGTGACCGCCCACGGTCGACCGGGGGATGTGCTGGCGGTGCGCACGCTCGAGCGACCCGAACCCGGACCGGGCGAGGTGCTGGTGAGGGTCGGGGCGGCCTCGTTGAACTTCAATGACATCGACCGGTGTCTCGGCAAGCTGGTGTCGGTCCCCACGCCCCCACCCTTCACCTTGGGGATGGACGTGTGCGGAATCGTGGAGGACACGGGCGAGGGCGCCGAGCACTGGCTGGGCAAACGGGTGGTCGCCATCACTAAGACGGCGCTGGGCGGCATTGCCGAATTCGCCATCGCCCCCGCGGTCTCGGTCTTCGATGCGCCGGACCAGCTCGATGACGCCGAGGCGACCGCCTTCGTGCTCTCGTTCCAGACCTCGCATCTGGCGCTGTTCCGCCGCGGGCGGCTTCGCGCCGGCGAGACCCTCGTGGTGCACTCGGCGGCCAGCGGGTTGGGTACCGCCGGGATCCAACTGGGCAAGGCGGCCGGAGCACGGGTCATCGCCGTCGCCGGGGGCCCGGAGAAGGGTGCGCTGTGCGCTTCGCTCGGAGCCGACCTGGTGGTGGACCACCTCACGGAAGACTTCGTCGAAGCGGTTCTGACCGCCACTGACGATGTCGGGGCCGACGTCGTCTACGACTTGACCGGGGGCGACTTCGCCGAACGCTCGTGGCGTTGCACGGCGCGGGGCGGTCGCTACCTGGCCGTGGGCTTTGCCGACGACGAGAACAATGGGATGACCGGGCGCCCGCTGCGGATGGCCTGCATCGGCAACATCGACATCGTGGGCGTCATGGTGGCCTGGGCGGAGTCGGTCGACCCGGGCATGCGACGGTTCGGCTTCAACCCGTTCGGGCGCGACGTGGCCGATGAGATCCACGCCGATCTGCTGCGCCTGGTGGCCGAGGGGGCGATCCGGCCCTACGTCGGACGCCGCGTGACCATGGAAGAGGCGGGAACCGCGCTCGACGCGCACGAGGATCGGCGATCCCTGGGTCGCACCGTGGTGGAGATAGTCCGTTGATCGACGTCGCCTACACCTGGCGTGACTCCGAGTTGAAGATCAAGCCGCTGCGCGCCCTGAACGCCGTGGGAGCGCAGTTGTCCCGATTCGGAGTGGACCTCCCGTCGCTGACGCCGTCGTCCATCGTCAGGTCGGCCGTCAAGACGGCCGGCTCTGATGACCTGGGCAGCGACAGCTACCGCGAGCCACTCGAGGTGTTCCTGGCGTCGTGCACGAGCGAGGCCGATCTGACCACCTTCGGCCGGATCCTGATTTCCAAGATGCTCGCCTCCGCCCTGGCCAACCGGATCTCCCTGCATCGCTGGTCGGTGGAGCACCCCGAGGTGCGGGCCGAGCGTATCGACAGTCCGTGGATCATCGTCGGGTTGCCCCGCACCGGGACCAGCCTGCTGTCCATGTTGCTCGGGCTCGATCCGATGGCCCGCCCGCTGCTCCAATGGGAGGCCGCCCACCCCATCCCTCCGCCAACCCTGGAAGAGGCGGACCAGGACCCTCGCATCGCCCAGACCACCAAGGAACTGGACGGGCTGATGAAACTCAATCCACCGCTCAAGGCCATGCACCCGTTCGGGGCCACCCTGGCCCAGGAATGCGTGTCCCTGTTCATGTACGACGTGCGGACCCTGGCCCTCGAGACTCAGGCGCACGTGCCCACCTACGCCCGGTGGTTGGAGCAGGCCGACATGACGCCGGCCTATGCCCAGCACCGACTGGCCCTGCAGACCTTGCAGTCGCGCCAGCCCACCGAGCGATGGATCCTCAAGACCCCCAACCACCTGTGGCACCTCGAGGCGTTGCTGGCGGCCTACCCCGATGCCCGCATCATCTGGACCCACCGCGATCCGGGGCCGGTCGTCACCTCGCTGGCCAGCCTGGCCAACGCCGGGCAGCGTCCCCTGACCCGGCGAACCGACCCTCGACCCACCGCGACGGAGTGGAAGCGCAAGTGCGCCTTCGCGTTGGGCTCGGCCGTCGCCTTCGACGAGAAGTCGGCCGACGGATGGTGCCGACACGTGCACTATGACGCCCTGATCGACGATCCGTTGGGGACGGTCCGCCATCTCTACCGTCACTTCGGGAGCGAAGTCAGCGGTCTCCACGCCCGGCGCATGGAGACCTTCCTCGAGCACCGACCGAAGGACGCCTTCGGTCGCCACCGCTACGACCCGGCCGATTTCGGGTGGACGTATGGCGGCCTGGCCAAGGAGTTCGGCGACTATATCGAGCGCTACCACATTCGATCCGAGATCCAGGTCGATCAGGCGACAGGACACACGCACGCCGGCAATTAGCCGGGTGGGAAGGGGAGGCAGGTGGGCGCCATCGAGAAGCACGTCGCCAACATCTTCACGAAGTCCTACCGGTGTCCCAGTCGGGGCCGGGTCCTGGCCGGGCTGCGCTTTCTCGAGTCCTGACCGTCGTCCCGGCGGACCACCGCCGCGAGCTCGCTGTGGGGTTGTCAGGCATCGACGATCGGCGGGAGTGAGTCCCGCAAGCCGTGCAGCGTCGGGGCTCGAAGAATACGATCTCCTCGTCAGGCCGGCGGGACCACGCCTCTTGGTTCCGAGGAACAGGCAGGGAGGGAGTGCACCATGACCGACGCCGTGCTCACCGGATCTGGGCAGGACCCGGACGTCCAGCTCGACCCTGGCCACCCCGGGGCTGGGTCACCGGTCGCGCAGGGTCCACCGGTAGTTCCCGAGTTCGCCATCGTGCCGTTGCGCGGGCTGCCCATCGTCGCCGCCCTCTTGATCGGCTTGATCGTGGCCATCGCCTCGAATTCACTGTGGGCCTTGACCTTTTTCCATGTGGGCGGCGGTGGCCTCTGGACCAGCATCGACCTGTTCCTCGGCCTGATCATCGGACCGATACTTGGGGGGCTGTCGGTGCAGGCCCGCATCGAGTTCACCGTCCGCTTCATGCCCAAGATGCTGCTGATCATGCCCACGTTGGTGGCGATGACACTCGGGGCCGGGTTTCAACTGGCCCGTCACCTCGGCAACCTCGACGCCGCCTACCCCCACCACGGCTGGCTCGTCGCCTCGTACGTCATCGTGGGCGTCATGGCCGTGATCGCCCTCGGGCTCCTAGAGCCAGCCAATCTGGCGGTGCTCTTCGAGCTGAAGAAGCCCCGACCCAACGGCGAGCGAATCGGGCGACTCATGAAGGTGTTCGTCTACACCGCGGGGATCACCGGAGTGATGCAGATCGCGACCATCGTCATCATGACCTTCCTGGCAAGCCGATGAGTACGGCGACCGAAACAACGCCCCCAGGCGCCGGACCCGACGAGGCCGACCTCCGCCAAGCCGATCTCCCGCCCGTGGTTCGAATGGGCGCCCTCACTCTGGCGCTGATCGTGGCCGGTGGGGTCCTCATGGCCGCGCAATACGGGAAGGCTCACTCGCTCACCGTTCCAATCATCCTGGCGGCGGCCGGGGGCGTCGTGCTGGTGCTCAACGTGGTCCTCCTGGCCCGAGTGAAGGCCTTCGCCTGGACGGTGTTCTTCCGGGTCTTCGGGTGGGCACTGCTGGCCTACCTGGTCATCGCGGGGATCCTCGAGTTCGTGTTCATCTTCGACCACACGCCCGCCCACCAGCTTGCCTTGTTCAGCGCGCTGCTCTTCCTCTTCGCCGTAGACGTGCCGCTGATCCTCGCCTTCTCGGTGGCACGCTGGCAGCCGGTCCCGCAGTCAGCCGTCTGAAGGCACCCCAGCCGTTGTGAATGGGCTGGGGCAAATCTCAAGGTTGGAACACAGTGGCAGAGACCCCACGACTGGTCGAGCACCGGTCCACGCGCCTTCTTCGGCCAGACTGTGCGGATGGCGATCTTGGTGACGGGCGGCGCAGGTTACATCGGCTCCCATGCGGTCCGTCTGATGGGCGATCGGGGACGGGACGTCGTCGTGCTCGACAGCATGGAATTCGGTCACCGGGCCGCCGTCGGCGATAGGCCCCTGGTGGAGGCCGACATCGCCGACGACGAGGCCGTGCGAAAAATCGTCAACCAGTTCGATGTCGATGCCGTCATGCATTTCGGCGGGTACAAAGCAGCCGGCGAGTCCATGGAGCAACCGGGACGGTACTTTCACAACAATGTCTCCAAGAGCGCCTCGTTGATCGAGTCTCTCAGCCGCGCCGGCGTCAAGAGGTTCGTCTTTTCCTCAAGCTGTGCCGTGTATGGGACTCCCCAGCGAGTCCCCGTCAATGAGGACGCACCCATCCGCCCCGAGAGTCCCTACGGGGAGAGCAAGGCCATGGTCGAGAGAATGCTCTCGTGGTACGACCGCTGCGACGGACTGCGGTCGGTCAGCCTGCGTTACTTCAACGCCGCCGGCGCCTGGCCCGACGGCTCGATCGGCGAGGACTGGGGGCTCACGCTCAATCTGGTGCCGCTGGTCATGAAGGCGGCGCTCGGGCGTCGGGGACCACTCCACGTCTTCGGTGCCGACTATCCGACCCCCGATGGGACGGCCATCCGCGACTACGTGCACGTCATCGACCTGGCCGAGGCCCACCTCAAGGCACTCGAGCTCCTCGAGTCCGGCGGCCCGACGACGGCCCTCAACTTGGGGACCGGCGTGGGCTCCTCCGTGTTCGAGGTCCTGGCGGCGGCCGAGCGCGTGATCGGCCGTCCCGTTCCCTACGAACTCGCTGTGCGTCGAGCCGGTGACCCGGTTGCTCTCTTCTCGGATACCCGCCGAGCGAGCGACGTCCTCGGCTGGGAGGCGAAGTCCGGGTTGGACGACATCGTTGCGTCGGCCTGGGCGTGGCACTCGAACCACCTCGACGGGTACGGACCTGATGCGCCCGGTTCCTGAAGCCTGACCGACAGCGCGGCCGAGGGGCGAGCGGGTAGCGGCGAGCGGGGTCAGGTGGCCTGCGTCAACCTGCGCTCGTAGTCATCCGCCAGGGCGTGAAGGGCCCTCCCAGCATCGCCGTTGTACGAAGAGCCATGCATGATGGCGAGGGTCGTCGGCTCGAGGTCGGCCAGACGGCGAACCGTGGGTGCGGACTGTGGGGTGAGGCAGGACGCCCCGAACATGTCCTCGGCCTCCATGGCGGCGCCGATGAGGTCGTTGCCCGTCAGCGCCGGCCCATCCCCGACCTGGGTGAGCAGGTCACCGCAGAACAAGGTGCCGGTGGTCTCCTCGTACAGGACGTGGGCGTCCCAACCATGTGGCACGTGCGGCGTGTCGATGCTACGGATGCGCCGACCACCGAGGTCGATGGTGCCGTCGGGTGCGATCGGGGTCGGGGGGCGGTCGGCCAGGTCGTCGATCGACACCATGCAACCGATAGCCGTATGGGCAACCTGAGCGTTGGGTGCCGCGCCGAGAAAGAGGTTCATGGCGCCGCACTCGTCGGCTTCAAGATGGCCAAACATGATGAACCGGAGCTGATCGAGCGGAATCAGCGTGGAGATTGCCTTCGAGACGTCCGGGAACATCCGACGCGGGCCGGTGTGAAAGATGGCCGGCTCGTCGGCATCAATGAGGAACTGATTGAACGTGAAGCCGGTCGGACCGATGTCGGGCACGAACGTTGAGAGGCGGTAGATGCGCTCGGCGATCTCGTCGATGCGTGTGTCCATTTTCGTCTCCTTAGAGTGGTAGTGGGTTGCTGAGGACACCGGTGCCGGGGAGGCGACCGGACAAGGTGCGGATGAAGTCCAGGGCGTCGATCTCGACGCGCTCGCCGGACACGCCTTGGGTGAATTTTCCGCCGGCGGGACCGTCAAGCACGAGCTCGAATGGTTGTCCGTAGATACCGGCCCATTCGGCGACGATGTCGGCGACGAGACGACCGTCATGATCGGCCGTGACCTCCATCGGGCGGGCGATGGCCGCGTGGATGTCGATCCGATGCGCCCAGACATCCCGTGTGAAGCCGACGTCGAGCAGGTACTTGAGGGGCACCCATCCGAAGGGCGGCCCGAAAGGGAGGGGGATGTAGCGGGCCGGGGGCGGCGTGCGCCACCGCCCCTTGACCGCCTTCGGCCCCACCGCCCCGACGAGCGCGACGAGTTCGTCATTCGACAAGTGGTTGCGCTCCCGGATCTGCAGCTCGTTCATGCCGTCGACCCAGTGGTGCGAGTCGATCTCCTTGTTAAGCGGCATGCCCCGCCGGAACTGGTGGGCGAACTCCCGGACCGACGCCTGGGCGTCACCCGAGCCCAGGACGTGCTGCACCATCGTGCGCACATCCCAGCCGGTGCAGTCGGTGGGCGTCGCCCACTCCTCTGGTGAGAGCGAGCTGACCAGATCGGCGAAGCGTGTGAACTCCACCTCGGCCAGCACTCGGGCCTCGGGACGTGTAATTCGGTTTGGCATCATCTGTCGTTGCTCCTTTTGATGGCGTCGTTGACGTGGAGATCGATGAGGCGGCTGAGATGGCGGGTCCAACGATTCCCTCCGGGGTCGTTGCTCACCTGCGCCTCTATGAGGCCGGCGACCATCGACACCATGCAGTCGATGTCTCCTTGCTCCAAGACGCCCGCCTCGTTCATCAGCTTGTAGACGCGTCCCAACACCTCCTCGGCCAGCACGTAGGAATCGGCCGAGGGCGTGAATCCCGGTACGTGGCGCTCGAAGAGCAGCTCGCACCGCGCCGCGTCCCCCACCGCGAAGGCAACGAACTCGGCCATGAACTTCTTCAGGGCGCCCCGGGCGTCACGGGGAAGCTTGACCGCATCGAGCCGTTCGAGCAGTTGCCGGTTGCCATCGGCGAACATGGCGTCGTAGAGCGCCATCTTCGAATCGAAATAGGCGTAGAGCGACGGCTGGCGCATCCCGACCTCACGAGCCAGCGCATGCAGCGACACCCCCGCGATGCCGTGTTCCCGGGCCAGTGCCCACGCCGACTCGACGATGGTGGCCACCT
>DASZJQ010000195.1:0-13790 GCA_035947875.1 Acidimicrobiales bacterium
CGCTACGGCGGCGGTGTGGCGGCCAGCGGGTTGACCGGCGGCAACGAACTGTCCTCCACCGTCTACCCCTTCATCGTCCGCGGGGTCGCCCTCCTGGGCATCGACACGGTGGCGACCCCGATTGAAGAACGCCGGGCCCTCTGGTCGACCATGGCCGAAGAGTTCCCGATGCAACGCTGCGCCGAGATGGTGAGCGAGGTCGTCGGGCTGGACGGTCTCAGCGATGCCCTGAGCACGGTGCTCCGGGGAGCGGCCCGGGGTCGCATCCTGGTGGACCCCCGGCGATGAAGCTGACCGCGCCACCTCGCGGCGTCAGCCGCTGAAGTCCTCCGGACGGACCGTGTCGAGGAATTCGCGAAACTGTTCGGCCAGTTCGTTGACGTTCTCCTCGTCCTCTTCGTCATCGCTTTCGATGGCCAAGATGATGCCTTCGGACTCCATCAACTCGTCCTGGACGAAGAGGGGGGTCTCGGTTCGCACCGCAACCGCCACCGCATCCGACGGACGGCTCGAGACGACCGCCCGCTCCTCGCCGTGGAGAAGATGCAACTCGGCAAAATAGGTCGAGGACCGGAGCTCGGTGATGATGACCCGCTCCACGCTGATATCAAGGGCACCCAGCATGTCGGTCATGAGATCGTGAGTCAGAGGTCGTGGCATGGTCACCCCCTGGAGCGCATAGGCAATGGCGGTGGCCTCGGGATTGCCAATGAAGATGGGCAGCGTTCGACCCTCTCCGCCGGTTTCCTGCAGCAGCAGGACAGGAGTGTTGGACTGCAGGTCCACTCGAACGGCTCGCAACATCACTCGGACCATGATTGAAATGTAGCGCCCGAAGGCCCCTGTGTGATCAGCCCCCGACGTGGCGACGCAGAGCCGATCGCAACAGGGTGGCCCGCATGGTCTGGCCCAGGGTCCCCAGCTCCTCGGCGGCTCGGGTGGCCCGCTGTCGGGATTCAGGATTTCGTTGACGCAACAAAGGGATGATGACCTGCTCAATCAACCCGATCTCCCGGTCGACGCCGGTGCGGTACATCCGTAAATGGCGGGGCTCGATGCCGAATTTGCGGAAATCTGCGGCCAGGTTGGCCACGGTCAGGGCATCCTCGTCGAAAGTGGGTATTCCAGCCACGATCACCGGCTCGATCAGCCCGAAACTCTGCAGCCCGGCCAGCTCAGCCTCGGACAGCCCGCTGGCCGAGCACAGTTCGTCGCAGGTCAGGCTGGCGCCGGTGACCATGTCCGGGGTGAGCATCGGCTTGCCCGGGCCCGTTGCGGCGCCCCCCGAGCGGCCCGAGCCGGTCGAGCCGGTCGAGCCGGTCGAGCTGCCGGAGCCGGTTGCCTTGCCGGCGTCGTCTGCGTCATTGCGGGTCGGCGCGCCTGGAGTGGTCGGCGCGCCTCCCTTGGGCCGATGGTCCGCGCCACGTGACCCTGCGCCAACTCGAGCACCGGCACCGGCACCGGCAGCAGCAGCCGCAGCAGCAGCGCCCGCGCCGGCGGCTGGCGCTCCCGCGCTTCCGGAAGTTCCGCTCGCGCCAACAGTCGCGCCGCCAGTCGAGCCGCCGCTCGCGCCACTCGCGCCGCCATCACGCTCGCCCGCGGTGCCGGGAGGTCGCGAGGTCGGCGAAGAGTCCACCGCCGCATGTTTGGCTCCGACCGGACGCGCCGGGCTGGACTCTGAAGCCCGACCCTCACCTTGACTCTCGTTCGCGACGACGGAAGGCGACGCAGCCCCGCGCGCGTTGGCCGTGCGCGCGGCGACGGACTCACTCTCCGCGGAGTGACCCGCATCGGGGACGACGTGCAGCGGCGCGCGGTCGCTGGCGTTCTCGGGGATCAGCGCGGCGCGGCGCGAAGCGTCGGCCAGTATGCGCGCCATGGCTTCGTTGTCCGCCTGTGCCATCTGCGCCTCGGTCCGGCCCGCCGCGGCGTTGGCGCTTCCACGCCGTTGCCCACCGGAGGCCGGGACCGGTGGGGTCGACCGTCCGGCCGAAGATCCCACCGATGCCGCCGGTCCCTCCGCTCTCACCGAGCCGTCTGGCGTCGCGTGGGACGGATGGGAAGCCGCCCCGTTGCGTCGCGCCGGCTCAGCCTTCGTCTCGGCCCCCGGTTCGACCTCGATATCGCCGAGATCCCCTGCGGCCAGGCGGTCCCGGATGACCTTGAGGGGCAGGAAGTGCTCTCGTTGCTGTCGCAGGACCCAACGGAGCCGTTCCACGTCGGGTTCGAAGAACTTTCGGTAGCCCGAGGGCGAACGCTCGGGGTTGACGAGACCTTGACTCTCGAGGAACCGGATCTTGGAGATGGTGACGTCGGGGAATTCCTCCCGCAACAGCGTCAAGACATCCCCAATGGACAGGTAGGTACGGCTACTCACTCTGGGCCAGCCACCAGGTAGACCAGCTTGAATTTGCCGATCTGCACTTCGTCGTGAGGCAAGAGCGAGGCCTTGTCAATGCGCTCCCGATTGACGTAGGTCCCGTTGAGAGAACCCACATCCGCGATGGCAAACGTCCCATTGACTTCCTGCGTGATCTCGGCGTGCCGGCGGGAGACGGTGATGTCGTCGAGAAAGATATCGCTGTCGGGATGGCGACCCGCCCGGGTCACCCCCGCGTCCAACACATAGCGCGCTCCGACGTTGGGCCCCCGGGTCACCACGAGGACACCGGAGCCGTGAGGAACTTCACCGGGCGCGAAGGCAGGGCTCTCCTCGGCACTGTCCCCATGGTCGACGGGACGCAGGGTCACGGTGGCGTCGTCGCCCCCGGTGGCCAGTGCGTTCCCGCAGGAGGAACAGAAGTTCACACCCTCAGGATTCCTATGCCCGCAGTTATTACAGAACACGGCGAACACGGTACTCCACCCCACGGCCGCGTATCCCTGGAGCTACAAAGTGGCCCCCAACGTGCTCAGCCGGAGGTCAAATCCCCGTAGCCCCCGGCGTCGAGGAGGCCGTCCAGCGCGGCCACGTCGGCCAGCTCCAGCTCGCAGATCCAGCCGTCCCCGTAGGGGTCCTGGTTGATCCGCTCGGGGTTGGCCGAGAGCGATTCGTTGATGGCCGTGACGGTCCCGGCCACCGGTGCGTAGATCTCCGAGACGGACTTGGTTGACTCCACCTCGCCCAAAGGCCCGCCCGTCTCGACCGCCGCGTCCACGGCCGGGAGCTCGACGTAGACGATGTCGCCCAGCGCGTCCTGGGCGTAGTCGGTGATCCCGACGCGGGCGCGTGACCCGTCCACGCGAACCCATTCGTGCTCGGTCGAATAACGCAAGTCGTCCGGAATGTTCATGAACGGCGACCCTATCTGAGTATCTCGTACAACCGGTCGACGTACTCCTCGGTGAGCCGCGCCGAGCCGGCCCAGTCGTCTCCCTCGGCCCAGATATGCGTCGAGGGCTCTTCGGGGTCGGGCACCACCAACACCCACCCGTCCAGCGTCCGCACCTTGATCCCGTCGACCAGAAGCACCTCACGTTCCTCATCGACCATCTGTTCCATGAGCGTGCGCATGACCAGGCCCTTTTGTTCGAAAGGCGTCTCCACCTCGGAGTGCAGGATGGGGATTTCGGGGACCCGCTTGACCACGTCGGCCAGGGATTCTCCGGCCCGCCCCAGCAGGGCGACCAGCTCCACCAGGGCGGCGGCGGCATCGAAGGAGGGGAGGAAGGCGGGGAAGATGTAGCCCCCCTCTTGATCGGCCGCGAAGACCACGCCGCCCGACGCCGCCGCCTCCATCAGACCCGACGGAGACAGTGCCGTGGCGAGCACCTCGGTGCCGCGAGCGGCGCACAATTCCTCGGCCTGCGTGCTGGTGGTCACCGGAAGCGCCACCCGCGCCCGGCCCACCACGGCGGTGATCAATTCCAGGTACGCCATGAGTGCTTCGTCATTGGTCAGGACCCGCCCGGTGCCATCGACCAAGGTCAGGTGCTCACCACCGGCGTCGATCACCGCGCCCAAGTCTGCGCCCGACCCGCGCACGGTATCCGACACCCGACCCGTGCTGGTGTTCAGTTCGACCGCGATCATGCCGGGCGTCTGCGCGTACGGGTTGATGCTCAACACATCGGCGCCGACCTTGGCCAGCAGGTTGGGCATCACAAAGCTGCCGGCCCCGTACGAAAGATCGAGCACAAGTTTCAGATCGCGCCGCGGTACGGCGCGCAGGCCGAACGCCTCGACCAGGTCGGCCGTGTAGTGCTCCACCGCCCGCGGGGAGAACTCGATGTCGCCGATGTCCCCGGCCGTGACGCGGCGAAACTCCTCGCGGTGGTACAGCCGCTCGATACGTCGCTGGTCATTCTCCGAGAGGTCGAGTCCCTGGTCGTCGAAGAAGCGGATGACGACGGACTGCGGGTCGTTCGGACTCAAGCGCACCGTCAGTCCCGCCTGACTTCCCCGGGTCCGGATGTGGTGGCGGGTCACCGGAATGGTCGCCACCTCGAGGTCGGTGACGTTCACCCCGACCGCGTTGCACCCGACCATCAGGGCGCGCTTGAGCACCCGGGCGGCCCGGCTGGTGTCGCGCGAGGTGGTGATGAAGGCGCCCTTTTCCAGGGTCGAGGCCCAGGCCTTGGCCAGGCGGACGGCCAGCTCGGGGCTGACGTCCACGTTGGCGATGCCGCTCACGCCCTCCCGGCCGAAGAGCGTCCGGGCCCCGCCCGACTCCCACACGATGGAGGAGTTCACCTGGGCCCCGGCCTCGACCACCTTGTAGGGGTAGACCTTGACGTCGCCCCGCACGGCCGCCTCGGCCCCGATGAGGCAGCCCTCCCCCACCACCGAACCCGGTTCGCACCGGGCACCGTGGCGCAGGTCGCAGGACCGGCCCAGCACCGAACCCTCCACCCGCGCCGACGGCCCCAAATAGGCGTTCTCCCCGATCACCGAATGCCGGACCTCGGCCCGCTCGGCCATCCGCACGTTGGCCCCGAGGGTCGAATAGGACCCCAGCACGGCGTCCTGGTCGATGGTGCAGTTCTCCCCGATGAAGGCCGGGCCGTCGATGCGGGCCGATGGATCGACCGATGACCCTTTGCCCAGCCACACGCCCGGGCGCAGCTCGAAACCCGTCATGTCGACCTCGACCTTGCCGTCGAGGATGTCCTGGTGCGCCTTGAGGTAGGCGGCGGTGGTCCCGACGTCCTCCCAGTAGCCGTCCGCCACGTAGCCAAAGACGGCCTTCCCCGCGTCGAGGGCAGCGGGGAACACCTCCGAGGAGAAGTCGACGGAACGGCCCTCGGGGATCAGGTCGAAGATCTCGGGCTCGAGCACGTAGATGCCGGTGTTGATGGTGTCACTGAACACCTGTCCCCACCCCGGCTTCTCCAAGAAGCGCTCGACGCTGCCGTCCTCGCGGGTGATGACGATGCCGAACTCCAACGGGTTGTCGACGGCGCACAGCGCCAGCGTCGCCAACGCGCCGCTCTTTTCGTGGAACTCCACCACTGCGGTCAGATCGATGTCGGTGAGCACGTCACCGGAGATGACCAGGAAGCGCTCGTCCAATTCGTCGCGCGCGTTGCGGACCGAACCGGCCGTACCCAACGGCGTCTCCTCGGTGGCGTAGACCATCCGCACCCCGAGCTCGGATCCGTCGCCGAAGTAACTGCGGATGGCGTTGGGCAGGAAGGCCACGGTGACCACGATGTCGGTCACGTCGTGTCGCCGCAGCAACGAGACGATGTGCTCCATCATCGGCCGGCCGACCAGCGGCAACATCGGCTTGGGCAGGTTGGAGGTCTGCGGGCGCAGACGGGTGCCCTCGCCACCGGCCATGATGACGGCCTTCATGCGGTGCTCGCGTTCATTGGGTGCTCGCAGTCATGCGGTGCTCGCCGTCATTCTGTCCCGCGGTCATACGGTGCTCCCGGTCCGCTCGGTGCGATCGGCGCTCCGCCTGGCCGCCCGTCCCTGCCGCAACGCCGTACGGGCGGGAGGCACGTAGCTGGCCGCGGCGATCCAGGCCAGGGTCAGGCCGATCCCGCCGATGATCCACACCGCGACCCGCAGGTCCATCTGCCAGCCGGCGGTGCCGTAGGTGAGCAGGAATCCCGGGTAGGCGGTCATGAGGGCGAATGTGCCCGCCTTACCCACCCACAACACATCGATCCGCGCCACGCCCAGCGAGGCCAGCAGGAGCACCATGAGCGAGACCAGGATCTCCCGGGCGATGGTGGCGAAGCCGAACCACAACGGCACGGCGTGGTAGATCATGACCGAGATGACGGCGGTCCCCACCAGGATCCGGTCAGCTGCCGGGTCGAGGACCTTCCCGAGTGTCGAGACCTGGTGGTAGCGCCGGGCCACGTGGCCGTCGATCCAGTCCGTAGCCCCGAGCGCCGCCAGGAGGATGGCGGCCAGTATCTGGCGGTGATCGGCGAAGAGCAGCCAGAGGAACAGGGGGATACAGAGGAGGCGCACCAGCGTGATGACGTTGGGCGCGGTCAGAATCCGGTCTAGACCCGCTGCTTCCTCCACCCCGCCAGTGTACGGGGCCGCCCCGCCCGTCCCAGGGCCCGGTGTGCCAGAGTTGGCCGGTGCCTCGCTTCGAACCGTTCCGTGGGCTGCGCTATGCCGCGCTTTCCACACCCATCGCCCAGGTGATCGCCCCGCCCTACGACGTCATCACCTCGGCCGAACGGGTGCGCCTGGCGTCCCGACACATCGCCAATGCCGTCCTGGTCGAGTTGCCCGAGCCTGATCTGGCCGCCGGCATGGACCGCTACGCCGTGGCCAAGAGCCTCTTCGCCCGTTGGCAGGAGGGTCTCCTCCGACCCGATCCCACGCCGTGCCTCTACCCCTACCGGATGACCGACACGGCTGGGCGCACCTCCACCGGCGTCATCGGTGCCCTGGGACTGGCCCTGCCGGGTCAAGAGACCGACATCCTGCCCCACGAAGAGACGATGCCCAAGGCCAAGAGCGACCGGCTCGAACTCCTCCGGGCCACCCGGGCCAACCTCTCCCCCATCTGGGGCCTCTCCATGACGAAGGGCCTGACCGCCACGTTCGATCCGAGCGACGACGAGCCGGTGGCCGACGCCTACGACGACGACGGCGTGCGCCACCAGCTGTGGGTGCTCGATGATGCCGACTCCATCGCCGCCGTGACCGAGGCCGTCGACACCTCACCGGTGGTCATCGCCGACGGCCATCACCGCTACGAGACGGCCCGCACCTACCAAGCCGAGTGCCGGGCCGCCAACGGCGACGCTCCGGGCCCGTACGACCTCGTGATGGCCCTCATCACCGAACTGGCCGACGACCAGCTGACCGTTGGCGCCATCCACCGCACCATTGCCGGGCTCCCGGAGGACTTTGACCTCATCGAGGCCTTCTCGGCCTGGTTCGACGTGGTGCGTGCCGGTACGGCAGATGAGCGGACCCTCGCCGCTCTGGCCGATTCCAACTCCCTCGTGCTGATCGCCGGCGGGAACGCGCATCTCCTTCTCCCGCACGACGAGACCGCCATCGCGGCCGGCAACGACCTCGATTCCAGCCTGGTCGCCGTGGTCCTGTCCCATCTTCCGCCGCACGACCTGGCCTACCGGCACAGCGTCCGCGAAGCCACCGATGCGCTGCGGGACGGCACGGCCCAGGCCGCCATCTTGTTACGGCCGGTGACCGTGGCGCAGATATCGGAGTGGGCCGGCGAGCGACGCCGCATGACGCCGAAGACGACCTACTTCAACCCCAAGCCCCGCACCGGCATGGTGTTCCGCTCCCTGGACACGTAGGGCCCTGCGAGTCGGCGGCGTCTGGCGGTCGGCGGTCTGGCCACTCTGGCCACGTCAGTGCTCGCGAGAGGTGTACCTCGCCCGACCCGGGCGCGTCGGGGCGTGTGGATAACTCGTCACAGGACATAATTGCCGAACGTATGGTCCCGACATTCGACTCGAGGAGGAGGGATGCGAGTATCCGGAGTTGTTGCAAATCTTCCAGTTGAGGACATTGGAGCGGCCCGTGACTTCTACACGGACTATCTAGGGTTGAGCGTCGAGGGATTCAATCTCGGGTGGGTCGCCCACTACCAGTCCCCGGACGGCGACGCCCATGTCCAACTCGTGACCCGCGACGCGAAAGCGCCTCGGGATTCAGCCATCTCAGTCCATGTTGGCTCCGGAATTGAAGAGGCCTACGAGGAGGCCAAACGGCGTGGGTACGAGATCGTCTACCCACTCACGGAAGAGTCGTGGGGTTTGCGCAGATTCTTTGTTCGCGCTCCCGATGGCAATGTGATCAACGTCACGAGCCACCCCGAATAGGTAGCCCATCCCCTTGGGCCCACGCCGGGGCTGGACCCGAGCCGAGGACCAGGAACTGTGGCGGTCCACGGGTGGGCTCACTGGAGGCGCTGGAGGCCGGCGTGAGGCGGGACCTACAGTACTGAGGTATGCCAGCCTTGACGTGGGTCACTCAACACAAGCTGTGGACGCTCGGTATCGGGTTCGTCACTCTGGTCACCCTGGCCGTGGCGGTTGCCGCCGGGTTCTGGTATTTCGTGCTCCGTACTCCCCGGACCCAAGTCAATCTGGCTCAGGCCCTCCGTCAGTATCGCCTGGACCAGAAGACTGGCGGCGCCAGAAGTGCGGGCCTTCCTTCGTCCGGGGTCTACCGGTACCGCACATCGGGAAGCGAACATTTGAGCATCGGCGACATCAGCCGTTCGTTCCCTGCTGCCTCGAACATGATCGTGACCGACGGTGCCGGATGCGCCACCATGAAGTGGGATCCCCTGGAACAGCACATGGAAGGGTTGGTGGAGTGCTCACACGAGAACGGGACACTCGGGATTAAGGCCGTCGTGTCGTACGAGCAGATCGCCGGGACGCAAACGACGAGCGTCATCGACTGTCCAGCCGGGACGTACTTCGTACCGCCCCATCCCACCATCGGCGAGAGATGGCGCACGACCTGCCATTCACCCGGCGAGACCGTCGTGTTTTCGGGTCAGGTCCTGGGCAAGTCGTTCGTCAATGTCGGCGGAGGCGCCGTGCCGGCGCTGCGGACACGCCTCACCCTCTCGTTCTCCGGCTCTCAGTCGGGCACCAACCCCAATACCTACTGGATCTCCCTTCAGAACGGCCTCATCCTCCGCCAGCTGGAGACGGTTGACGTCTCGGAGGCGACTGGCCCGCTCGGGGCGGTGCACTACACGGAGCGGATGGCCATCGCCCTCGACTCGGTGGTTCCTACTCGCTGACCTGGGCCGGCGCCATGACTACTGGGCGTCGCTCACTCCAAGGTGTGGTCGCCCGGGGGTGACGTGACACTCTCGGATCCCATTTCACCCGACACCCCACCACCAACCGATGCTTCGGGTTGTGTGTCCTGCTGCTGCCAGGGTCGGAGATAGGCCAGCCACACCGCCACCCCAGCGAACAAGGTGCCGCACAGGATCCAGCCCAGTGCGGTCGTGCCCACGCCGACGTATTTGAGGCCGGAGGCAAAGATCACAAAGGTGATGGCCGGCCGTATGTAGCGATCCGGCGCCCGGGACGACAGGAAAGAACCCGCCAAGACCCCCGGGACGCTCCCGATGATCAGAGAGGCCGTGACGGAGAACTCGACGTGGCCGAAGACCAGAGACCCCAGTGCGGCGGCGAGGGTGAGCGGCACGGCCTGGGTCAGATCGGTCCCCACCAATTGATTCGCTCCCAGCATGGGATACAGAAAGAGCAGGAACACGATCATCAGGGATCCCGAGCCAACCGAGGTGATGCCAACGACCAGACCGCCCACCATCCCGATGGCCACGGTCGACACCGGCTTCACGGTCAGTTCACCAACGATGCCTTGGCGAGCATTGCCCGCTTGCCGGTCGAGGGCGTACCGCAGGATCATGGCCGCTGCACCGAGCAAGAGCGCGGTACCCAGGATGATCTCGATGGTGTTCTGCGCCGAGTTGGCCTGGCCCAGGAGATGCAGCAGATAGGTCCCGAAGAAGGCCATCGGCACCGAGCCCAGCACCAGCCATCCGACCAGGCGCAGATTGACGGTCCCCTTGGTCAAGTGGACGATCGCACCGACGGGTCGCATCACCACGGCGGCGACCAGGTCACTCGAGATCGCCGTGGACGGCTTGATCCCGAATAGGAGGATCAGCATCGGGGTCATCAGGGCTCCCCCGCCTGCTCCGGTCAAACCGACCAGAAAGCCAACCACCGTGCTCCCGAGCACGATATAGGGGTCAATCTGCACGATCCCTACCTCATCACCTTCATTGATGGGATGGCAACCGGACGTCCCCGCGCCCCCGCCCTGATGCTGAACGGCAGAGCGGGAGAATGTGCCCGCACCGGTGCCGAGCGCATCGTCCCCTGGGAAATGGAGCTAGTCGACCGTCCAGCTCGATCCCGAGCGGAGCAGCGCGGCGATGTCGCCCAGGCCACGCTTCTCCTGGGTCTGCACGATCTGCTCGGACATCTGGGCCCCGTACTCGGGACGTTCGACGGCTCGGAATACCCCGATCGGCGTCGGTTCGTAGGGGCCCTGGGCCAGGCGCGACAGGGCGAAGGCCAGGCTCGGGTCCGCTCGGTTCTCGTCGTGGACGAGCAGGGAATCGGTGCCGACCTCGGCCACCGAGACGATCTCGAGGCGCCCGTCCGACCGCTGGATGACCCCGCGCTCCTCACCCTCGGGACCGAACGTGATGGGCTGGTTGTGGGCCAGGGGGATGAGCATGCTCGGACGATTGTCCCGGCTGGTGATCTTCTCGAAGGCGCCGTCGTTGAAGACGTTGCAGTTCTGCAGTACCTCGACGAACGCCGCCCCGTTGTGCTGGTGGGCACGACGGAAGGTCTCCTGCATGTGGGCCCGGTCCATGTCATGGGTGCGGGCAACGAACGAAGCCTCCGCACCCAGGGCCAGGCTGACCGGGTTGAACGGCGTGTCGAGTGAGCCGAATGGGGTGGACTTGGTCACCTTGGCCACTTCGGAGGTCGGCGAGTACTGGCCCTTGGTCAGGCCGTAGATCTGGTTGTTGAACATCAAGATGTTCACCCGCACGTTGCGCCGCAGGGCGTGGATCAGATGGTTCCCGCCGATGGACAGGGCATCGCCGTCCCCCGAAATGACCCAGACGTCGAGATCGGGACGGCTGGTGGCCAATCCAGTGGCGATGGCAGGCGCCCGCCCGTGAATGGAGTGCATGCCATAGGTGTTCATGTAGTACGGGAATCGGGCGGCGCAGCCGATGCCCGACAGGAAGACCGTGCTCTCGCGGCGCACTCCGAGGTCGGGCATCATCATCTGGACGGCGGCCAGGATGGAGTAGTCGCCGCAGCCCGGACACCAGCGGACCTCCTGGTCGCTGCTCCAGTCCTTGCGCGTGGTCACCGGTACGGCGGTCGCTGTCATCACATTCCTCCGAGCAGCGCAACAATGGCTGCCTCGATCTCTCCGACACGGAAGGGCACGCCCTGCACCTTGTTGTACGACTGGGCGTCGACCAGGAAGTCCGCCCGCAGGATGCGGCTGAGCTGTCCCAGGTTGATCTCGGGCACCAGTACCTGGGTGTAGCGATCGAGCACCTCCCCCAGGTTCGACGGGAACGGGTTGAGGTAGCGCAGGTGCGCGTGGGCCACCTTCATGCCTCGGGCCCGCACCCGTTTCACGCCCGCGGCCACGGCGGCGTAGGTCGAGCCCCAGCTCACCAGCAGGAGTTGGGCGTCGCCCGTCTCGTCGTTCACCTCGAGGAGCGGGATGTCGGCGGCAATGCCGGCGATCTTGTTCCGGCGCAGGTGCACCATGAGCTCGTGGTTGACCCCTTCGTAGTCGACGTTGCCGCTGCCGTCGGCCTTCTCGAGCCCACCGATGCGGTGCTCGAGGCCCGGCAGACCCGGCGGGGCCCACGGGCGGGCCAGGGTCTCGGGGTCCCGGATATAGGGCCAGAAGCTGGCCGTGCCGTCGTCGTCGATGTGATTCGGCTCCGAGGCGAAGTCGGGGTCGATCGGCTCGAGGGTGTCGACGTCGGGCAGGCGCCACGGCTCGGCCCCATTGGCCAGGTAGCCGTCGGAGAGCACGATGACCGGCGTGCGGTACTTGACGGCCAGCCGGGTCGCCTCGATGGCGACGGCGAAGCAGTCGCTCGGGTTCTGCGGCGCAATGATCGGCAGGGGCGCCTCGCCGTGGCGTCCGTACATGGCGTGGAGCAGGTCGGCCTGCTCGGTCTTGGTCGGCAGCCCGGTGGAGGGCCCGCCCCGCTGCACGTCGACGATGAGGAGCGGCAACTCGAGGTTGATGGCCAGCCCGATGGTCTCGGACTTGAGATCGAGCCCGGGCCCGCTCGTGGTGGTCACACCGAGCGAGCCGCCGAACGCCGCCCCCAGGGCCGCGCCGATGCCGGCGATCTCGTCCTCGGCCTGGAAGGTGCGGATACCGAACTCCTTGCGCCGGCTCAACTCATGGAGGATGTCCGAGGCCGGCGTGATGGGATAGCTGCCGAGGAACAGCGGCAAGCCGGCCAGGCGGGAGGCGGTGATGAGACCCCAGGCCAGCGCCGAGTTGCCGGTGACCTGGACGTACTCGCCCGGCTCGAAAGTGGCGGGCCGCACCTCGTAGTTCGACTCGAACAACTCCGCCGTCTCGCCGAAGTCGAAACCGGCTCTGAAAGCCCGGCGGTTGGCCTCCGCCACCTGAGGCTTGGAGCCGAACCGCTCGGTAATCCATTCCAGGGTCGGGTCGATGGGGCGGGTGTAGAGCCAGCTGACCAGGCCCAGTGCGAAGAAGTTCTTCGACCGCTCGGCGTCGCGGGGCTTGACCCCTGCCTCCTTGCACACCTCCTGGGTGATGGAGGTCATCGGCACTTCGTAGACCGTGTAGGCCCCCAGCGAACCGTCGCTCAGGGGGTTCTCGGCGTAGCCGGCCTTGGTGAGGTTCCGCTCCTCGAAGGCATCGCTGTTGACCAGCAGGATGGTCCCCTTGGCCATCAGCTCGAGATTGGCCTTGAGGGCCGCCGGGTTCATGGCCACCAGGACATTGGGGGCGTCGCCCGGGGTCAGGATGTCGTGGTCGGAGATGTGCACCTGGAAGGCCGAGACGCCGTTCAGGGTGCCCGCCGGGGCCCGGATCTCGGCTGGGAAGTCCGGAAACGTCGCCATGTCGTTGCCGAAATGGGCGCTCGATGTGGTGAACCGGTCCCCCGTGAGCTGCATACCGTCGCCGGAGTCCCCGGCAAATCGCACAATGACCTGGTCAAGCTGCTCTGTCTGCTGCGTACCCGATGCCAAGGACTGCCTCATCTCGTTCGTCGCGGCCCTCGTCGAACCCGGGATCACTCCATCGGGCCTCCTGCACCCCTGCGTTTCAGGGACGCATCTCGATTCGGCCGTATGTCTCGTTCGGGCATCCAGCCTACCTGCCGAGTGCCGACGCTCCTGGACAGGGCCACCGGTCTGGTTCCCTTTCCGCCGGGTGGCGAAGGGAGGGCAACGGGTGCTGCGGCGGCTTGACGCGGCTCGACGACGGCCCGGAGAAGGCATTCTCTCCAGGCCCTCGGCCCGGTCCGGGGCCCCGGCCCACGGCCCGACCCCGGCGCCCGGTGGGGCGTCAGGCGATGGTGACCTCGGGGTTCAGATAGACGTCTTGAACGGTGCGGATCAGGGCGGCACCCTCGTCCATCGGCCGCTGGAAGGCCTTGCGTCCCACGATGAGCCCGGTGCCCCCGGCGCGCTTGTTGATCACCGCGGTCCGCACGGCCTGGGCCAGGTCGGTGTCGCCCTTGGAGTCGCCACCGGAGTTGATGAGGCTGATCCGACCGGCGTAACAGTTGACGACCTGCCAG
>DASZJQ010000196.1:0-11105 GCA_035947875.1 Acidimicrobiales bacterium
AAATGGGTCACGGTCGACCGCTGGACCGCGTTGGTCCCGCTGGGGTTGGTGCTGTCCCTCCTCGGCCTGGCCATCACCGACCCGAATTGGATGATCACGAAGTGGACGGGCACCACCCCCTCAGGGGCGACGGTGCACACCGTGCGCGAGGCCGCCATCATCGCCGCCGGCGTGTGCGCACTGGCCGGAGCGATCGTCTGGTTGCGTTCGATCCTCCCACCGAAGCGCTGGATCCCCGTGATGTCCCTGTTCGTCGTGCTCGACCTCGGATTCGTCGTCGGGACGAGTCAACTGCTCACCACCCCGCCCAACGATCTAGTGGCCGGGACCACCGCAGCGGAGAGCTACGTCGGAGCCAACCTGGCACCCGGGGGGCGCTTCGTGGTGTACGACCCTGAGTATTTCTCGGAGGTTCCCCTCGGTGCGACGGGTCTGCCGGATTTCAACATTCTCGCCGGCCTGCATTCGGCCGCCGGCTACTCCTCCATCGTCAACCAGACCTACAACCAGGCCACCGAGACGCACACGGTGGGCGACCTCAACCTGCCCGCGCTGCAATCGGGAGCGCTCGACGATCTGAACTTGCAGGACATTCTGACGATGCCCGAGTACTTCCTGCTGCCCCTGAGCACCCAGCCCACCAGCCTGTCCGACGTGCGGCCGCTATCGGAGAACGGCGGCCTGGACCCGGTCCTCCCGGCCGGTTCCTATGTGGCGCAGTCCGACCCGTCCTACCGCTTTTACCCGGCGCCCCGGGCACCGCTCCACAGCGGTCAGGTAGGTAGGTGGTTTTTCGGTGAATCGCTCAGCCCCACCCGGGCCTCGTTGGTCTTCGCCACCGCGACCACCACCGGCACCAGGGTTCGATTCGGGTCGTTGAGTGCCGGCGGGGAGCCAACCTGGGGCCCGACCGTGACCGCCGCCGCCGGCGCCCGGAGAGTGACAGGGGAAATGCCCCCGGGCGCGGCCTACGGGTTGGCCGTGCAGGTGATCTCGGGTCAGGTCCCGAGCCACCAGGCCGTGGTGACCGTGGGCCAGCGGGCCTATGAACTGGACGGCGCCCTCTCGGCCGCTCTCGACCCGCGCACGTGGCACCAGCAGGGTTCGGTCGAGGGCCACCCCCTCTTCATCCGCGATCAGGGCCCGATGCCGTTCCGTGTCATCACCAAGGGTTCGCAGCCTGCTCCTCCCATTGCCGTCCTTTCGGTCAACGCCAACGTCGAAACCATCCGGTTGCGCGCCTCGGCCCCGCTCGTATTGGTGCGCAGCGTGGCGTGGGACAACGGATGGAAGGCTTCCGTGTCGGTCAATGGCGGAGGATCGACGTCTGCGCCCATGTCGGCCTACGGCTTGGTCCAACAAGTGCACCTCCCTGCCGGCAGTGATGTGGTGACCTTCCGCTATCGCCCGGCCCATTTCGTGGTGGCGGGCATCCTGAGCGTGGGTGCTGTGGTCTTCCTGGTGGTGCTGGCCGTCGTGGCGGTCGTCGCCGTCGTGCGGGCCCGACGTCGAGGTGGGCGGTCTCCGTCTCCCTCCTCGTCACCGTCCTGACCCCGGTGGCCCGAGTCAGCAGAAGGGGTGGGCCAACGTGAGAAGGAACTCCCCCTCGGGGCCGCCCCACGAGCCGTCGACCACGAAGCCGGCCGCGCTGAGCTCCGCCTCCACTCGTTCAGGAGTGAACTTGGCACTGATCTCGGTCAGCAGTTCCTCGCCCCGGGCGAACTCAACGCGCAGGTCGGCCCCCCGAAGATTGACCGACGTCATCTCTCTGGCTTGCAGTCGCATTTCGATCCATTGCTCATCCTCGTTCCAGCGGGCCACATGGGAGAATTGCTCGACGTCGAAGTCCCCACCGAGTTGTTCGTTGAGCACATGGAGCACATTGCGGTTGAATTCGGCGGTCACCCCAGCGGCGTCGTCGTAGGCCGCTATCAGGCGGCCTCGGTCCTTGACCAGATCGGTGCCCAGCAGGAGCGAGTCGTCACTCGACATCGTGCAATTGAGATCGAACAAGAAACGGGCCCGCTGGGTTGAGTCAAAATTGCCGATGGTCCCGCCCAGGAAGGCGATCATCCGCCTGCCTTCGGTGGGGATTTCCATCAGGTGGCGGTGAAAATCTCCGATGACCAGATGTACCGCCAACGAGTCGTACTCATTCGAAAGGCTCGAGGCGGCCCCCCGGAGGAACTCGTCACTCACGTCAAAGGGCACATAGCGAGCCAGCGTTCCCGCGTCCTCGAGCGCGCTGAGGAGCACCCGCGTCTTGTCGCAGGCGCCGGCGCCCAGTTCGACCAATGTGTCCGCCTTTGACAGCTCGGCAATCGTGAGGGCGTGCTGCTCCAACAAATGTCGCTCGGCCCGGGTGGGGTAGTACTCGGGGAGCCGTGTGATCTCCTCGAAGAGCTGGCTCCCACGCTCGTCGTAGAACCAGACGGGCGGGATCGACTTCGTCGGGGCTTGCAGTCCGGCCACCGCGTCCTCACGCATTCGTTGGCGAATCTCACCGGGGGTGAGGTGCACGCTGATGGTGTAGGTCATGGTCGACTACGGGTCCTGCGCCAGTCGGAGCCCGCTGAAGGCCCAGCGGGCTCCCGGGGGGAAGAAGTTTCGATAGGTGGCGCGGGTATGGCCCGGTGGGGTGGCGCAGCATCCCCCGCGGAGCACGTATTGGCTCACCATGAACTTGCCGTTGTATTCGCCGACTGCGCCCGGAGCGGCGCGAAAGCCCGGGTAGGGCGTATAGGCGCTCGACGTCCACTCCCATACGTCGCCGAACATGGCGTTGGTGGCCAGAGCGGGCCGAGGGTGCGGAGGCCCGTCGCCCAGGAAGTTGGTCCCTTCGGCACGGTCCCTCGCCACGGACTCCCACTCGGCCTCGGTGGGGAGTCGCATGCCGGTCCAATGGGCGAAGGCGTCGGCCTCGTAGTAACTGATGTGGCAGACCGGCTCCTCGGGATCGACCGGTTGAGAGCCCGAAAGGGTGAACTGGCGCCATCGGCCCGGGACCTCTGGATCGGGGAACCAGTACAGGGGCGCTTGCCAGTCCTGAGCCCTGACCACCGCCCAGCCGTCGGACAACCAGAATTCTGGCCGGGCATAGCCGTCGTCCTCCATGAAGGACATCCACTCGCCACAGGTCACGGGTCGATCAGCCAGGGCGAATGGGCTCAAATGCACCCGGTGGCGTGGGAACTCGTTGTCGAAGCCGAAGCCCCGCCCCTTGTGGCCGATCTCGGTGACCCCGCCCTCGTGGTCATACCAACCGGCCTTGGGCGCCGATTCCCTGCCGGCCCCGCTCCCGACGTGCGGAAGGTAGACCGGTTTGAGCGGGTTCCGGGAGAGCACGTGCTTGATGTCCATGAGGAGCAGCTCTTGATGTTGCTGTTCATGGTGCAGGCCCAGCGTCACCAGGTCGGGGACGGGCGTCTCCATCTCACTGTGCAGCAGGGCGTCCATGGCCTGATCGACCGCGTGGCGGTACCGGCTGATCTCGTCGATGCCCGGACGAGAGATCAGTCCACGCTCGCTGCGTGGGTGCCGCTCCCCGAGTGCCTCGTAATACGAATTGAAGATGTAGGCGAAGTCGTCGTGGAACGGGCGGTAGTCCGGTTGAAACGGACCCAGAATGAACGTCTCGAAAAACCAGCTGACGTGGGCGCGATGCCATTTCGTGGGGCTGACGTCGGGCATCGACTGCACCGTCTGGTCCTCGGCACTCAAGGGAGCAGCCAGACGTTCGGTGACGGCGCGCACAGCGGCGTAGGCGGCGGCCAGATCTGATGGCGTGGTGCGCCCGCTGTCTTCCGACATCAGATCATTCCCTTCGCCGCCCGGACAACGGGGGACCGCGTACCCATCACAGTGCAGCGTTAACCCTACCCAGCCGGATCCGTCGCCAGGCGCGCCCACATCCCGGCCTGCCGCGATGCTAGATTTGGTGCGCTAATCCGTTGCCCCAGACCCCGGTGACTCTCTCCAGACCACGAAGCGAGTCGTATGAGCACCGGAGTTCAACCACCAGGGTCAACGCTCGGGGCCGCAGGCACGGCGGCTGCGGCGGCTGAGGGGGTCCGCCGAGGTCCCTGCGATGGGCACCCTGAGCGGGATGGACCGCCCCGCCAAGCTGGTGGGCAGGCGGCGGTGACCGAGGCGCCGGGGGTCACGAAACGTTCACCCAGGCGACCGAACATCGTGGCCCGCCTCGCCGCCGGTGCAGGGGTCGTGGTGGCGGCACTGACTCCGATCGCCGTCGTGGTGCTCCTGATCCTGCACGCGGTCAATGCCCTGACGTTCACGTAGCCCGGGTTTGCACCGCGCCCGACCTCGCATCCCGCCGGTTCGTAGCCCGATTCAGGCTCGCACGGATACCGGTTCGCTCGGCCGGGCCGTCGGTCCCCCGACGGTCGACGACGGCTTCTCCCCGATCCCGCTGGTCCAGGGACCGTTCGAGTCCAGGCCCTTGCGCCGCCGCCTGGCTTCCCACCGGTTGAGCAGTTGGGAGCCGAAGTAGAAGGTGCCGGCGGCGTAGAGCCAGCCGATGAAAATGTCGATGACGAAATGCTCGCCCGTGTAGACGAGCGTGAAGGCCATGGCGATCGGGTAGGCGGCCAGGAGGACGCGCTTGCGGACGCTCGAGCCCTTCCAGAAGAAGAGGCAGATGAGCATGGGGTAGGCCCCGTGCAGCGAGGGCATGGCCGCCACGTTGTTGTCGTAGTCGGTCCCGCCGGTAAACACTGCTGCTCCGGTGTGAAAGTGCAGGTGATCGAGCACCACGGGAATGATGCGGGTGACATGGGGGAGGTAGTGGAAGTGGTAGGGGCTCAACGCGTCACCGGCCATCCAGGGAGGCATGGCGGGGTACAGCACGTAGGTGCCGTAGCCCAGAAAGGTCAGTCCGACGAAGAGCGGGACGAAGCGCCGGAACTTCGGGTAGTTCGTCTTCCACAGCACCCCGGCAATGATGAATGAGGCGAAGAAGTGGCTCATGTAACAACCCCACACCAGGTAGTCCCAAAAATGCAGGCCCGGGCTGTAGAGCCATCGCTGAAGCTGCACCGTGGGGGACAGGCCCCCGAAGACATGGGCGTCGAACCAGGCCTGTGGCTTGACAAACGGTCCCCACAGCGGGTGCTTGGCGTAGTCACGCAAAAAGCCATAGACGTACAGCACCAGAAAGAGGGGCAGCCACTCGATCACGAGCCGTTTCCACCTCACGCCACTGCCCAGGCTGGAGATGACGATGCCCCCCGTCACGTAGACGAAGACCCAGTCGAGCGACCACGGGATGCCGGCCACGAAGTAGTAGATCACCAAGCTGGCGACGAGGACCGACCAGCCCACCAGGACCCGGCGCCGGCCCCGGTCGCGCCAGTGGTCGGAAAGCCGGCTCGGTGGTCGTTGTCGGTCCCGGGCGTGAGGGACAGTGGTCCGTTCGTCGAGTGTGGCGCGTCCCTCGAGTACGTCTACGGCGGTGGGCCTACCCTCCGGTCGGGCGACATCTCGCTGGTCATCGGTGGTCGTCATGTGAGCGGGTTGATGTCCATCAGTAGGGTGCCGTCAGTAGTGCACGCTGCCTCGCCGAACCGAACGTTCGCTCGAACCGATCCACTTGCGGCGTGGTCTGTTACAAATGTGTGACGATCTTAATTCCTAACCGGCGTTTCTGCTGAGGATGGCCCAGGAAAGGAAGTCTGACTAGGTGTTGTTGGACGACCAGGCAACCGGCGCTCCGACACAGGCTTCGAGGCCGGACCGTCGTCATCTGGGGTTGCAGCTGGTGTGGGTGGCCATTGTCGCCTTCCTGGTACTCGGTGGCTTCGAGGCGTGGCACGACTCGCCCACCTTCGATGAGCCCGTCTACGTGTCGGCGGGATTGGTCGCGATCCTGCACCATGACGTAGCGGACAACGCCGAACATCCACCGCTCTTCAAGGTGCTCGCCGCCCTTCCCGTCCTGGCGGTCGGCCCGGTCGTACCCGGTGACGGGCACTGGAACACCAACAACGAGCGCTCCTACAGCACGCGATTCGTGCGGGCACAAATTGACGCGGGCACCCTGCATCGAGTCACCGTGGCCTCCCGCGTCGTCCCCCTGATCGAATGCGCGCTCCTCGCCCTGGCCCTCTATGCCTTGGCCTCGCTTCTCTTCGGCGCGTGGGCCGGGGTGGTTGCTGCATTGCTGTGGTTGCTCGACCCTTTGGTCCTCGGTCTCGCCCACATCGACGGCGTGGACCTCCCCTTCGCTCTGACGACGGTGTTGGTGTCGCTGGCGCTGGTGCGATGGCTGCGCCGCCGCGATCGATCGTCACTGCTCTGGCTCGGCGGCGGCTGCGGTGCCGCGGTCTCGGCGCAGTCAACGGGTCTGTTGTTGGGAGCGCTGGCCACGGTGGTCGTGGTGGTGGCGGCTCGGCGCGCCGGGCAGACGGGTCGGGCAGCGTGGCTGGCCGCCGCGCTGATGGTGGGAGTGGCCTGGGTGGTGGTCTGGGCCGTGTACATCGCCCTCGACCCGAGCATCGTGCTGCACTCGTGGCCGGTCCTTCCAGAGCCCTACGTGCAGGGATTGAGATATCTGGCCACCCACGACACGGCCGCGTCACCGGGCTTCTTGCTGGGCACGGCGTGGTCGGGAGCCAATGTGTGGTTCTGGCCGGCGGCAGTGCTGGTCAAGGTGTCGACACCCATCCTGGTCCTGCTCGTGGCCGGCCCGTTGGTCCTGGTCGGCCTGGTCCGATCCGGGGTGGTGGCCCGTTCGACCTGGCGACAGACGCTGGTGGCGGTGATCGTTCCAGCGGGGGTCCTCTTTGCCTTCGAACTGCCCAACCCGCGCACGCTGGGCGTGCGCTACCTCTTGCCGTCGATCGCCCTGTGGACCGTCGTCGCCGCACCTTTGGCCCTGGTGGTCCGCCGGAAGATGATGGCCGTCGGGCTCGGAGCCGTGTTTCTGGCCGCAGGTCTGCTGACTGCCTTCTCCTACCCCGCCTCGTTGGCCTGGACGGCGCCCCCCTTCACCCCCGGTTACCGGGTGGCGACCAACTCCAATGTCGACTGGGGCCAGGACTTCGGGCTTCTCGCCTCGTGGAGTCGGGGGCGGCATCCCCGGGTGGCCTACTTCGGTCCCCGGGGACTGACGGTGGGGGATGTACCCGGGGCTCGCCCGCTCCTGGGGGTGGCGCCCGCGGGGATTTCCGGATGGGTGGCGGCGTCGGCCACCGACCTCACCGGGGCGAGCGCACCCTTGGCCTGGTTGCGTGGCTACTGTCCGGTGCGCACCCTCGGAGGAACCATTTTGATCTACTACTTCGCCACCCCGCCGACGTCGGATCCCGGTCCGACCACGCCGGCCGCGCTCTGTCCCGGATCGGCGAGCCACCGGGTCCCCGCAGGCGACGCATGAGGGGCGTGAGGGCATGAGGGCATGAGGGCATGAGGGCTGAACCTGTTCTCGAATCGCGCGAGATCGACACCTATCTCGGCGCGTCGGACTGGCTCATCGAAGTGTTGGGCGGCGATGAAGTGGCTCAGGCCTGGGGGCAACCCAGCGCGGTCGCCCGCTACAGCATCGGGGGCATCGCGGCCCATGCCGTCCAGGGTGGCCTCGTCCGGTTGGTGCAGGTGCTGCAAGCGCCCGAACCGGCGGACGGGCACCCTGTGACCTTGGCCGACTTCTGCGGTCCGAACCGGGTGGCCCAACCGGACGATGACGACCCCCTCTTTGCCGTGCTCCGGGCGGGCGCCGAAGAGGTGGCCCTCGAGGGTCAGACGGCGCTTCTGGAGTCGTGTCGGAGCGCCCGGTCAACCCTGGAGGTGCAGTTGCCGACGACCCCGGCGGACCGTGCCGTGCCGGTGGTGCGGATTGCGGGTGGGGTGGTTTCCCTGCGGGACTACCTCAGGACGCGAGTCCTCGAAGTGGTGGTGCACGGCGACGACCTTGTCGCCAGTGTGAAGGCGTGTGACGCACCCGACCCCCCAGCGGCCGCGGTCGAGGTATGCCTCGAGCTCTGCCTCGAGCTGGCTCGGGGCCAACTCGGCGATCTGGCCGCGCTGCGTGCGTTCACCCGGGCGGAGCGTGCCGATCCCGGTGCTCTACGAATTCTTTGAAGCATCCGCCGGCCGGGAGCCGGCGGGAGAGGGGTGAGGGCTGACTAGGCCAGGACCTTGCGGCGGAAGTTGCGCAATCCGAGCGTCAGGAAGAGGGCACTGAACGCCAACAACGCGGGATAGATCACGTACAAATGCATGTGGGGCGCGTCGGTGAACGCGGCGCGCATGCCTTCGTTGACGTAGATGAGTGGATTGATCAGGACGATGGCCTGTAGCCAATGGAAACCCCCAACCGCGACGGGGGACAGCCGGGTCCACTCGTAGTAGGTACCGCCCAGGAAGGTGATGGGCAACACGATGAAGCCGAACATCAGTCCGAGGTTGCGCGGTTCGAAGCTGGTGCCGAGCAGCAGGCCCAGCGAGGTCATGGCCAGACAAGCCAGTGGGACCATGGTCACGATGATGAGCCAGTGCAGATTGATCTGGGCCTCGACGCCGGCGGCATGGACAACCGATGCAATGGGGAGCACGATGATGGCCGAGATCAACCCCTGGGCGCCCCCGGAGATGACTTTCGAAATGGCTACCAGCCAGATTGGGCAGGGAGCCTGCACCCGGTCCTCGATCTCACGGGTGAATCCGAATTCCTGCGCCAACTGCATGGCGACGGCCTGAATGCCCTGGAACATGATGGAGAGGCCAACCACACCGGGAACCAGGACGGTGGCGAAGGCCGACTCCGCCCCGGGGATCCCGCTGGCCGCGCCGATGCCCTGACCGATCTTCGGGAAGACGTAGAGAAACACGAAGCAGAGGAGGAAGGGTTGGACCAGAGTTCGGACGGTGAATTCGACCAGGTGCTTCCGCAACACCACCAGGTCGCGCACGATGAGGGCGCCGAGAGCGGTCCAGCTGGCCGCCGTGGCGGAGCGGGTCGGGGTGAGCGAAACGTGATGCGGTGACACGCCTCCGAAACTTTGAGTGGTTCGAGGATCCGAAGTGGTGGCCGACATCAGTCGCGAAGGTCCTTCCCGGTGAGTCCGATGAACACCGTCTCAAGGGTGGGCTCGGCCACCGAGAGGTCGGCGAGGGAAAAGCCCCCTGATTCGGCCGCCTCCACCACCCTGGGTACCAATCGGTCCGAACCCTGCAGATGGAGCTCCACGCCACCGGGTACTGTCCTCGTTCGCGTGACGCCTTCGAGCCGCCGGGTGAAGTTGTCGGCCAGGGCGTCCGGATCACCTTCGGCCTTGACCGTGACGATGGTGTCCGCGCCCACGCTCTGCTTGAGGGCGGACGGCGTGTCGAGGGCGAGGATCTTGCCGCGGTCCATGATGGCGACCCGACCGCACAGCTTGTCGGCCTCCTCCATGTAGTGCGTGGTGAGCATGATCGTCTGTCCGTCGGCGTTCAGATCTCGTAGGAGATCCCACAGGGCCAGCCGACCCTGAGGGTCGAGTCCGGCAGTGGGCTCGTCGAGGAAGAGGACGGCCGGACGATGGAAGATGGCCCGAGCCACCATGAGGCGTTGGGCCATGCCACCGGAGAGGGCATAGACCGACGCCTTGGCGAAACGGGTGAGCTGAAAGCGCTCGAGGAGTTCATCAGCTGTCTGCTTGCACTCCCGCGTCCCCATGCCGAACAGTCGTCCATGGAAATACAGGTTCTCCCAGGGCGTCAGTTGACGATCGAGGGTGTTCTGTTGCGACACCACGCCAATCAGTTGCTTGGCCAGCGTGGGATGGACAACGACATCAATTCCCCCGACGAAGGCCTGCCCTCCCGACGGGATGACCCGGGTGGTGAGGACGCCGACCGTTGTCGTCTTGCCGGCGCCATTGGGACCGAGGAGGCCGAAAACCTCCCCAGTCCCGACACGCAGGTTGAGTTCGTCCACCGCCCGGAAGTCGGTCCCCGGGTACGTCTTGGTCAGACCAACCGTTTCGATGATGGTGGTGCGTCCCTCATCGATGTGCTCCGAAGTTGCGGTGGCGGTCGTAGAGGTCATCATGGCGTTCCGTTGCACAGTACCGTCCAATCGCTCAATCTTCCGCCAGAATTTGGTACAGCTCCTGGCGAGCCTTCTTGATCACGGCGATGCCCCGCTCGACCTGCGCTGATTCACCGGCACCGGAGAGCTGCTTGGCCGCGCTCATCAGTTGGGTCACCGAAAGCCGCAGCGAGCGGATCTGGTCGTCGTTCTCACCGCTGGATTGCCAGGGGAGAGGCTCGTCGTTGGCCGCTTCGGCCACCCCCTTCTCGGTCAGCGTGAAGGTGCGGGTACCGTCGACCTCGGCGGACTGCACCATCCCCTCGTCCTCGAGCATCTGGAGGTGCGGGTAGACCGAGCCGGGGCTCGGGCGCCACAGTCCGCCACTCATTTCCTCCAGCCGGTGCATGACCTCGTACCCGTGAGCCGGATTGTCCTTGAGGGCGGAGAGGATCGCCCGCCTTATGTCGCCTCGGCGCATGCGCCGGCCGCCGCCCCATCCGCCCCGTTCGCCGCCCCATCGGCCGCGGCCGCCTCGGCCGCCCCACGGCTCACCGTGGCGGCCCTGGGGACCTCGCATGCCGCGCTGGCCCCGGGGTGATTCATGATCGTGATGTCCTTCGTGTCCCATCGGGAGACTCCTTCTCTGTGTGGTTAGTTGTGCCGAAACGGTGGAACGCGGGAGCGCTGCCTGGCGGCTGCTCAGCTGCCAGGGCCGACCGCGTCGCCGGCATCAGTCCGGGCATCCAAACGATCCCGCTGCGTTCTGGTTACCGTATCTGAACACTAATGATATATCACAACATACCGGCGATGTCACGCGAAATTGAAAGAAAAGAGACGGTGCGCACGGATTTTCCATTGCAGGCCCATACTGAGTTGACCGGAGCGTGGCGAGATCAGCTCCGCCCGATGCCGATCGATCCCGTCTCGAGGAGGCGAAATGGGCCTGTTCACAGCCACCTTGCTCCGCATCCAGGCCGCCGCAACCGACGCCGAGGTGTAACGGCATGGGCACACTCATCTACGCCACCAACGTGTCCCTCGACGGCTACATCGAGGACGCACACGGCGC
>DASZJQ010000197.1:0-2549 GCA_035947875.1 Acidimicrobiales bacterium
CCGTTGGTGCCGTTGCTATCCCCATTGCCGCTGGCGGCGTCGCCGTTGGTGGTCACGCCGGTGGCGTCGAGGATTTGAGAAATGATGTCGGCCTTTTTGGTCCGGGTCGTCGTCTTGAGCGACATGGCCTGGGCGATGGCGTTGAGCTCTTCTCGCTCTTTGCCTTCAAGAACCGATCGTTCGAGCTGCTGCTCCGCAGTCATCGGGCTCCTCTTCCGTAGAGGGTTAACGCCTGCTCGGGATATCCGCGCGTGGCGAGGGTAAATAGGGAGGCGAAGGGATCCGTGCTGGAAGCCCTCCCCCGATCACCTCTGCCTAAAGCACCCCGGGACCATTCTTGGTACCCGCGGAGAGCGCTGCGTCGCGCAGAGGGGATATCCACACATTAGCGGTCGCGAACGGCCAATGCCAACATCCCCAGGCGGCGGTGCCTGGGGAACGGGCCTTGCGGAGGCTTGCTCACAGGCCTCACAGGGAGAGTTCGGCCAGAATGGTCCCGAGATTGAGGTCGATCACCGTCGGCACGGAAATCTGGCTGATGGCCAGGTCCGGATCCTTCAAACCGTGACCCGTCAGGACGCACACCACCTTTGACCCCTCGGGCACACCGGTCTTCATGAGCCCGGCCACCGAGGCCGCCGAGGCCGCCTCGCAGAACACGGACTCCTGCTGGGCCAAGAAGGTGTAGGCCGCCAGGATCTCCGCATCCGTCACGGCGGTGATGGAGCCGCCCGACTCACTGGCCGCGGCGGCGGCCGAGTACCAGCTGGCGGGATTCCCGATGCGGATGGCGGTGGCGATCGTCTCGGGATTCTCCACCACGTGGCCGAGCACGATGGGCGCGGCTCCGGCCGCTTGGAAACCGAGCATCCGCGGCAGCCTGGTGGAGCGACCGGCCTCCTTGTACTGCAGGTAACCACGCCAATAGGCCGTGATGTTGCCTGCGTTGCCAACCGGGATGCAGTGGACATCGGGAGCGTCCCCCAGCACATCGACAATCTCGAAGGCACCGGTCTTCTGTCCTTCGATCCGGTAGGGGTTGACGGAATTGACGACGGTGATCGGCGCGTGATCCGGCAGTTCACGAACGATCGACAACGCCTCGTCGAAGTTACCGCGAACCTGCAGGACCCGGGCACCGTGGACGAGGGCCTGGGCCAACTTGCCCAAGGCAATGTGCCCGTCGGGGATCAGGACGGCGCAGGTCAATCCGGCCCGGGCTGCGTAGGCCGCGGCCGAGGCCGAGGTGTTGCCGGTCGAGGCACAGACGACCGCCTTGGCTCCCTCCTCCACGGCCTTGGAGATGGCCATGGTCATCCCTCGGTCCTTGAACGACCCGGTGGGGTTGGCCCCTTCCACCTTGAGCCACACCTGGGCGCCCATCCGCTCGGACAGGCGCGGCGCCGGCAACAGAGGTGTCCCACCCTCGAACAGGGTGACCACCGGCGAATCGGGGGTCAGGGCCAGGAAGGGCCGATACTCCTCCATCACTCCCCGCCAGCCCCGGGCCACGGTCAGTCGTCCTCTTCGCCGATGACGCGCAAGACACCACTGACCCGGTCCACGGCCTGGAGCATGCGCAATTCGTCAATGGTGGCCAAGAGGTCCCCCTCACGGGCCACGTGCGTGAGAAAGATCAACCGGGCTTCGTCCGCCAGCCCGACCTGCTCCATGGCCCGGATCGACACATCGTGGGTCCCGAAGACATGAGCCACGGCGGCCAGCACGCCCGGACGATCAGCCACGTCCATGCTCAGGTAGAAGGCCGACCGCAACTCGGCCTGCGGGCGCACGGTAGCGCTGGAGCGCTTCGGTGCCGGGGCCGGGGCCCCGGCACGTAGATTTCGGGCGGCGTCGACCAGGTCACCCAACACGGCACTGGCCGTCGGACCGCCGCCGGCCCCGCGCCCGTACAGCATGAGCTCGCCGCTCACCGCGCCTTCGACGAAGACGGCATTGAACTCTCCCCGCACCGACGCCAGCGGATGGGTGCGGGGCACCATGGCGGGGTGGACCCGGACGGAGATCTCCGGACCACCGTCGACCAGTTCGGCCACGGCCAGCAGCTTGACCGAGTAGCCGAGGCGATTGGCGTAGGACACGTCGGCGGCGCTGATCGTCGTGATGCCCTCGCGGTGCACATCGGCATCGACGACATCGATGCCAAAGGCCAGCGCGGCGAGAATGGCCGCCTTGGCGGCGGCGTCGTGACCTTCGACGTCGGCCGCGGGATCTCGCTCGGCCAAGCCCAACTCCTGCGCCTCGGCCAACGCGTCGGCGTACTGCATACCGTCGTCTTCCATCCGGGTCAGGATGAAGTTCGTCGTCCCGTTGACGATCCCCATGACCCGGACGATCTGCTCGCCCGCCAACGACTCTCGCAGCGGGCGGATGACCGGGATGGCCCCACCCACCGAGGCTTCGTACAGCAGGTCGACGTGGTGGGCCGCGGCCACATCGGCCAATTCGGCCCCCGCCACGGCCAGCAGTGCCTTGTTCCCCGAGACCACCGGCTTTCCCGCTCGAAGAGCGGCCGCGATGAGCTCGTG
>DASZJQ010000198.1:0-8984 GCA_035947875.1 Acidimicrobiales bacterium
GTCAACGTCTCCGGCGGTCTCGAGTCGAAGGGTCATCCCATCGCCGCCACCGGGATCGCCAACGTGTGGGAGGTGGCCACGCACCTGCGGGGCGAAGCCGGCGACCGCCAGATCGAGGGCGCCAAGGTCGGGCTGACCCACGTCATCGGGTTGGGCTCGGCTTGCGGCGTGCACATTCTGGAGAAGGCGGCCGCCTAACCGCACGCCGGCCTGTCCAAGCCTCCTACCCCTCCTACCCCTCCTACCCCTTCGGCCCCTGACGGTCCGAGACCAGAGGCACCGGCCGGGCCAGACTCCAGCTGAAGGTCAGCGGGATGTCCTCGATCGGGAGCGCCACCGACAGGTCGTCCACCGTCGGCCCGACCCGGTCCGCCACCGCCTGGAGCAACGGCTCGTCAAAGCCCCACAGCTCGATGGCATTGAGACCGAGCATCCGACGCACGTCGCTCTCGGGCAAGCCCCCGAAGATGTGCTCGATCGTCTGACGGTGCACCGGTACCGCCCCCTCCAGATGGGGATAGTCCGCCCCCCACATGAGCCGGTCGATCCCGATCTCATGGCGCATCTCGGCCTCGTAGCGCTTCATCAACGAGCCACCCATGTAGACGTGGCGGGCGAAGTAGTCGGCCGGGCGCATGTCGAGGTAGGAACGCACCGGGGCGCCACCGTGGGTATCGAAGAAGCTCTCCATGTCACGGATGAGTGACGGCAGCCACTGCACGCCGTTCTCGGTGACGGCCACCTTCAGGTCGGGGTGGCGGTCGAACACACCGCCGAAGATCATGAACCAGAGCGGGCGGCGGGTGAACACGAACACCTCGTAGAGACCGAGCATGCCGCCGTGCTTGGCGTCATAGAGGAACTTGGTGTCGGTGGCTGCCCCGGACGCCCCGGTGTGAAGGTTGACGACCATCTGGTGGTCCTCACAGGCGCTCCAGAACGGCTCGTAGTACTCGTCGGCGTACCCCGGCAGCCCCGACGTCACCGACATGGCCGGCAACATCACACCGCCGAAGAGACCCGACTGCCGGGCCCACGCCAGCTCCTCCACCGCGCGGTCCATGTCGTGGAAGTCAATTGGGATGATCCCGGCCCGCCGGCCCGGGGCGTCGGCGCAGAATTCGGCCAACCAGCGGTTGTAGGCATGCAACGCCGGCCAGACCGGCTCGAGGTTCTTGGACGCGTGGCCCCCCAGGTACATGGCCGGGGAGAGCCCGCCGGCCAGCACCGGGCCGGGCAGGGTCACCTCGGCATGGATGCCCTGCTCCTCGAGCACCTTGAGGCGCTTGCCGTCGCCGTCACCGGGGACCACCCAGTCGACGCCGTATCGAGCCAGCCACCCCTCGGCGGCATCGGTGTCCACGCCCATGCCGGCCAGGCGGCGGGCGGCGGTGGCGCGCACCGGGTCGGACTCGTCGACCTCCCCCGGGTCGTACCCCCCGAACATGGAGATGGCCAACGACGACATGTCGCCGAACGCGGCCACGGCGTCGCGGGAGGCGGGGTCGACGTAGGACAAGAAGTCATCGAGGCTGTCCGGTGAGGCATGCATGTCGGCCGAGACGACCACGTAGGGACGACCCTCCCGGTTGGCCGGCACCCCTGCATCCCCCATCGGACCTGCCTCCTTCTCGGGCTCCCCCGGTCGTTCTCCCGGACCAGCCTCCCGAGCAGACTACCGCCGGCCGGGGATTGAGGGTCGGCCCGCGGTGGCGTTAGCGTGGCCATTCGACACCATGCACACCACCTCCACCCTCATCCTCATCCTCGCCGTGTTCGGGGCCAGTTCGGTCGAGATGGTCGAGGCCCTCACCATCGTGGTGGCGGCCGGCGTGAGCCGAGGTTGGCGCTCCGCCCTGGAAGGGGCGGCAACCGCAGTCGTCGTACTGGCCCTCCTGGTGGGGTTCATCGGCGTCCCCCTCATCCACTACGTCCCGATCGACACCCTGCGAGTCGTGGTGGGCGCGCTGCTGCTGGTGCTCGGACTGGCCTGGCTACGCAAGGCGATCCTGCGGGCCAGCGGGCACAAGGCCCCACACGACGAGGACCGGATCTATGCGGAGACGGTGGCCGAGCTCAGTGAGGATGGGTCCGGCGACACTGGCGGCGCTGGTGGCGAAGGCGCAGGCAAGACCCGAGACGGGGTCGCCTTCGCTGTCGCTTTCAAGGGCGTGTTCCTCGAAGGGACCGAGGTCGTCCTCATCGTGGTGAGCCTCGGAGCCAGTCAGGGCCGGTTGGGACTGGCCGCCCTGAGTGCCGGCGCGGCGGCCGTGGTGGTAGCCGGTGTCGGCGTGCTGGTCGCCCGGCAGCTGTCCGAGGTACCCGAGAACACCATCAAGACGGTGGTCGGGGTGATGTTGACCAGCTTCGGCGTGTTCTGGGTCGGTGAAGGCGCGGGGGTGCGATGGCCCGGCAGCGACCTGGCCATTCTCGGGCTGGTTGGTTTCTTCGTCCTGGTGACGCTGGCCGCAACCGCCTGGATGCGGAGCCTCCTTCCGGTGCCCACGTCGGTGCCCTCGTCGGTGCCCTCGTCGTGACCGTGTTGCGCCGCTCCCTGCGAGCCTTCGGGGACTTCTGGTGGGATTTCCTCATTGGCGACAGCCCGGAATTCGTCCTGGCCACGGGCGTGATCATCGCCCTGGCTTTCCTCCTGGACGAGGGGCGACTGGTCGCCACCCTCGTGCTGCCCCTGGTCGCGGCCGCCTTCCTGCTGGCCAGCACCTACCGCGGCCGCAAGCGGGCGACCGCGCCGGCGCCTCAGGAAGACGCTCCGGCGTCGCCAGTGTCACCGCCGACTGTCTAAGAGGCTCATTTCCCCAGGTCATCACCCGGACAGCACCAGTTCAGAGCCCGGTTGACCTCATCCCGGGGACCGCAGCTCGACCCCGAGTTCACATTTTGAACCACCTTCGATTCCCCCTGATCGAGGTGACGTCGTCCCGGCAACGATCGCCTCGACCCCCATACCCACCCAAGGACAGTATTTCTCGTGATTTGACAAACTTGAGTGATTAAGTCAGGAATAGATGGATGAAATCTTCATGGCAGCCCCGCGCCCGTGCCCGTGTCCGTGTCCGAGCCCGACAGGCCCTGGCGGCGACCCTGGCCCCTCTGGCCGCCCTCGCCGGCCTGGCGGTCATCGGCGGAGCCGCCGCTCCGGCCGGAGCGGCCACCGGAGGCTCCATCTCGTTGGTGGCCTACTCCACCCCGAAGCCGGCCTACGCCGCCTTGATCACGGCCTTCGAGGCCACCAAGGCCGGGCAGGGGGTGTCCTTCTCCCAATCCTTCGGGGCGTCGGGATCGCAGGCCACCGCGGTGGTCGACGGCCTCCCGGCCGACGTGGTCAACTTCTCCCTGACACCCGACATGACCAAACTGGTCAAGGCGGGCATCGTCAGCCCGAGTTGGAACAAGAACGCCACCAAGGGCTTCGTGACCAACTCCATCGTCTCGTTCGTGGTCCGCAAGGGAAATCCCAAGCACATCACGACCTGGAACGACCTGGTGAAGTCCGGCGTCACCGTGATCACGCCCAACCCCTTCAGCTCGGGGAGCGCCAAGTGGAATCTCATGGCCGCGTACGGCGCCCAGCTCAACCAGGGCAAGTCCAAAGCGGCAGCCACGGCATATCTGACGCAGCTCCTCAAGCACACGGCGGCCCAGCCCAGCAGCGCCAGCAACGCCCTGCAGACCTTCCTAGCCGGCCAGGGTGACGTGCTGCTCGACTACGAGGACGACGCCCTCTACGCCCAGAGCCAGGGCGAGCCCGTCACGGTGATCACGCCGCCGCAGACCATCCTGATCCAGAACCCGATCGCCGTGTCGGCCAAGGCATCCAATCCCACGGTGGCCAAGGCCTTCACCGCCTTCCTCCTCTCTCCGGCCGGGCAGAAGATCTGGGGCAAGCAGGGGTACCGGCCCGTCCTGGCCAGTGTGGCGGCCACGTTCAACTTCCCCAAGCCCAAGACCCTGTTCACCATCGACAGTCTGGGTGGATGGACGGCCGTGAACCTCAAATTCTTCGACCCGCAGACGGGCGTGATTGCGAATATCGAGCAAGGCCTGGGAGTGTCCACGGCGAGTGGCTGAGGTGCAGCTGACGTTCCCTTCGGCTCCGTCGACACCAGGAAGGTCGCAGTCGAAACCGCGATCGAGGGCGCTGTCGAAACTCAGACGGCTCCTGGCCAACGTGGCCGGCCCCTCGTTGTCGGTGACCTACCTCAGCCTGCTGGTCGTCCTGCCGATCGCCGCCATCCTCTCGACCGCCTTCGCCGGCGGGTGGGGCGCGTTCTGGGCCGCCGTCAGTCAGCCCGAAGCCGTGGCCGCCCTCCGGCTCACGTTGCTCTGCTCACTGGGAGTGGCCCTCTTCAATTCCCTGGCCGGCCTCCTCATCGCCTGGGTCCTGGTACGCGACGAGTTCCGAGGCAAGCGCATCGTGAGCGCCATCATCGATCTCCCGTTTGCCCTGCCCACCATCGTGGCCGGCCTCACCCTATTGAGCCTCTACGGCCCGAACAGCCCGTTCGGCATCAACGTGGCCAACAGCAGCATCGGGATCCTGGTGGCCCTGGCCTTCGTCACCCTTCCCTTTTCCGTCCGATCCGTCCAGCCCGTGCTGGCCGAATTCGACCGGGAGACCGAGGAAGCAGCCGCCTCGCTGGGGGCCTCGTCGCCACTCATTTTGCGGCGCATCATTCTCCCGAGCCTGGCGCCCGCCATGCTGGCCGGGGCCGGCCTGGCCTTCGCCCGGGCCGTCGGTGAATTCGGTTCGGTGGTGCTGATTTCGGGCAACCTGCCATTCAAGACCGAAGTGGCATCGTCGTGGATCTACAGCCTTTCCCAGAGTGACGCACTGGGTGCCGCCGCGTCGGTCTCGGTCGTGCTGATCTTGATCGCCCTGGCTGTCCTGCTCGGTATCGGCGTCCTGCGACGTCGCTTCGGGATCACCGAGGCGATATGAGCGGACGCTGGCGCCTGCCGCTGCGGTTCGTCGCGCTGGGCTACCTCCTCGTGCTGATCGTCCTGCCGGTTGGCTTCGTCTTCTATCGGGCCTTCCAGCACGGGTTCGCCGCCGCCTGGGACGCCGTCACCACACCAGACGCCCTGCACGCGCTGTGGCTCACCTTGCTGGTCGTGCTCATCGCGGTGACCGCGGACACCCTTTTCGGGGTGGGCACCTCGCTCATCCTGGCCCGTCACCGATTCCGCGGCGCCTGGTTGCTCGATGCCTTCATCGATCTCCCCCTGGCCATCTCCCCGGTCGTGGTCGGCCTCTCGCTCATCCTCGTCTACGGGCACACGGGCTGGTTCGGCAACTGGCTGGCCGCCCACGGCATCGAGGTGATCTTCTCGGTGCCCGGCATCGTCATGGCCTCGGCCACCGTGGCGCTGCCCTACGTCGTACGCGAGGTGCTCCCGGTGCTCCAGGAGATCGGCACCGAGCAGGAACAGGCCGCCGCCACACTCGGCGCCTCCCCGTTCACGGTGTTTCGCCGCATCACCCTGCCGAGCATCCGGCAGGGGTTGGCCTATGGGATCACCCTGACCACGGCACGTGTACTGGGAGAATTCGGCGCCGTGCTGGTGGTGTCGGGGGCCATTGAAGGCAAGACGCAGACCATGACCCTCTTCATTCAAGCGAGCATCGAGAACGTCCAACCCACCGGTGCCTTCGCCGGGGCGGTCATACTTGCCCTCATCGCCATCTTCGTTCTGGCGATCCTGGGCGGCAGGGACGAAAGGGGGTCACGCACATGGCGATCACGCTCACCTCAGTCACCAAGCGATACGGAGATGCCGTTGCTCTCGACGACGTAAGCCTGCACGTGCCCAAGGGGTCGCTCACCGCACTGCTGGGCCCGAGCGGAGGCGGCAAGTCCACGTTGCTCCGGGTCATTGCCGGCCTGGAGAAGCCCGACGCCGGCACGGTCGAGATCGACGGTCAGGACCTGACCAACGTCGCCGTGCGCGAGCGCGGCGTCGGCTTCTGCTTCCAGCACTATGCCCCCTTTCGCCACCTGACCGTGCGCCGCAACGTGGCCTTCGGCCTCGAGGTGCGTCGCCGGCCCAAGACGGAGATCCGCGACCGGGTCGACGAGCTGCTCGAGCTGGTGCGCATCAGTCATTTGGCCGACCGCTACCCCTCCCAACTTTCCGGCGGCCAGCGTCAGCGCATGGCTCTGGCTCGGGCGCTGGCCATTGAGCCGAGGGTGCTCCTCTTGGATGAACCCTTTGGCGCCCTCGACGCCCAGGTCCGACAGCAGCTCCGCGTCTGGCTCCGGGAACTCCACCAGAAGATCTCCGTGACCACCGTCCTGGTCACCCACGATCAGGAGGAAGCCCTCGAGGTGGCGGACCGCCTCGCCATCATTCACGAAGGTCGGCTGGAGCAGATCGGCGAGCCGGCCGAGATGTACGACCATCCCGCCAATGAGTTCGTCATGAAGTTTCTGGGTCCAACCACCAGGCTCGACGGTCAGTGGGTCCGCCCGCACGACCTGGTCCTGCACCACGATGCAACGTTCGGTGGCCAGCCGGCCGTGGTCGAGCGGGTCACCCACCTCGGTTTCGAAGTGCGGGTCGACCTGGCCTTGCCCAAGGGCGAGACCTGCTGGGTCCAGCTCAGCCGAGGCGCCGCCTCCGAGCTGCGCCTCGCCTCCGGCGACGAGGTCTGGGTCTCCCATTCCGACCTCTCTCCTTCGGCCGCGCCGCCTCCGGCGGCCGAGCTCTCGGCCCGCTAAGGCACGCCGCCGCAGCCCCGGTGGGCACCGGCCCGGCCCTTCGGGCATCATGCAGGAGCCAACCGACAGCGACGAGTGACGAGACGACGAGGGAGTGGACATGGCCTCTGCAGTACGCGGCGTGGTGTCGAGAGAAAAAGGGGCGCCCGTGACCCTCGAGGAGATCATCGTCCCGGCACCGGGTCCGGGTGAAGCGGTGGTGGCCGTCAAAGCCTGCGGGGTGTGCCACACGGATCTGCACTACCGCGAGGGAGGGATCAACGACGACTATCCCTTCCTCCTCGGGCACGAGGCGGCGGGCATCGTCGAGTCAGTGGGAAGCGATGTCACCGGCGTCGCTCCGGGCGACTTCGTGATCCTCAACTGGCGCGCCGTGTGCGGCGACTGCCGAGCGTGCCGGCGGGGCCGCCCCTGGTACTGCTTCGCCACCCACAACGCCACTCAGAAGATGACGTTGGCTGACGGCACGCCGCTCTCCCCCGCTCTGGGCATCGGCGCCTTCGCCGACCAGACGCTGGTGGCCGCCGGGCAGTGCACCAAGGTCGACCGGCGGGCGCGTCCCGAAGCGGTAGGGCTGTTGGGCTGCGGCGTTATGGCCGGCCTGGGTGCCGCCATGTTCACGGGCCAGGTGGGACCGGGCGATTCGGTCGCCGTCTTCGGCTGCGGCGGCGTCGGGTGCGCCGCCATCGCCGGGGCCCGGCTGGCCGGGGCCAGCACGGTGATCGCCATCGACCTCGACCCGAGCAAGCTGGTGCCGGCGACGGCTTTTGGGGCCACCCATACCGTCGATGCCAGTGCCAGCGATCCCGTGACGGCCGTGCAGGGCCTGACCGGTGGCAACGGCGCCGACGTCTGCATCGAGGCGGTCGGCCATCCCAAGGTGATGGAGCAGGCGTTCTACGCCCGCGACCTGGCGGGCACCCTGGTCCAGGTCGGCGTCCCCACCCCCGACATGCGGATCGATCTGCCGATGATTGATTTCTTCGGCCGCGGCGGGATGCTCAAGCCCAGCTGGTACGGCGACTGCCTCCCCTCTCGAGACTTTCCCATGCTGGTTGACCTCTACCTGGCCGGTCGCCTGGATCTGGACCTGTTCGTCACCGAGACCATCCCCCTCGATGGGGTGGAGCAGGCGTTCGCGCGCATGCAGCGGGGCGAGGTGCTGCGTTCCGTCGTCGTCCTGTAGTCCTTGTGCCCTCTCCGGGCACGGAGTCACCCACGTGGTGCGGGAAGGTCTGGCAACGCGGGCGTCAGGGAAGGTCCGTGACTACCGCCCATACTGACCGGGAGCCCTGGGCGGAGTGGTGGACGTCGAAAACCCTGACTCCTGGCCTGTCGAAACAGAGAGACCTATGACTTGAAATGGATCGGGAATGGTTATCCGATCCATCTGATTACATCACGTACCCCGTCACGTCGAAGACGACGTCGGTCGTGGCCGTCGTGTAAATAATGATCTCTCCCGCCCCGTTCAGCAGGACCACGCAGAAATTCGCCCGGGCCACATCGCCGGATTGGAAGTTGAGGTTCGAGACGGCCGGAACGGCTATTTGCGCTGCGGCATAGAGGGTGAGAAAACCGTCGGCGGAAGGTGCCGCGACGGTCGCATTGCCGATGATGCCCGTTGCAGTCAGGGGAATCGTGATGCCATTGACGGTCACTCCGCCGATGGTCGCAACGACGCCCGAGTTCGCTGGGACCGGATCTGGCGGCCGGTCCGGTATGGCCGGACTCCCCGGTTCCCGCGTGTCGAGCACCCTGATGGGCGTCGGTAGCAGGAACACCGACTTACCGGGGGGAGGGGCCGCGGCAGCCGGGGCCGCTCCAATCAACGTCGATCCGACCGCCAGTCCTACGCCACTCGCGGCAACACCACCCAAGGCGAGCAGGGCACCACGCCGGGACACCGGTTGGGCAACCACCGTCTCGGTTGTGTCGCTCACCGTCAATTCTGGACCGGCGAATGGGGCCGCTGGATGGGACCGCAGTGCCGTTAGTGCCGTTACGCCGGTTACGCCGGTTACGCCGGTTTCGCCGGTTTCGCCGGTTTCGCCGGTAGGGTCTCGCCCCTCAAGCTGAGCGAGGCGTTCGCTCATCCGGGCAATGTCGGCCCTGAGATTCTCGAATTCCCCCTCACTCCCCGCGTCCGACATCTCCGCCTCCTTCGTACCGGGAACCCTCGGAGTTCGCAACGACGCTGTCGCGGTGCCGGGATGAACCCACCAATGATGCCGGGGGGACGAT